>DASYBY010000348.1:0-5356 GCA_036500525.1 Baekduia sp. | reverse complement strand
CGCCCGCGTCCGCATCGAGATCCGCCGCGACTTCTTCAACCTGATGGTCGAGCACGGCGCGAAGGTCGCCGACTGGGAGCAGGCCTTCCGCGAAGGCCGCGCCAAGGCCACCGGCGTCCAGCAGTACCTCCAGCTCATCGCGAAGGTCGTCGACAAGCACCAGGAGCGCACCCGCCTGCGGGGCGCGCGCAAGCAGAACGGCTAGGCCGTCAGGCCCAGAGCCCGGCCAGCGGCACCGCCCAGAGGCGGTCGCCCATGGCCACGGTGTGCGCGCCGGCGTAGAGCACGATGCCGGCCGTGAAGCGGTCGCCGAGCTTGTGGCGGAGGAAGCGCAGCCCCTTGGCGTCGGACGGCGCGGTGCTCGCGGTCGCCTTGACCTCGACGCCCGCGACGTCACCGGTGGCCGACTCGATCACCACGTCGACCTCGCGCTGGTCGTGGTCGCGATAGAAGAACAGCCGGACCGAGGCCTCGCACCAACCGGTCTGCTTGACGATCTCCATCGTCACGAAGGTCTCCAACAACATGCCCGCGAGCTGACCCTGGTCCGGGGCGGCGTAGCGACGGGCGTCCGCGCCGACGAGGGCGGCGGCCATGCCGCTGTCGGTGAGGAGCACCTTGGGCGTCTTGACCTGCCGTGACCCGAGATTCACCGACCACGGCCGCAGCGTGAACACCAGGAACAGCTGCTCGAGCAGCTCGATGTGGGCCTTGGCGGTCTTCTCGGTGAGCCCGACCTCGGCGCCGATCCGCGAGTAGTTGACCAGCCCGCTGGTCCGCGCGGCCAGCACGCGGAGGAGCTGCTCGATGCGCGCGGGCTCCACCCGGATCTCGCTGATGTCCGGCAGGTCGCGGGCGACGATGCCCTGGATGTAGGACTCGAAGTAGCGCCGGCGCTGACGGGCGGTCTCGCGGGCGCGCCCCTCGGGGAACCCGCCGGCGACGATCGCGTCGGCGTGCGCGCGCCGGCCGCGCGGGGCGTCGTGGATCTGCGGGACCTCGCCGGCGAGCAGTCGGTCGATCAGCGTCTCGCGCCGACCGTGCAGCTCGCCCTGGGAGAGCGGCCAGAGGTTGACGTACTCGACGCGACCCGGCAGCGCGTCGGCCACGCGGTGGGTGGTGAGCAGGTTGGCCGACCCGGTGAGCAGGAACTGACCGGTGACGTCCGGCTCGGCGTCGAGCACCTGCTTGATCGCCAGCAGCAGGTCGGGCGCGCGCTGCACCTCGTCGATGACGGCCGGCCGGGGGAGGTCGGCGACGAAGCCGTCGGGATCGGTGCGTGCCGCGCTGCGCAGGCTCTCGTCGTCGAGGCTGAAGTAGTGCGGTACCAACCCGGTCGCTTGCAGCTGCTTGGCCAGCGTGCTCTTGCCCGACTGGCGCGGGCCGAGGATGGCGCCGGCCCGGCTGACGCGGAGGATGTCGCGCAGCTCGCCTTCGAGGTTGCGGGAGACGAGCGCCATCGAAGAAGCGTAGCGCAGGGTCCTCAAAATCCGGAATAGCAGGCCTCAAAATCCGGAATAGCAGGCCTCAGAATCCGGAATAGCGCGGCTGAAAATCCGGAATAGGCGGCCCGGCGATGCCGCCCCGATCGCTATCGCGCGGTGGGCGAGAGCGCCGGCACCTGCTGCGTGATGCAGTGGGGGCCGCCGCCGCCGAAGGCGTGGATGACGCCGGGGACGCCGATGATCTCCTTGGCGCCGCCGTAGGCGTCGGCGATGCGGGCGAGGGCCTCGGTGTCGAGGTCGGGCTGGCCGGCGATCGGGACGATGACGAAGCGGTCGCCGACGTAGAAGTTCATGTAGGAGGCGACGATCTGCTCGCCCTCGACCTCGGCGTAGGCCAAGGGGTCGAAGTCGATGACCTCCAGGCCCGCGGCGACGGCGATCTCGCGGTTGGCGGCCAGGTTGTCGTGGTTGGGGTTGTCGGCCGCCGCGCGCTGGAGCAGGACGGTCCCCGGCCGGGTGAAGGCGGCGATCAGGTCGACGTGGCCGTCGGTGTCCTTGTCCTCGACCAGGCCGCGGCCGAGCCAGACGACCTGCGTCACGCCGAGGAACTCCTTCAGGTGCTGCTCGATCTGCTCGCGGCCCAGCTGCGGGTTGCGGTTGGGGTTGAGCAGGCACTCCTCGGTGGTCAGCAGCACGCCGGTGCCGTCGACGGCGATCGAGCCGCCCTCGAGGATCAGCGGCGCCTCGGCGACCTCGGCGCCGACGTGGCGCGCGAGCCGCCCGCCGATGGCCTGGTCGTCGGCGTAGCCCTCGAACTTGTCGCCCCACGCGTTGAAGCCGAAGTGGACGCCGGTGCGGACCGTGGGCGCGTCGTGGTCGTCGACGACGAAGATCGGGCCGCTGTCGCGCAGCCACGAATCGTTGACCGGGATCTCCAGGATCTCGACGCCGGCGGCGCAGGCGGCGCGTGCCTCGGCGGCGTCGGCCGCGTCGCGCACGACCATCGTCACCGGCTCGAACGCCGCGATCGCGTTGGCGACGCCCGCGCTCTCGACCTTGGCCGCGCCCAGCTGACCGTCCCACAGCTCGCGCCGGCACGGCCACGCCATCAGCGTGCGCTCGTGCGGCGTCCACTCGGGCGGCATGGACAGGCCGGCGGCGGCAGGGGTCGTCATCTGCCCGGCAGGATGCCAGGCCCGGCGGGCGCCGCACTGGCGCGGACCGGCGCTCCGGCCGCACCACTCCGGCGCCGCCCCCGGCGACTAGGCTCAGCCCCGATGAGGCTGCTGCCCCAGGAACAGGATCGCCTGCTGCTCTTCCTCGCCGCCGAGCTGGCCCGCGCCCGCCGCGCGCGCGGGCTGAAGCTCAACCAGGCCGAGGCGACCGCGATCATCGCCGACGCCGTCTGCGAGCTGGCGCGCGACGGGCTGCGCTACGCCGACGTCCTCGCGCAGGGCCGCGACGTGCTTGGCGAGGACGACGTGCTCGCCGGCGTGCGCGCGCTCGTCCCCAAGATCGAGGTCGAGGCCGTGTTCCGCGACGGACGCCACCTCGTGATCCTCGAAGACCCGCTCGGCCCGGCGACCGCGGCGCCGCCCGACGGCGAGCCCGAGATCCCCTGGCTCGCCACCGCCGCCGCGCGCGTCGAGGTCGTCAACGAGGGCGCGGTGCCCATCGGCGTCACCAGCCACCTGCACTTCTTCGAGACCAACCGCGCACTGCGCTTCGACCGCGCCGCGGCGTGGGGGATGCGCCTGGCCGTGCCCGCCCGCACGAAGGTGTTCTTCACGCCCGGCGAGCCGCGCGAGGTCGCGCTGACGCCGATCGGCGGCGCGCGCGTCGTGCGCGGCCACGGCGAGCTGGTCGACGGCCCGCTGGACGCGCCCGGCGCCCGCGACGCCGCCCTGGCCGCCGCGCGCGAGAAGGGCTACGCCGGTGCCTGAGGCCCAGCCCGTCCGCCTCGGCGACACCACGCTCTCGGTCGTCGCCGAGCGCGACGACGTCCACGGCCCCGACCAGCTCGTCCCCGGCTTCGGCAACACCCTGCGCGACGGGCTCGGCGTGCGCGCCGAGCGCGGCGGGGTGGAGGTCGCGATCGTCGGCGGCCTCATCATCGACCCGGTCCTCGGCATCCGCTACGCCTCGCTCGGCGTGCGCGACGGCCGGATCGTCAGCGTCGGCCGCGCCGGCAACCCCGACACGATGGACGACATCGACGTGGTCGTCGACGTCACGACCGCGGTGCTCGACGCGACCGGCATGATCGTCACGCCCGGCGGGATCGACACGCACGTGCACTGGCTGTCGCCGCAGGTCACCGACGCGCTGCTGGCCGGCGGCGTGACGACGATGGTCAGTCAGGACTACGGACCGGTCTGGAACCTCGGGACCAACCCCGAGGCCGGGCTCGCCACCGCGTGGGCGGCGCTCGAGGAGGTCCCGATCAACGTCGCGCTGCTCGTGCGCGGCTCGTCCTCGCGGCCCGGTCCGGTCGAGGACGGCCTGCGGGCCGGCGGCGCGGGCCTCAAGATCCACGAGGACGTCGGCGCCGGGCCGATGCAGATCCGCACCGCGCTCGACGTCTGCGACCGCTTCGACGTCCAGCTGGCGATCCACACCGACGGCCTCAACGAGGTGCTCTCGGTCGAGGGCACGTTGGACGCGTTCGCCGGCCGCAGCGTCCACGCGTTCCACATCGAGGGCGCCGGCGGCGGGCACGCGCCCGACCTGCTGCGCCTCGCCGGCCGCGAGCGCATCCTGACCTCCTCGACCGCGCCGACCGTGCCCTTCGGCGTCGACACCGCCGCCGAGCACGCCGCGATGGTCGCCGCCGTCCACGTGCTGGAGCCGGGCGTGATCGCCGGTGACCGCACCGCCGCCGACGCCCGCGTCCGCCCGGGCACGATGGCCGCCGAGGGCGTCCTGCACGACCTCGGGATCGTCCACATGCTCTCCTCCGACAGCCAGGGCATGGGCCGCGCGGGGGAGGTCGTCCGGCGCGCGATCCAGAACGCCGACGTGATGAAGCGCGCCCGGGGCACCGCCGGCTACGCCGGCCCGGCCGACAACGAGCGCGTGCTGCGCCACCTGGCCAAGGTCACCATCAACCCGGCGATCACGCACGGCCTGTCGCACGACGTCGGCGCGCTGACCCCCGGCCGCATCGCCGACTGCGTCTTCTGGCTCCCGCAGAACTTCGGCATCCGGCCCGAGCTGGTGGTCAAGATGGGGATGTCGGTCTGGGGCGCCAGCGGCGATCCCAATGCCACCACCATGCTGTGCGAGCCGGTCACCATCCGCCGCCAGATCGGCGCGCTCGGCGGGGCGCCCGCCCGCCTGTCGCTGGCCTTCACCGCCGCGGCGGCCGCCGACACCGAGCTGCCGACGACCCGCCCGCGCTCGATCGTCCACGGCTGCCGCACGATCGGCGCCGCCGACATGGTGCGCAACGACGTCCGCGCCGAGGTCGACGTCACGCCCGACGGCAGCGAGGTGCGCGTCGACGGCGAGCGCGTGGGGATCGAGCCGGTCGACGAGGTCGCGCTGTCGTGGCGGTACCTTCTCGGCTGAATGCTCGCCCCGCCGATCGTCCACGACCCGATCCCGTTCGGGTCGGCCCGCATCGCCGAGACCCGCGCCTACGCCGTCCGCCACTACGGCCTGCACCGCGCGCGGCTGATCGCGCCGAAGGTCATCGTCGAGCACCTGACGGCCAACACCTCGTTCAGCGCGACGTTCAACACCTTCGTCTCCGACGCGCCCGACCCCGAGCTGCACGAGCGCCCCGGGACCTGCTCGCACTTCGTCATCGACCAGAGCGGGACGATCCACCAGCTCGTCTCGCTGAAGTGGATCTGCCGCCACACGGTCGGCCTGAACTGGACGGCGATCGGGATCGAGCACGTCGGCAC
>DASYBY010000347.1:0-2343 GCA_036500525.1 Baekduia sp. | reverse complement strand
AGCAGGTCGCCGAGCGGCACGAGCAGCACGAGGCCGACCGCGTAGCCGATCTGCGACGCCGTGACGAGCAGCCCGGCGGTGCCGGAGCTGACGCCGAGGTCGCCGGCGATCGTGTCCAGCAGTGGCTGGGCGTAGTAGAGGTTGGCGACGGTCGCGCCGCAGGCGACGGCCAGCAGCACGACCAACCGGCGGTCCATCGCGGTCGGTGGGGCGGGGGAGGGGACGATGTCCTCCAGGGTAGGAAACGGCCGTGCACCACTTTGGCGAGCCTTGGCTGCATGCTCTGAGCCGCAACTCTGCCGCTGGTTCGTGTTGAATGGCCCTGATGCCTCGCTTCCGTTTCGTCCTGGCGGCCGTCGTCAGCGCCGGACTCGCCCTGCCGGCCGTCGCGCCCGCGACGCTGGACAACATCCCGCTGGTCGACCCCGGTCCGGCCACGCCGAGTTGTCCGGGTAGCCCGTGCTACGCCCTCGGGCGCACGACGGGCTACCAGGCCAAGGTCGGGACCAACCGCGGCCTCTACACGGTGCCCAAGGACGGCGTGATCGTCTCGTGGACCGTGACGCTGTCGACGCCGAGCGACAAGCAGATCGACTTCTTCAACAAGTCGCTGGGCGGCGAGCCGCAGGCGGCGATCGCCGTGCTGCGCATGGGCACCAAGCTGCACGCGCGCCTGGTCGCCCAGGGCGAGGTCCAGAAGCTCACGCCGTACTTCGGCCAGACGGTCGAGTTCCCGCTGGCGACGACGATCCCGGTCAAGAAGGGCTATGTCATCGGCTTGACGGTCCCGACCTGGGCGCCGGCGCTGGCCGCGGGCCTCGGGGGCGACACCTCGTGGCGCGCCAGCCGCGCGCAGGGGACCTGCGACGACAGCCAGACGCAGACCGCGCAGGCCGTCAACCAGATCGGCCGCTACTACTGCCTGTACCGCACCGCGCGCATCATGTACTCGGCGCGGATCGTCTCCACGCCGTAGGGGCGGGGCGCGCCGCGCTCAGTCGGCGCAGGCGCTGGGCTTGTGCGCGCCGAACCCGGCGGGCGGCGCCGGCGCTAGTCGGCGCACGCGCCGGGGTTCTGCGCGCAGAAGTCGCTGAAGCCCCCGGAGTCGGTGGTGCCGGTGCCGCCACCGGTGGCGGGCGGCGTCGTCGCGGTGCCGCCGCCGGTCGCCGCGCCCGTGCCGCCCGTGGCCGCGCCGGTGCCACCGGTGGCCGCGCCCGTGCTGGGCGGCGTCGCCGTGCCGGTGCCGCTGGAGGTGCCCGAGGACGTGCCGGACGACGTGCCGCTGCTCGTCCCGGCGCTCGAGGGCGACGAGGTGCCCGACGACGAGTCGGTGCTCGTGCCCGACGGCGTCGAGCTGGAGGCCGAGTCGTTGCTCGTCGTCGAGGACGACGAGCCGTCGGACGCCGGCGTCGCCGTGCCGATCGACGCGTTCTCGGGCGCGATCAGCTCAGGGGTCTTGCTGGGCACGACGTCGTGCCCGGTGCTCCCGCCGCCGCAGGCGCTCAGGCCGCCCGTGAGGGCGACGAGGAGGATGCAGGCCGTGGCGGGACGGCGCACGCGGAGGCTCAGCTCGGCGACTTGGCGACGGGGCCCATGCGGCGGCCGCACGTCGGGCAGTCGTTGAGGTCCTTCTGCGCCAGCTGGTCGCACCAGTTGCAGAAGCGGAGGTTCTCGACGGCCCACGGGAGCCGCGAGGTGGTCGGGGCGAGCGGCAGGACCTTGCCGACGACCTCGAGGGTCTCGCCGGTGTCCCGGTCGCGGTAAGGCACACCCGGCTCGGCCTCGAGGAGGATCTCGCGCCCCGTCGAGGGGGTGCGCATGCGGTAGCGCTGCTTCAGGCTCACCAGGCAAAGCCTAGCGATCCCTGGTGTCGGAGGCCGCGCAACCGCCATGATCAGGAGCTTGCGCATCCTCGTCTTCCACGGCTATCTGCTTCGCGGCACCGGCTCCAACGTCTACAACGCGCTGCTGGCCGGCGCGCTGGCGCGCGCCGGGCACGAGGTGCACCTGCTCAGCCAGGAGCGCCACCCGCAGGATCTCGACGCCGTCGGCGCGGTCGGCGACTGGGACGGCGGCGCGCTCACCGTGCGCGCGATCCGCCCTGGCCGCCGCGTCACCGCCTACCGCCCCGACATCGGGACGATCCTGCCCGTCTACGTCGCCGACCGCTACGAGGGCCTCGACGCGCGCACCTACGCCGAGCTCGACGACGCGGCGGTGGCCGACTACGTCGCGCGCAACGTCGAGGCCGTGCGCGAGGTCGCCGAGCTGGTCGCGCCCGACGTCGCGCTGGCCAACCACCTCGTCATGGGACCGCTGATCGTCGCGCGGGCGCTGGGCGAC
>DASYBY010000346.1:0-3678 GCA_036500525.1 Baekduia sp. | reverse complement strand
ACGTCCACCGGATCACCGCCGACTCGAACGCGCGGATCAGCTGCTCGATGATCATGAGCGCCGCGACGAAGAACACGACCCACGCCAGCAGCAGCGGGATGTTGTAGGCCCCGTAGGCGTTGCGGATGTTGAACCCGAGGCCGCCGGGGAACCCGAAGACCTCGCAGAGCAGGACGACCTTCCAGGACGAGTTCAGCGCGATGCGCGACGAGCTCAGCAGCGGCGGCGTCAAGTAGGGGATGTAGACGTCGCGGATCCGCTGCGTCCCGCTGGCGTGAAACGACTGCGCCATGAGGATCAGGTCCTCGTCGACGTGGCGCATCACGTCGCGCATGTAGACGCCGACGTTGGGGAAGACGGCGATCGTCGTGATGAGGATCACGACCCACGACGAGGAGAACCCGAGGGCCAGCAGGCCGCCGAAGACGATCACCAGCGTCGGGGCGAACAACAGCACGTTGAACACGCTGCTGGTGCTCTCCTCGAAGCGCTTCGAGCGCGCCGCGGCGATCCCGTAGGCCATGCCGATGACCATCGCGCCGGCGAACCCGCCGACGGTCCGGCCGAGGCTGCCGAGCAGCGGCCCGGCGAACGAGCCGTCGCCGATCATGTCCTTGACGACGCCGAAGACCTTCCACGGCCCCGGCAGCACGTCGTTGCCGGCCAGGAGCGTCACGAGCTCCCAGACGACGATGACGATCGCGACCGACGCGAGCTGGACGAGCTTGCTCTTCACGGCAGCGGCTCCGCGGTCGCGCCGCCGGCCATCGAGGTGAACAGCGAGCGCAGGCGCTTCTCCATCGCGAAGACGCCGTCGTCGTCCAGCAGCCGCGGGTACGGGAGGTCGATCGGCACGTCGTGCGCGATGACCGCGGGGCGCGGCGTCATCATCACGACGCGCGTGCCCATCTGCACCGCCTCGTTGATGTCGTGGGTGACGAACAGGATCGTGCGGCGGTCCTCCTCGCGCGTCCACAGCTGGATCAGCTCGCGCCGCAGCGCGCCCGCCGAGATCTCGTCGAGGTGGCTGAACGGCTCGTCCATCAACAACACGCGTGGCTCGTTGACCCAGGCGCGGACGATCGCCGCGCGCTGCTGCATGCCGCCCGAGACCTGGTGCGGGTAGTAGTCGCGGTACTCGCTGAGGCCGACCATGGCGAAGTACTTCTCCAGCAGCGCGTCCCAGCGCTCCTCGGGCTGGGAGCGCAGGCCGCGCAGGCCGAAGAGCGCGTTGTCGCGCAGCGTCTTCCACGCCAGCAGCCGCGGGCTCTGGAACACGTAGGCCAACTGGCGCGTCATGTCCGGGTTGTCGCGGATGTCCTCGCCCATCACCCGGATGCCCTCGGCGCTCGTGGGCTTCAGCAGCCCGTCGACGACGTTGAGCAGCGTCGACTTGCCGCAGCCCGACGGCCCGAGGATGACCGTGAAGCTGCCGCGCTCCACCGACAACGACAAGTTCTCGTACAACGGCTGGAGGTTGCCGGTGCGGGGCGCCGGGAACGTCAGCGACACGTTCACGAGGTCGACGTCGGGCACCGCCGCGCCGTCCTGCGCCGCCGTCCGTCCTTCGTCGCTCACCTGGGTCTTCACGGTCAGACCACCTCCTGCACGATGTTGAGTTCGGCGTCGGCGACGCGCCAGCGCCCCATCCGGCGCTCCAGCGGGGCGAAGACGAGGTAGTCCACGATCAGCCCGAAGGCCGTCAGGACGATGCCCCACGCGACGACCGGCGCGAGGACGGTCTGCGTGTACCAGTTGTCCAGCTCGTAGCCGATGCCCTTCTGCACGCCGATGACCTCGGCGACGACCGACACCTTGATCGCGAGGCTGAACGACACGCGGGCGCCCGCGAAGAGGTACGGGACGAGCTGCGGCACGTAGACCTCGCGCAGCCGCTGCGGCCACGTGGCGGCGTACGAGTCGGCCATCTCCAGCAGCTCGTTGGACAGGCCCTTGGTGCCCTCGGCGACGGTGATCAGCACGTTGGGCACCAACAACGCCATGAGCGCGGCGATCGGGACGATGTCGCCGGTCCCGAGCATCACCACGAAGATGAACGCCCAGACCACCGACGGCACGGCCATCATGACCCACAGCGGGTTGCTGACCAGGTCGAAGACGAGCTTCTTGCGCCCGGCGACGACGCCGACGCCCGCGCCGACCACGAAGGACAACAGGAACGCGATGATGATGCGCTTGAACGTCGCCAGCGCGTTGCCGTAGGTGCCGCTGATCGCGCCGTGGTTGTTCGCCAGGTCGCGCAGCGCGCTCCACACGTCGGCCGGCGGCGGGAACAGGCGCTCCTGCGTGAGCCAGACGTCGGTCGCCAGCTGCCACAGCAGTACCAGCACCACGATCGGCGCGACCCACAGCACCAGCCTGCGAGTCCGCGGGAAGCGGGCCAGCAGCGCGCCGGCGCGCCGCGTCGCCGACCGGGCTCCCGGGGCGCGCCGTCCGCGCGCCCCGGGGGCACCGTCCACCCGGTTGGTCACCGCAGCCATGGCTGCGTCCATCCGGGGGTCCGCCGAGCGGCGCGGGTCACTGCGCCGCTCCGGGGGCCGCGAAGAGCTGGGCCTTCGTCGGCACCTTGTCGCCGGTCGCCTCCAGGGCCAGCGCGGCGAACTTGTAGTTGGAGTCGATCCAGGCCGGCGTGTAGAGGTCCGACTTGGCGTACCACTGCCCGGCCTTCAGCAGCTTGACGATCTCCGCCGTCGTCGGGGCGTCGGTCAGCCAGCCGTCGTCCTCGGCGAGCTTCTCGTACTTGCCGCCCTTGGCGAACTCCTGCGGGTGGGCGATCATCCAGTCGACGCCGGCGTCGACGCCCGCGACGATGTTCTTCGCGATCGTGGGGTTCTGCTTCAGCCACGACGTGCGGGCCACGAGGCCGTCGACCATCGGCGCCTGCCCGGTCTTCTGCTGCCAGAGCGGCCCGAGGCCCGCCATCAGGTGGAACTTCGGCGACGCGAGGCCGGTCGCCGCCTGGCCCGCGAAGGTCAGCGCGGCGTCGATCTTGCCCGCCTGCAGCAGGCCCAGCAGCGCGCCGGGGTCGGCCGTGACGAGGTTGAAGTCCGTCTTGGCGTTGAGGCCGTAGAGCGACTTGGACAGGCCCGCGAACGCGCCCCAGGTCCCGGTCGCGAAGCCCGGCTGGCCGATCTTCTTGCCCTTGAGGTCGGCGATCGTCTTGTACTTGCCGGCGTCCTGTGCCCGGACGACGATGCCGTTCCAGAAGTACAGACCGGTCGTGGTCGAGAAGTACTGGATGTCCTCGCCCTTGGCGATCTCCTGCGCCACCTCGACGGGCGACAGCTCGGTGATCGGCATGCTCGAGTCCTTCAGGAAGATCGGCGTCTTCGCGTCGAAGCCGACCGTCTGGTACTTGACGTTGACGCCCTTGAACAGGCCCTGGTCGGCCGCGACGGCCACCGGCATCTCGCTCGCGGTGATCGCGATGTTCACCGTGGGCACGCCGGCCTTCGCCGCCCCGCCCCCGCCGCCGCCGCCGCCGCTCGCGCTCGCGCCGTCGTCGGAGGATCCGCAGGCCGCCACGCCCAGCGCCAGCGGCAGGAGCGCCGCCGCCAGCAGGTACCGCGCCCGCCCACCACGACGGCGGACCTGCTCGCGCCGCTCGCCGTTTCGCCCAACACGATGCGTGCTCATCATTTCCCCAGCCTCTCGCCC
>DASYBY010000345.1:0-14100 GCA_036500525.1 Baekduia sp. | reverse complement strand
GGAACGTCTCGCCACAGCGGCGTTCCAAAGAACCGGTCAAGTGCCCGCTCCTGCCCTTCTCGACCAACGAAACGATTGACGAAGCTCAAGGGCAGAAAGATCAGGGTGTCGCTCTTCGGTTGCTGAACGAGATCGTGCGTGAGCGTCATCGGCGCGTGGCTGTAGCCGAACGGGTCCAGGAATAGAAATAGGGCCGAGCGCTCGACCACTGTCCCTGGGACGTGGTCCTCGTAGCGGCCGCAGGTCACCGACCATGCGATTCGCTCGCTCCAGCGCCCGGCGGCGCGCGATGCGACCTCAAACTCAGCCAGGCCCGTGTCGAGCATCGCGGCACGCTCGGCGTCCTGCTCCACGAAGGTGAACACGTAGCGCACGGGTGCCCAGCGATTCAGCAGGTTCGGGTTGTCCACCAACGCCTGCATCAGAATGCGCGGCGAGCCCGCCTCGCCTCCGGCATAGATCCCGGGACCCGCGAACCCGTCGTAGATTCGTACGAGCCCGCCACCCCGAGACGCGAAGAACTCTGAGTGGATGCTGACCCATTTGTTGAAGAAGCCGAGCAGCAGCTCGTGCTTCGCCTTCGTGTGGTCTTCGCGAATCCAGACGGCCGGTTCCTTCGCCATTCCCACAGACTGCCGCATCGATCAGACGTCGTGCGCTTCGCCTCCGCGCACTCGGAGACAGTGTCGTTCGCGCCGGGCACATCGCCACCAAGCGGTATCGGGTGGCGTCCACGCCATACGGCGGATGGGCCGCCGCCGTAGCGCGTGGGCTCGATGGGCTCATCGAGTGGGCTCCTCCGTGACGTGCTCGCACATTCCTTGCCACACGCCGAACAGCGTCTCCAGCCCCTGGGCCGCGAGGCGGTCGGCATCGATCTGGGCGTCGAGGGCCGCGATCTCGTCGGGGTCGGTCTGCCGGTCGCGGGTGGCGAGGCGGTCGAGGTTGGTGTGGCGGTGATCTTGGAGGCGGCGGCGGAGTTGGATGATGTGGCCGGCGGTGAGTGGGACGTCGATCGTTGGCGCGTCTGGGTCGGGTGACCAGCCGAGGGTGTCGAGGACGGCGAAGGCGTCGCGGTAGATGACCGACAGGGCGTATTGGGCCTGAGGGTTGAAGTCGAGGAGGTCCTCGAAGTAGTGGTGGTGAGCCTCCAGAACGATGAGGGTCTGGCGGCGGAGGATGTCGCCGAGTTCCGGGTCGACGGCGATCAGGCAGGCGTCGTTACGCTGCGCGGTGCTCATGGGAGGTCTGTTCTCCTTGGGCCATGCCCCCGGCCGCTCCAACGGCGCGGGGGCGCTTTGTTAATGGTGTCGGTGGATCTTACTCAGCGGCGCGGACCGCTTGTCAAGGGCGCGGGCGCGATTTGGTGCTCGCTCGAGCGTTTGCTTGCCGACGCTCGAGTGTGCACGCGTGCATGCCTGCACAGATGCATCCCGGTGCCGTCGCTGGACGGCAGACAGGGTGGCCCGCGTGAGTCGCGCGGCGTCAAGGCATACATCATCGGGGGCTCACGGCCTCGACCCCGCCGCACCGTCGCGGGTACCACCGAACAGGACCGGCGGCACGACACGTCCAACCTCGGCGCGCCATCACGCCGTGACAACGGCTCATGCGCTGCGGCAGAGACGCCGCGTGCCGACCAATCGGCGACTTGCGAAGAACCTCAACATCTCCCACCCCGCCCCCGATTGACCTTCCCCCCTCCGATCCGCCCCTCGGCTGCCGCTCGCCCCGCCTCCCTCCCACCACCTTGCCCGGAGTGGGCTCGACCACCCGCTCTTGCCATCGCTACGAAGTACATGGTGTGAGCGGGTGGTCGAGCACGCGGAGGGCGCGGGAACCCATTGCCTGCGGGGCGAGCGGCAGCACACCCCGTCCTGCCGCAGGACGGGGTGCGAGACGGGGTCAGCGGTAGACATGAGGGGCCGCGTGGCTCGTCGGCACCGCTTCCGTCAGTGCCCCGGACCACGCTGCGACGACCAGGCGGACTCCGAGCTGAGCGCCATGACCGGTGGCGCCGAGATCTCGAAGGCGGCCGCGATGAGGCGCGCGTCTTCGGGGCGCGGGACGTAGTGCAGGTAGCGCATGGTCGTGGCGACGTCGGCGTGGCCCATCCACTCCTTGACGCGGAGGATGTCGGCCTTGCTGATCGCCCGCGTGCCGAACGTGTGTCGGAGATCGTGGAAGCGCAGCGACCGCAGACCGGCTCGCTCCAACGCGAGCTTGTAGCGACGGCGAAGCGCGCTCCCGTCGAGGTAGCCGCCGCCCTCGCCGAGGAAGACGAGGCCATCGTCCGACGCCGACCGTCCGAACCGCGCGAGCGTCTCGGCCACCTGCGGCGCCATCGGCACCGAACGGAGCTTCCCGCTCTTCGGGCTCGTCAGCGCCCCGGCGGAGTACGAGGCCCGCACCCGGATGACCGAGCCGGCGAAGTCAACGTCGCGCCAACGGAGGGCGATGAGTTCGCCGCGCCGCAGCCCCGTGAACGCCGCGGTGAGGAACACCGCCGCATCCTGCTCGGACTCCGCCGCCCGCACGAGGGCCAGCACCTCCTCCGGCGAGAACACGTCAAGGTTGACCTGTCGCGGCTCACGCATCCGCTCGATCTCCAGCACGGGGTTCCTCTGCAGCCCGAACCGCTTTTGCGCCCGCCGGAAGATCCCGTTGAGAATCGTCAGCTGCTTGTTGCGCGTCCGCGCAGCGGTGGTCAGCGACGCGCGCCACGCCTCGATCGCGGGCGCCGTGATCTCCTCCAGCATCAGCGGACCGAACACCGGCACGAGCACCCGGGCGACCGTGTGCCGGTAATCGACCATCGTCGACGGCTTGCACGCCCGGTCCTCGACGCAGTACCGCAGCCACTCCTCCGCGGCGCGCGAGAACGTCACGCCGGTCCGCACCATCCCCGGCAGCGTCCCCGCGTGCGCCTGGGCGAGCACGTCGCTCAGCCACGCCTCGGCGCCCCGCCGATTCACGAACCCGTCCTCCGGCCGCCCCGGCCGGCACCACGCCGGCGCGATCTTCTTCTGCACCTGCCGCCCGTCCGGCAGCCGGTACTTCGCGTACCAGACAGGCCCGCCCACGCGCTCCACGCGAAACACGTGCCCGCTGATCGATCCAGCCTGAGACAACCAGACGTTCGACACCAACAACCACCCTCTCGGGACATATCGGGGACATATCCGCTACGTCGAGAGTGGCGCGAGAACGAAAGAAACCCGGCATTTGCCGGGCTTCTCGTCATGCCCCCACTAGGAATCGAACCTAGAACCTTCGGATTAAGAGTCCGCTGCTCTGCCAGTTGAGCTATAGGGGCGCGGTCCGGGAGGATAGCGAGGGTGGGGGCTCGCTGCCTGCTCGCTCAGCCCGTCGGTGCGGGGGTGGCAGAGCTGGCGGCGCCCGCCTGCTGTGCGGCTTGTTGCTTGAGGGAGTCGAGCTGGGCTTGGATCTGCTCGCGGTCGTCCTTGGGCGTCAGGGACAGCGCCTTCTGGCTGGCGAGCTCGGCCTTGCGGGTCTCGCCCGCCTGGTAGGCGAGCGCGACGAGCTGTACGTAGAGCGGGCCGGTGGCCTGGCGCTTGGCGATGACGTCCTCCATCGCCGACACGGCCTCGTCAGGCTTGTTGAGCCCGGCCGGTCCGAAGGCCTGCACCATCAGCGACGCGACGGAGTCCGAGGGCTTGTCGTCGCTCAGCGAGACGTACTTGTTCCAGGCGGTCTCGGCCTCGCGGAGGTGGACCTTGCCCTTCTCGGTGAAGACGCCCTGGGTCTGGTCGATCCCGTCGCCGCTGCTCGCCTCGAGGTAGCGGACGCGCGTGAGGTCGCCCCACACCTTGGGATTGGTCGGCTGCGCCCGGACGGCGGCCTCCGCGGTGTCGACCCGCTTCTTGAACAGATCGTTGACGTTGGTCTGCCCGCTGTCGGCCTTGAAGGCGTCGAGCAGGCCGCCGCTCGTCGCTCCGCCCACCCCGAACAGCACGAGGCCGCCGCCCATGAGGACGGCAAGGGACAGGTAGATGGCCTGGACGGCGCGGCGACGCCCTCGGCCGCGGAGGTCGAACAGCATTCGGTCAGTCTAGATCGTCTGGGTGGGGGTCATCGTTGTGATCCTGCTCATCGGCAGGGTCCTCTTCGAAGTCGTCCTCGTCGTCGTCCCGTCCGAGGAACGCAAACCGCGGCGGAGCGTCGGCCGGCGGCTGGAAGATCCGGCCGAGAATGAGGCTGATCTCGTACAGAACCACGAGAGGAGCCATTGCGATGAGCATCGTGAACGGGTCCGGCGTGGGCGTCACGACGGCGGCGATGATCGCGAAGAGGATCAGCGCGTAGCCGCGGTAGGCCCGCAGCTGCTTGATCGTGAGGATGCGCAGGCGCACGATCGCGAGCACCCCGACCGGGATCTGGAACAGCACCCCCATCGCCACCAGCAGGATGGTGCAGAACCGGTAGTAGTCCTTGGCCTGCACCAGGATGTCGAAGGCGCCGTCGTTGTAGTTCTGCAGGAACGCGACGGCACGGGGCAGCGCCAGGAAGTAGCCGAACACCACGCCGGCGACGAACAGGAACGGCACGAGCGCCATCAGCGGCAGCGCGACCTTCTTCTCCTCGCGGCTGAACGCGGGCAGCACGAACGCGTAGGCCTGCCAGAGGATGAACGGCAGCGCGAGCAGCAGCGCCGCGTAGGCGCTCACGGTGATGGTCGTCAAAAACGGCTCGGTCACGCCCAGCGTCACTGGCTGGCGGCCGGTCGCGTGCGGCGTGAGCTCGGCCGCCTTCGCCGCGGCGAGCGTCGAGGCCCGCAGCGCCGCCACCGCCCGCGCGGTCTGGTCCCGCGCCGCGGCCGACACCCCGCCGGCGCCCGCCAGACCGTGCAGCGCGGTCGCCGCCTGACCGAGCGCCGGCCCCGTGGCCCGCAGGTACGTGCCGAGCGCCTCGTCGAAGCAGCCCGACCCCTCGAGCGCGCTCTCGGTCGCCTTCTTATGGTCCTTGCAGTCCACCCGATGGGCGTGCTGCAGCGGCTTGTTGATGATGTTGAGGACGTGGTCGTTCTGCCAGTACGTCAGCGAGAACGCCACGACGAAGGCCACGATGCACAGGATGATCCGGGTGCGCAGCTCGTCCAGGTGCTCGACGAGGCTGAGCCGTTCCTCGTGCCCGACGGGCCGGATGGCGGGCAAGGACTAGCCGCCGTGGCGCGTGGTGGACTCGTCGCGGGCGCCGGTCGGCGCCTTGGTCGCGTCCGGGAGCGGATCGAGCACGTCGGCCTGCTGGGCGCGGGTCAGCTCGGGGCGCGCGGGCGCCGGGGAGGCGTCGGCGGGCTCGTCCTCGGCGTCGCTCCCGCCCTTCTTGGTGATCGAGTCCTTGAACTCGCGCATCCCCCCGCCCAGCTGGCGCCCGAGCGAGGGCAGCCGCTTGGGCCCGAAGACGAGCAGGATGATCACGAGGACGACGAGGAGTTCGGGCAAGCCGGGCATTGGTTCAAAGCCTCAGTAGGGGGTTCGGAGAGGTTAACGCGG
The DNA here is from genome assembly GCA_036500525.1 of Baekduia sp. Taxonomy (GTDB): domain Bacteria; phylum Actinomycetota; class Thermoleophilia; order Solirubrobacterales; family Solirubrobacteraceae; genus Baekduia. The sequence continues at coordinate 8,587 of DASYBY010000345.1, read as the reverse complement.
TAGCCCCGCGATCGGGTCATTCCGCAGCCCTATCCGTATGCGGACGAATGGACGAGCGGAGGTTCAAGTTCGCCCCGAACGCGTCCGACATACCGGAGTGTCACGCACCATCCATCTTCACCGAGCCGAAGCCGATGAGCCTCCACGATCCCCGCCACTACGTCCGCCGCGTCGTCCTCCCCTCGGGCAAGACCATCGAGGTCGTCTACTTCGAGGATCAGCAGGCCGGCGCGCCCGACGCAGCATCGATCGCCGCGACCCCCGCGCCGCCCCGCGACGAGTCGATCGGCGAGCTCCACGTCTGCGGCAGCTGCTCCTCCACGCTGGTCTACCCGACCGAGTGGGAAGAGGCCGGCACGAGCCACTGGGAGGTCGCGCTGCGCTGCCCCAACTGCGAGTGGGCCGGCACGGGCGTCTTCGAGCAGCACCTGGTCGAGCGCTTCGACGAGGAGCTCGATCGCGGCACCGAGGCGCTGGTGCGCGACCTCAAGCGCCTGGCGCATGCCAACATGGAGGACGAGATCGAGCGCTTCACGACGGCGCTCGCCGAGGGCCACATCGTTCCCGAGGACTTCTAGACCAGACGTAGGGGCTCTCCCCCTGCAGCACCACAGGCGGGCCGGCTGGGATGCCGGCCCGCTGTGGTTAACGGACGGCTAGGAGTACCGCGCCACGACGCCGTCGGCCACCAGCAGCAGCGCCGCGCGCTCGCGCCCCGGCAGCCCAGCGGGCACGACGGCCTTCGCGGCCGCGACGTGCTCCAGCGCCACCGCGCGCGACTCGTCCAGCGCGCCGGTCGCGGCGATCCGGTCGCAGATCGCCTCGGCCTGCTCGGGCCCGACGATCGCGCGCGGATCGAGCGCGCCGAGCTCGGCATCGCGTTCACGCGCCAGGATGAACGGCAGCGTGACCGTCCCGTCGAGCAGATCGGTGCCGCGATGCTTGCCCGTGCGCTCCGCGGGACCGGCCACGTCGAGGACGTCGTCGAGGATCTGGAAGGCCAGCCCGATGCGCCGCCCGAACTCGCGCAGCGCCTCGGCGGGGTGGGTGGGTCCGTCTCCGCCGCCGCCCTCCAGCGCGCCGAGGATGCACGCGGCCTCGAACAGCCGCGCGGTCTTCAGCTCGCAGCGGCGCAGGTAGCGCTCCAGCGGGATGGTCGCGTCGAAGGCGTCGGCGCGCTGCAGCAGCTCGCCGCGCGCCAGCGCCGAGCCGGCGTCGCTCAGCGCGCGCACCTGCTCGGGATCGCCGTTGGCGGCCAGCAGCGCGAAGGCGCGCGAGAACAGCAGGTCGCCGGTCTGCTTGGCGGCGTCGCGCCCGGCGGAGGCGAAGACGGTGGGACGGCCGCGGCGCAGCGGCGCCAGGTCCAGGACGTCGTCGTGGACGAGCGTCGCGCTGTGGACCAGCTCGACCGCCGCGGCCGCGCGCACCAGGCCGTCGGCCGGCGCGACCGGACCGCCCGCCGCGAGCAGCACGAGCAGCGGGCGCAGCCGCTTGCCGCCGGCGGCGATCGTCGAGCGCGCGTGCTCGGCGAGCACCGGCCCGTGGCCGCCGGCCACCTCCAGCAGCAGCACCTCGACGCGCTCCAGCAGCGGCAGGACGTGCGGGCCGCCGGCGTGGACGATCTCCGTGACCGGACCCGCCGCGCCGTCGCCCTCCGTGCTCATGCGCCGGGCTTGGTCCCGACGTGCATCGCGATGATCCCGCCCGCCGTCAGCACCCAGCGGATCTGCTCCAGCCCCGCGCGCTCCATCACGGCGGCGAGCCCCTCGGGCTGCGGGAACCGCTTGACGCTGTTGGGGAGGTAGTCGTAGGCGTCGCTGTCGCCGGCGACCTTGCCGATCAGCGGCACCAGGCGATCGAACCAGAGCGAGAAGAAGGTCGACAGCGGCGGGCGCTGCGGCGTGGTGATCTCGAGGATCACGACGTGGCCGCCGGGGTGCACGACGCGCGCCATCTCCGACAGCCCCTGCTCCAGGTCGCTGAAGTTGCGGGCGCCGAAGCCGACCGTCGCCGCGGCGAACTCGCCGTCGGCGTAGCCCAGCTCGAGCGCGTTGCCCCACTCGAACTTGAGCCCGGGCGCCTTGCCGCGCGCGTGCGCCGCGTTTGCCCGCGTAGTGACGAGGTCGGAGACCCCGACCTTCTTGCGGGCATGCGCCAGCATCTCCTCGGAGAAGTCCGTGCCGATGACCTCGCCGGTCGGGCCGACCCGCTTGGCCAGCTCGATCGCCAGGTCGCCGGTGCCCGTGGCGACGTCGAGGACCCGGTCGCCCGGGCCCACCTGCGCCAGGTCGGCCGCCCGGCGGCGCCAGGCGTGATGCAGCCCGGCCGTCATGACCGAGTTCATCAGGTCGTAGACCCGCGCGATGCGGTCGAACATCGCGCGGACCTGCGGCTCGGGCAGCGTGCCGCGATCGGCCGCGGGAGCCGGAGGCACCGGGCTCCCGCTGCCGGCGGTGCTCATCAGTTGCTGTCGTCCGACTTCAGCCGGCCCAGGAACGCGACGAGCTCCTGGAACTTCTCGGGCGAGTTCTGCTGCAGCGACTTGAACGACGGCATCGGCGACGTCGGGTTGATCAGCGTGCGCTCGATGCCGGCGGCCGGGAGGCGATCGGCGATGTCGGTCAGCTCCGGACCGGGGCCGCCGTTGCCGTTCTCGCCCACCTTGTGGCAGGCCAGACAGCCGGACTGGGCCATCACCTGCTTGCCCGCCTCGTACTGCTGCAGCACCTTCGGACCCTCGGCGACGACGCTCGCGGGCGTCTTCATGTCGATCTGCGTCGGCGGACCGGCCGCGGAGCCCTCGTAGGTGAGGTAGGCCATCGCGCCGATGATCAGGATCGCCGTCAGCGTCGCGACCGGGCGCCGCTCAGGACGCCGCTCCGGACCGCGGTCGTAGAACGGCAGCAGGAACAGCAGGATCATGCAGATCGTCGGGATGCCGATCGTCGCCAGGGCGACGAACTCCGACGGCTTGATGACGCGCAGCAGCTCGAAGAGGAAGAAGAAGTACCACTCGGGGCGCGGCGTGTACGTCGTCGTGGTCGGGTCGGCCTTCGGGCCGAGCTCGGCGCCGAGGAAGATCGACAGCAGGATGATGACGAGCAGGACGATGCACGCCATGCCGCCGTCCTTGGCGACCGCGTAGGGGAAGAACGGCTTCCCCTGGGACTTGAGGACGGAGTAGTCCCGGAGGTACTCCTCCTTCTCCTTGCGGTTCACGCGCGCTCCTCGGTCAGCTCTTCGGCGGGCTTGGCCTTGGCCCACGGCGGCGCGGTGGTGCCGAGCTTCGTGACCAGGTAAAGGTGGGCGCCGATCAGGGCGCCGATGATCCCGGGCACCAACATCATGTGGATCGCGTAGAACCGCGACAACGTGGTGGCGTTGAACTCCGCGCCGCCGTTGAGGAAGTCCCCGAGGTACGGACCGACGAACGGGCCGCTCGCGGTGATGTTGTTGGCGACGATCGTCGCCCAGTAGGACCGCTGGTCGAACGGCAGCAGGTAGCCGGTCAGCGCCATCACGAACGTGAGGATCAGCAGCGCCACGCCGATGACCCAGTTCAGCTCGCGCGGGTACTTGTACGCGCCGAAGAAGAACGTCCTGGCCATGTGCAGGAAGATCAGGATGACCATCACCGACGAGCCCCACTTGTGCATCCCGTGCACGAACTCGCCGAGGAAGACGTCGTCGTTGATGTGGCGGACCGACTCGTACGCTCCGCCGGCCGCGTCGGGCCGGTAGTACATCGCGAGGAAGACGCCGGTGATCGCCTGCGAGAGGAAGGCGAACATCGTGGCCGAGCCGAGCGTGTAGAACCAGTTGGTGCCCTTGGGCACCTTGCGGAACATCAGCCAGCGCAGGCCGCCGGACAACGAGGTGCGCTCGTCGATCCAGTCGACGGTGTACATGCCCGCCTCGGCGGCCGCGTCGAGCGGCTTCTGGCGGGGAGCGCCCGGGCGCTTGGGCGGCGGCCGCATCGAGGGCGGCAGCGGAGGGGCGGGAAGCTTGAGCTTGGGGGGCATGGCGATCTAGTCCTGCGGGAGCGAGTCGAGCTTGCGGATCGAAGGACGCGACGGGTACAGGATCCCGCCGATGCCGTCGAGCGGCTCACCCGGGTTACGCGGGGAGAAGCGCTTGAGCTCGCGGTTGACGGAGAAGCGCGGACCGATCTCGACCTGGCCGTTGCGGACGCGGTTGTAGAACCGGTCCAGCGGACGGACCGGCGGACCACCGCTGACCTTGCCCTGGAAGTCGTACACGCCGCCGTGGCACGGGCAGATGAAGCGCTGCGCGGCCTCGGTGTAGCGGACGGGGCAGCCGAGGTGCATGCACCGGGTCGAGATCGCGACGAACTGCTCGCTCTCGAAGCCCTTGGGCAGCTTGTCGGTGTCGAGCTGCGGGTTGCGATGACGGATGTAGACCGTCGTCTTGCCCGCCTCGCCGATGCCGTCGGCGATCGTGATCACCTTCGGCACGTAGTTGTCGTCGGTGAACTCGTCCGGAGCGCCGACGGGCTGCCAGCGCTGCTTGTGCTCTTCGAAGAGCGGCCCCAGGGCGAAGCCCAGGGCGGGCAGCAGGATGGCCGAGGTGGCGATGGCACCCGTCGCGTGGGCGGTGCCGACCATGAAGCGTCGGCGCGTGACGGTCTCGCCCTCGAAGGCGCCGGGGATCCCCCGGTCGAGGGTGTACTTGCTCTTGGCTTGCTTCTTGGGCACGGTGGTGGTGATTCCTGTCCGGGGGACGCGCGATCCTTCGTGGTCGACGTCCGGGCCCGGAAATCTATCGCTCGAACATCGTACGGGCCCCGCCGCCTACGGGCGTGGTCCGGTCAGCGCGTCGGTGCCAGGTCGCCGGCGAGCTGGTGCGCGGCGGCCCGAAGGCGTGCGGCGGCGGACGTTTCCCCTGCACGTGCGGCATCTTTGGCGCTCTGGAGGTCGGCGCTCGGACCCCAGCCGACCTCGGCGCAACCGGCCGCCCAGACGGCTTCGGCGAGCGCACCGTCGCGGGCCGCCTGGGCCTGGGCGCCGAGGGCGATGAGGTCGGCCAGCGCGCTGACGGCGTCCAGGTCGCCGGCCGCGGCGAGGCGTTCGAGGCCGAGCGCGTAGAGGCGGTCGCCGGCCAGCAGCGCGAGGTCGTCGTCGGCGCGCGTCAGCAGGCGCGGCTCGCCGTAGTGCAGGAGATAGCCCTCGCGGACGGCCTCCAGGACGAGCGGGAGATCGGCGGGGTGGCCGGCGGCGCGGGGGCCGTGGGCGACGGCGTCGCCGTACGGCGTGGCGCCGCGCGGCTCGGGACCGATGGCGTCGGCGAGCAGTCCCCCGTCCTCCCGGACGAGGGCTGCCAGGCGAGCAAGGATCACGCGACCTCGGCGAAGGCCGCGTTCACCGCGTCCAGCGTGCGGTCCAGGTGCGCGGAGGTGTGGGCCAGGGACGGGAACCACGCCTCGTACTGCGACGCCGGCGGGTAGACCCCGCGGGCCAGCAGCGCGCGGCACCAGGCCGCGTAGGCGGCGTGGTCGCAGGCCTGGGCGCTCGCGTAGTCGCGCGGGGGCGTCTCGGAGAAGAAGACCGTCAGCAGGCCGGGGACCGACACGACGGAGACCGGGACGCCGGCGCCGGCGGCCGCGTCGCGCAGCCCGGAGGCGAGCGCCTCGGTCGTGGAGCCGAGGCGCATGTAGGCCGCGTCGTCGAGCAGGCGCAGCGTGGTCAGCCCCGCGGCGACGGCCAGCGGGTTGCCACTCAGCGTGCCCGCCTGGTAGACGTCGCCGGCGGGCGCGATGCGCTCCATCAACGTGCGCGAGCCGCCGTAGGCCGCGGCGGGCAGCCCGCCGCCGATGACCTTGCCCATGACCGTCAGGTCGGGGGAGACGCCCTCGCGCTCCTGCGCGCCGCCCTCGGCGACGCGGAAGCCCGTGATGACCTCGTCGAAGATCAGCAGCGCGCCGTTGACGTCGGCCTGGTGGCGCAGCAGCTCCAGGAAGCCCTCGACCGGCGGCACGAGACCCATGTTGGCCGGGTACGGCTCGGCCAGCACCGCGGCGAACTCGTGCTCGGCGAAGGCCTTGGCGACCGCCTCGCCGTCGTTCCAGCCGACGATGACCGTCTCGTGCGTCGCGGACTCGGGAACGCCCGGGCTGGCCGGGATCCCCGCGGTCGCCAGGCCGCTGCCGGCCTCGGCGAGCAGGCCGTCGACGTGCCCGTGGTAGGCGCCGGCGAACTTCAGCAGCTTGGTGCGCCCGGTCACCGCGCGCGCGAGGCGGATCGCGCTCATCGACGCCTCGGTGCCCGACGACGTCATGCGCAGCATCTCGACCGACGGCAGCCGCCGGGAGACCTCTTCGGCCAGGTCGACCTCGCCCGCGGTGGGCGCGCCGAACGTCGTCCCGCGGCGCGCGGCGGCCACGACGGCCTCCACGATCTCGGGGTGCGCGTGGCCGTGGATCAACGGACCCCACGAGCAGACGTAGTCGACGTAGCGGTTGCCGTCGACGTCGACGATCTCCGCGCCCTCGGCCCGCTCGATGAAGATCGGGTCGCGCCCGATCGCCCGCATCGCGCGCACCGGCGAGTTGACCCCGCCCGGCAGGCGCTGCAGCGCGCGGGTGTACAGCTTGGCGGACTTCGCGTCAGCGATCGAGACGCTCACGAGGCGACGCCCGCGTGCTCCCGCTCCCAGCGCTTGAAGTCGTCGGTGAAGTAGAGGAGGCGGACCTTCTTGAACTCCGTCGACGAGTAGAGCGTCGCGCGGTCCTCGATGCAGCCGACCTCGTCGCGGACGGCGTCGAGGATCGCGTCGCACTCCTCCTTGGAGCGGCCGTGGGCCATCGTGAACAGCTGGTAGGGCCAGTCCGCGTAGGTGGGGCGCTCGTAGCAGTGGCTGATCCCGCGGAAGGCGGCCATGCGGCGCCCGGCCTCCAGGACCTGGTCCTCGGGGACCTTCCACACGCCCATGCCGTTGGCGCTGAAGCCCGCGCGGCGATGGAAGAGGATCGCGGCGACGCGGCGCAGCAGCCCGCGCTCGACCATGCCCTCGAGGTGCTCGACGAGCGCGTCGACGGTCATGCCCAGCTCGCGGGCGGCGTCGACGTAGGGCTCGGAGACGACGGGCAGGTCGCCCTGGGTCGCCCGGATGACGGCCTTGTCGAGCTCGTCGTAGGGCTGGCGCTGGATGTCGACCGGCTCGACGATCTGCGCGGACTTGGCGAGCGTCTCGGTGTCGCCCGACATCTCCAGGTCCATGCGGATCTTGAAGAGCTTGAGCGTCGGCAGCTGGCGCACGGACTCGGCGCCGGTCTCCTGCTTGAGGACCTCCAGCGTGCCGTCGAGGCCCAGCGGTGAGTCGGGCTCGGTTGCGACCGTGAACCACATGTTGAACTCGTGGTTGCGCAGGTAGTTGTGCGAGACGCCCGGGTGCTCGTTGACGATCTTGGCGGGGCGCCACGGGTGCTCGGCGTCGACCTTGGCGGCGACGAGCATCGACTCGTAGCCGAGCGCGCGCGTGTCGAAGATCGGCGTGACCTGCCGGATGATCCGCTGCTCGATCAGCTCGGCGACGCGCGTGAGCACGACGCTCTCCTCGACGCCGAGGACGGTCGCCACCTCCGCGTACGGTCGCGGGACGATCCGGAAGCCGCCCTGCATCGTGTCGAGCAGCTTCTTGTCGAACTCGTCGAGCGGAACGGCGGCGCCGTCCTTGCGCGAGCGGATCTTCGGGGTCACTGCAGCCATGCGGCGGCGTCCTTCGCGTAATAGGTGATGACGATGTCTGCGCCGGCGCGGCGGATCGAGGTCAGCGACTCGAGGACCGCGGTCCGTTCATCGAGATGGCCGGTGGCGGCAGCCGCCTTGATCATGACGTACTCCCCGCCCACTTGGTACGCGGCGACCGGCATGCGGGTCGCCTGCTTGACGCGCCAGAGGATGTCCAGATACGGCCCGGCCGGCTTGACCATGACCATGTCGGCGCCCTCCTCGACGTCGAGGAGCACCTCGCGCAGCGCCTCGTCGCCGTTGCCCGGATCCATCTGGTAGCTGCGCCGGTCGCCGAAGCTCGGGGTGCTGCCGGCGGCCTCGCGGAACGGCCCGTAGAACGCCGAGGCGTACTTGGCGCTGTAGGCGATGATCGGCGTGTCGGCGAAGCCGTCGGCGTCAAGCGCGGTGCGCAGCGCGCCGACGCGGCCGTCCATCATGTCGCTGGGCGCGACGGCGTCGGCGCCCGCGCGGGCGTGCGAGACGGCCGTGCGCGCGAGGAGCTCGAGCGACGCGTCGTTGTCGACGGTGCCCTCGGGCGTGAGGCGCCCGCAGTGGCCGTGGTCGGTGTACTCGCAGAGGCAGACGTCGGTGAGGACGATCAGGTCGGGGTGCGCGGCCTTCAGCGCGCGGACGGCGAGCTGGACGACGCCGTCGTCGTCCCAGGCGCCCGAGCCGTCGCCGTCCTTCTCGGACGGGATCCCGAAGAGGATCACCGCGGGGACGCCGAGGGCGAGCGCGGCGCCCGCCTCCTCGACGACCGAGGCGAGGCCGTGGCGGTCGACGCCGGGCATGGAGCCGATCGGCGAGCGGCCCTCCAGGCCCTCCTCGACGAACAGCGG
>DASYBY010000344.1:0-2879 GCA_036500525.1 Baekduia sp. | reverse complement strand
CGCGGCGGTGTCGCCGACGCTGTCGAACCGCACGCCCTGGGGCTGGTAGAGGCCGTCGAGCTCCTGCAGCACCTCGCCGCCGAGCGTGCAGACCAGGACGCGGTCGTGCCCGGTGTCGGCGATCGCCAGGCGCGGGGCGGTCGTCGCGCCGTCCTCGATCGCCAGCTTGCCCGGGAACGCCAGCTCGCCGGTGCCCTGCGGCTCGCCGTCGAGCTCCACGGCGCCGCGCCGCAGCGTGCCGGCGCCCTCGGCCTCGGCGACCAGCTCCTCGATCGCCGCGGCCAGCGCGACGACGTGGCCCTCGCCGGAGACCGTCAGCGCCACGCGCCCCTCGACGTCGACGAGCACGAGCGTCGGCCAGGCGCGGACGGCGTAGGCGCTCCACGTCACCATCTCGGGATCGTCGAGCACGGGATGCTCGATGCGGTGGCGGGCGACCGCGGCCCGGACCGCTCCGTGGTCGTGCTCGTGCGGGAACTTCGGCGAGTGCACGCCGACGACGGTCAGCACGTCGGCGAAGCGGCGCTCCAGCCCGCGCAGCTCCTCGTGCACGCGCTGGCAGTTGACGCAGGCCAGCGTCCAGAAGTCGAGCAGCACGACCTTGCCGCGCAGCTGCGCCAGCGTGAGGTCGTCGACCCCGATCCATCCGCCCTCGCCGTCCAGCTCGGGGGCACGCACGCGCACACCATCCATGCCCTCAGTGTGCCGCGTCGCGCGCGGCAGTCGGGCCGGCCGCCGCTCAGGCGGCGCGCAGCAGCCCGTGCAGCGTGCGGTGCAGCGCGGCGGAGGCCTGCTCGACGTCGAGGCCCTGCTGATCGCGCAGCGCCTCCCAGGTCGACCAGGACGCGGCGGCCCCGAGCGCGGCGGCCAACGTGGCGCGCTCGCGCTCCGGGACGCGCGCGATCTCGGCCGCGAAGATGCGCTCGATCTCCTCGCGCTTGGTCAGCCGGGAGCTGTCGAGCGCGGCGTGGACGCTCTCGGAGAACGGCTCCATCACGAGCGCCGCGCGCCGCACCGGGGCGATCCACTCGAAGACGCGCGCCCGCTGGGCGACGACGCCGGCGAGCCGCTCGTCCAGCCCGGCGCCCGCGTCGATCGCGCCCATCAGCTCACCGAGCCGCGCCGAGCGCTGCTCGCTGACCGCGGTGAACAGCGCCTCGCGATCGGCGTAGTGCTGGAAGACGGTCCGGGGAGCGACCGAGGCGCGCCCCGCGATCTCCTCGATCGTCGGCTGCACGTTGCCCTCTTCGAGCAGCGCGATCAGCGCCTCGACGATCGAGGCGCGCGTGCGGCGCGATCGGGCCAGGCGGCCGTCCAGCGGGGTGACGTCGGTGGAGTCGAGCATGAGACCGTGAACCTGAGCGTACGCCTTCGGGGCGGCTCGATCAGTGCGCCACGGGGGTGATGCGGTCCAGCTCGCGAGGGCGCAGCAGGGCGATCAGCTCGCCGCGCGTGCCGTCCAGGCGGACGCCCGCGACGCCGCCCTTCTTGAAGTCCACGCGCGCGCCGGTGAGGTCGTGCACGACCTGGGCGAAGTCCGGGTTGTGCCCCACGACGAGGATGCGCTCCTCGGCGTCGGTGCCCAGCAGCAGCTCGCGCGCCTGCGCCGCGTCGAAGCCCTGGGCCAGGCCGGCGATCTCCACCGGCTCGACCCCGAGCGCCTCGGCGGCCAGCAGCGCCGTGTCGCGCGCCCGGACCTTCGGGCTGGTGTACACGTGCTGGAACGGCAGCTCCAGCGCGGCCAGCGCGTGGCCCGCCGCGCGCGCCTGGTCCTCGCCGCGCGCGGTCAGCCGGCGCTGCGCGTCGGGCCGGGTCCCGTGGGGCTCGGCCTCGCCGTGACGCAGCAACCACAACTGATTGGCCATGTCTTGAATCTAGGTCATCGCCCGGGTCGGGGGACCCGTGTACGTCTTGCCCGCCGGGTCAGTCCAGCGGACGCGCCACTCGCGCTTGGCGTCGCCGCGGGTCGCGCTCTTGGTCCACTCGCCGCGGCTGTTGGTGGTGACGGTCGTCAGCGTCGACCACGCGTGACCGACCTCGTGCACTTGCACGGTGACCTTCGTGGCGGCCTTGGCCGGCCGCGCGATCCCCCACAGCACCACCTTGGTGCTCTTGCCCGACGCCTTGGCGACGAGCGGGAGGCGGAAGCCCTCCAGCGACGGCTTGTCCTTGCCCGCCGACGTGCGCAGGCCCGACTCGAAGCCGCCGTACTTCAGCGCCGCCGGCACGCCCTCACGCGGGAGGTCGTCGGTCAGCAGGTACTGGGAGAACGCCGCGACGCGCGGGTTGTAATAGGCCAGCCGCTCGGAGTAGGAGCGGTACTCGGCCTGGCGCTGCAGGCTCACGCCGGCGATCGGGTCGGGCGTCGACTGGATGCCGAACTCGGTCAGGTAGATCGGCAGCTTCTTGTTGACCACGCCGGCGGCGGCGGCCTTGTCGAGCGCGGTGACCAGGCGCGGGAGCACGCCGATCATCACGTCGTTGGGCTTGGTGGTCTTGAACTGCGGGCCGGCGCGGTTGGTGTAGGCGTGGTGCGCGTAGCCGTCGACGCGCAGCTTGGTGCAGCCGCCGACCTTCTTGTAGTTGTCGTTGAGGCAGAGCGCGCCGCGCAGGAAGGTCAGCGGCGCGACGTCCTTGCCCGTGCCGGTCGGCGCGGTCTCGCCCATGAGCACCGGCTTGGTGTCGCCGGCGTCGGCCAGGCCGCGCAGCGCGGCGGCGTAGAGCCCGCGGTAGATCGCCGGCGACGCGGGACGGTGCTTGCTGTCGTACTGCGGCCCGAGGAACTGCGGGTGGTTGGGCTCGTTCCAGACCGCCCACCGCGTCACGTCGTCGCCGAAGTGCTTCGACAACGCCGTCATGAACATGCGGAACTCGTTGGG
>DASYBY010000343.1:0-4146 GCA_036500525.1 Baekduia sp. | reverse complement strand
GCGCCCGGAGGCGCCGTCGTCGTCGGACCCGGACGAGCGGGGGGCCGGAGCGGCGGCCACGTCAGCAGGAGGCATAGGCGACGAAGTGCGGGGTGCGATCGATCAGGACGGTGCCCGGGCCGGGCACCTGGATCCGGGCATCGTCGCGCGAGCCGGGGACGAACGGCCCGTAGGTCGAGTTCATGAGCATGTCCCGGCCCGACACGAAGATCTGCGCGCCGTGCGTGTGCTGGCCGAACGCGGGCAGCGAGCTGCGCGCCAGCACGGCGTCCGGACCGGCGTCCAGCAGCCAGCGCGTGTCGGGGATCAGCTTGTGGTTGGGGACGGTGATCGGGCCGCAGCGGCGGGCGGCCGCGAACGCCGGCGTGGAGATCAGGCGGTCCAGCTCCTGGCGCAGCTGGCGGCGGGTGGTCAGCTCGGTGTCGATGTACCCAGGATGAAGATGTGTCGCCGTGAACGCGGCGCCACCGAGCGCGACGACCAGCGCCGCGACGATCCACGGGCGGCGCGCGCGGTGGCCGGCGCCCAGCAGCGAGAAGCCCGCGATCGCGAAGCCGGCGAAGACCAGCAGGGCCACCGCGGTGACCGCCAGGTAGCGGTCGATGACCGACAGGCCGGCGGCGGCGATCGCCGCGAACGTCACGATCCCCGAGGCCGAGAGCGCCAGCGGGACGGCGGCGCGGCGGCGGGCGAAGATCAGTGCGAGCACGACGCCCAGCAGCGCGCCGGCGAGCACGGGCCACTTCAGCGTCCCGTTGAGCGAGTGCAGGGCGAAGCCCGGGGCCTCGCTCGCGGGCTTGGTGCGCTGCAGGTCGTTGGCCAGCGAGCTGGTGTGCTGCAGCGAGAAGAGCGGATGGCCGGTGGCGATCAGGTCGGTCAGCACCCACAGGACCGGCGCGATCGCCGCGTAGGCGGCCGTGCGGATCCGGCGCGCCCAGGGCTGGGCGGGCAGCGCGCACCACAGCCAGTAGGCGCCGATCAGCAGCCACGCCTCGGGGCGCAGCAGACCCGCGAAGACCAGCAGGACCCAGACCGGCCCCTCGCGCCGCGGTCGCTCGGTCTCCAGCGCGCCGGCCCAGACGACCATCGCGAGGTAGGCGACGTCGATGTAGCCGCGGGCGGCGAGGAACGCGTAGTCCAGGCGGCTGAGGACCAGCAGCGCGGCGACGGCGCCGACCCACGGCGTGAACGCGACGCGCCCCAGCCGGTAGACGCCGGCCACCAGCAGGCAGAACGACAGCACCATGACCGCCAGCCACACGCGCGGCGCGGCGTCGCCCAGCGGCGAGAGGATCGCGGCGAACGCGACGGCCAGCGGATGCTCGGTCGGCGCGCGGTAGGCGTCGAAGCTCGGCAGGTGCCCGTGGAGCACCTCGCGGCCCCAGATGAGCGAGTACGCCGAGTCGTAGTTCGGATAGGTCGGGTACACCAGGTACCCGATGGCCGCTCCGACGCAGAGCAGCACGAAGCCCGCACGCGCCCAGGCGTGGGCCGGAGCGGCGAGCAGCCGCGCGAGCAAGCCGGGCTCACGGCGCGGCGGCGTAGTGAGCGTCGCGCTCTCCATCCGAAGTCGAGGTTCCTACCACCGGGCCCGGGAGAATTGACGTGCGACGACAGCCGTCCCGGCCCTCTGAGATACTGGGCCCGCGAGTCTACGGCACGCTCCCGCCAGGATGGTCCGCCAGGGCCGGCGTCCGGTCCCTACCATCCGGGCGGTGAACGATCGCGTGCCGACCGCACCCTTCTCATGAAGCTCATCATCCAGATCCCCTGCCTCAACGAGGAGGAGACCCTTCCGGCCACGCTGGCCGATCTCCCCCGCGAGGTCCCGGGCTTCGACACGGTCGAGGTGCTCGTCATCGATGACGGCTCCACCGACCGCACGATCGAGGTGGCGCGCGCCAACGGCGTCCATCACATCGTCAAGCTCACGAACAACAAGGGCCTCGCCGCCGCCTTCCAGGCCGGTCTCGACGCCTCGCTGAAGCTCGGCGCCGACGTGGTGGTGAACACCGACGCCGACAACCAGTACAGCGGCGGCGACATCCCGAAGCTCGTCGGGCCGATCCTGGCGGGCAAGGCCGACATGGTCGTCGGCGACCGCGAGACCGACCAGATCGAGCACTTCTCGCCGCTGAAGAAGCGGCTGCAGAAGCTCGGCTCGTGGGTCGTGCGCCAGGCCTCGGACACCGACGTGCCCGACACGACCTCCGGCTTCCGCGCCTACAACCGCGAGGCGGCCATCCAGATGGCCGTCGTCTCGAAGTACACGTACACGCTCGAGACGATCATCCAGGCGGGCAAGCTGCTGGTGGCGACCGACCACGTCGCGATCGGGACCAACCCGCAGACGCGCGAGTCGCGCCTGTTCCCGTCGATGAGCTCCTACGTCCGGCGCAACGCCGTGGCGATCGCGCGCATCTACACGCAGTACGAGCCGCTGAAGGTGTTCTCCTACCTCGCGCTCCTGCTGTTCGTGCTGTCGCTCATCCCGTTCATCCGGTTCGTCGTCGCGTACATCGACGGCGAGGGCGCCGGGCACGTCCAGTCCCTGATCTTCGGCGCCGTGCTGTTCAACTCGGCCGTGGTGGTCGGGGTGCTCGGCGTCATCGGCGACCTGCTCTACAGCCAGCGCATGATGTCCCAGCGGATCTTCGAGCGCGTGCGCCGGATCGAGCTGCAGCTGAAGGTCCCGCCGTCGCACTACGAGCCCGGCGCCACCGACACCGGCCAGCCGGCGACCACCGGCGCACAGGCCGGCCGCACCGAGGAACGAGAGGCCCTGAAGCTATGAGCAGCTCCGTCACGGTCGACGGTGAAGGCACCGTCACCGGCAACACCTATGACAAGTACGGCTCGACCAACCCGGTCGTCCGCCGGCTCATGGGCAAGTTCGAGGGCACGCTCGAAGAGCTGTTCACCAAGGCCGCGCCCACCACGCTGCTGGACGTCGGCTGCGGCGAGGGCGTCCTGACCCACCAGTGGGCCCAGACGCCGGGGATGAAGCGCATCGTCGGGCTCGACCTCGACGACCCGCAGCTGCACGAGGCCTGGAAGGGCCGGCAGCACCCGTGCCTGGAGTACGTGGTGATGAAGGCCGAGAACCTGCCGTTCGCCGACGGCGAGTTCGAGGTCTCCACGGCGATCGAGGTCCTCGAGCACGTCCCGGATCCCGAGCACACGGTCTCCGAGATGGCGCGCTGCGCCTCGAAGTGGCTGCTGGTCAGCGTGCCGCGCGAGCCGCTGTGGCGCGGGCTGAACCTCGCCCGCGGCGCCTACATCAAGGAGCTGGGCAACACGCCCGGCCACGTGAACCACTGGTCCAAGCGCGGCTTCATGCAGCTGCTCGGCCGCTACGGGACCGTCGTCGAGGCCCGCTCGCCGTTCCCGTGGACGATGCTCCTCGTCCGCATTGGCGGATAGCACCTACTCGGAGATCCCGGCGTCCGCCGACGGCGACGCCGGGGCGACCGGCGAGGGCCGCTCGTTCGGCTCCGGCGCGCGGCTGCTGAGCGTCGGCATCGCGGCGACCGGGCTCTTCACCTTCGCCTACTTCTCGGTCGCCAGCCATGTGCTGAGCGACGACGAGTACGGCCGCGTGTCGCTACTGTGGTCAGTGCTGTTCGTGACGATGTCGGTGATCTACCGGCCCGTCGAGCAGCTGCTCTCGCGGACGATCGCCGACCGCCGCGCGCGCGGCCTGGCCGGCGGCCACCCGCTGCGGGTGCCGGCGACGATCCAGGCGTCGTTCGCGGTGACGTTCCTGGTGGTGGCCTTCGCGGCACACGGGCCGATCGAGAACGGGCTGTTCGACGGCGAGTCGTCGTTGTACTGGATCCTGATCGCGGCGACGGTCGCGTATGCGGCGTCGTACTTCGCGCGGGGCTACCTCGCCGGGCACCAGTGGTTCGCGCTGTACGGCGCGCTGGTGCTGTTCGAGTCGCTGTCGCGGTTCTGCTTCCCGGTCGCGGTCGCGCTGGGGATCGCGACGGGCGAGACCGCGGTGGCGCTGGGGATCGTGGCGGCGCCGCTGGCGTCGTTGATGGTGATCCCGTGGGCGCTGCGCCGCCACGAGGCGGCCGCCGCGGGCGCCGAGGCGGCCGAGCGCGCGCGGGGCGCGATGCGCGAGAGCGCGGGCTTCGCCGG
>DASYBY010000342.1:0-7469 GCA_036500525.1 Baekduia sp. | reverse complement strand
TCGGCCGCGCTGCGCGCGCGCTGCTCCTCGCTACTGCCCTTGTTGCCGCCGAACAGCGGGGTCATGCGTGCTCGCTTCCGTGGCGCGCCAGCCAGTCCTCGAGGAGGACGGCGGCGGCGCGGGAGTCCTCGCTGGTCCGCGTGTCGCCGGACTTCGCGGCGATCGCGGTCGTGAAGCGCTCGTCGTACAGCTCGACCGGGATCGGCTTGACGCGCTCGGCGAGCTTGTCGGCCCAGTCGCGCGTCTCGCGCGTCTGGTCGGTGTCGCGGCCCGAGAGGCCGAGCGGCAGCCCGACCACGATGCGGACGACCTCCCGCTCCCGCGCGAGGTCCGCGACGCGCACCAGTCCCTTGCGGGTTCCCGGGCGCTCGATGTGCTCGATGGGCGTGGCGAGCGTCCCGGTCGGGTCGCTCACCGCACAACCGCACCGGGCAGAGCCGTAGTCCAGCGCCAGCACTCGCATGAGGCTAGAGAATCAGGGACCGCGGACGCCGTCTCACCCGGCGAGCATGGTCCTCGCCTGTTCGACCGCGGCGATTCTTGCCGGCCGTCATCCGGCGAGCACGCTCTCGACGTGAGCGCGCGCGGCCGCCAGGGCGTCGTCGAGCTTCTCCGGATCCTTGCCGCCGGCCTGCGCCATCGTGTCGCGCCCGCCGCCGCCTCCGCCGACCACCTCTGCCGCGACCTTGACCAGCTGACCCGCCTTGATCCCGCGCGCCACCAGGGCGGGCGCGACCGAGGCGACCAGCGCGACCTTGCCGCCGGTCTCGGCGCCGATGACGATCGCGGCGTCGCCCAGCACGTTCTTCAGGCGGTCGGCCGCGTCGAGCAGCGCCTTGGCGTCTGAGACCTTCACGACGCTCGTCAGCACGCGAACGCCGCCGATGTCGATCGCCCCGCCGGCCAGCGCGTCGACGTCGACCGCGCCGTTGGACGACGGCCCCGCCTTCACGGCGTCCTTGAGCTGCTGCTGCAGATCGGCGACGCGCGCCGGGACCTGCTCGGGCGACGTGCGCAGCGCGGTGGCCGCCTCGCGGACGAGCGCGTCGTGGGCGCGCAGCAGCGTGACGGCCTCGGGGCCGGTGACGGCCTCGATGCGCCGGACGTTGGAGGCGCTGGAGCCCTCGCTGACGATCCGGATGACGCCGATCTCGGCGGTGCTGCGCACGTGCGTGCCGCCGCAGAGCTCCT
Source organism: Baekduia sp. (assembly GCA_036500525.1). GTDB lineage: Bacteria > Actinomycetota > Thermoleophilia > Solirubrobacterales > Solirubrobacteraceae > Baekduia. Next base: position 6,278 of record DASYBY010000342.1, on the reverse strand, counting down.
TGGAGTAGTCGCCGGAGCCGATCTGCACCATGCGCACGACGTCGCCGTACTTCTCGCCGAAGAGCGCCATCGCGCCGGCCTCCTGGGCCTCCTTCAGCGTGGTCGTGATCGGGCGCACGGGGTCGTTGCGCAGGACCCACTCGTTGACGCGATCCTCGACGCGGCGCAGCTCCTCGGGCGACAGGCGCTGCCCGTGGGTGAAGTCGAAGCGCAGCTTGTCGGGCCCGACGTAGGAGCCGGCCTGGCGCACGTGCGTGCCCAGCTCCTCGCGCAGCGCGGCGTGCAGCAGGTGCGTCGCGGTGTGGTTGGCCTCGGTGGCGTGGCGCGCGGAGCGGTCGACGCGGGCCACGACGCGCTCGCCGGCGACCAGCGACCCGTCCTCGACCTCCACGACGATCGCCTGGTCGTCGGCGGCCCGCAGCACCTCGGAGACCGCGGCCCGGCCGCTGCCGTCCTCGCGCTCGATGATCCCGGTGTCGGAGACCTGGCCGCCGCCCTGGGCGTAGAACGGCGAGCTGGCCAGCTTGAGGAACGTGCGGCCGCCCTGCTCCAGGACGCCCGAGACCGTCGTGCGCTCCTCCAGGTGCTCGTAGCCCGTGAACGCGGTGGGCTCCTCGGAGAGCTGGCGGATGACCTCCTGCTTGGCCCCCACGCGCTCCTGCGTGCCGGCGCCGGCCGAGGAGCGCAGGCGCTGGTCCTCCATGAGCGCGTCGTAGCCGGCGATGTCGACCGGGATCTCGCGCTCGCCGGCGATCTCGACGGTGAGGTCGATCGGGAAGCCGAAGGTGTCGTGGAGCTTGAAGGCGTCCTCGCCGCTGATCTCGCCGCGGGCGAGCAGGTCGTCGAGCATCGACAGGCCCGTCTCCAGCGTGCGGCCGAAGCCCTGCTCCTCGGCGGTGACCCAGCGCAGGATCGCGTCGCGCTCGCGATGCAGCTCGGGGTAGGCGGCGCCCATCGTCTCGGTCACGACGTCGACGTACTGCGTGAGGAACTCGCCCTCGATGCCGAGGCGGTGGCCCTGCGCGATCGCGCGGCGCATCAGCCGGCGCAGCACGTAGCCGCGGTCCTCGTTGGACGGCACGACGCCGTCGGCGATGAGGAACGTCATGCCGCGCGAGTGGTCGGCCAGGATCCGCAGCGCGCGCTCGTCGAGGTCGTTCTTGGCCAGCGACCGGCCCAGCTCCATCAACGGCACGAAGTGGTCGGTGTCGAAGACCGAGTCGACGCCCTGCTGGATCAAGGCCATGCGGTTGAGGCCGAGGCCCGTGTCGATGTTCTTCTTGGGCAGCGGGAGCAGCGTCCCGACCGGGTCCTGGTTGTACTGCATGAACACGAGGTTCCAGTACTCGAGGAAGCGCTCGTTCTCGCCGCCGGGCAGGTCGTCCTCGGTGCCCCAGGCCAGGCCGCGGTCGAAGTACAGCTCCGAGCACGGGCCGCACGGCCCGGTCGGGCCGGCCTGCCAGAAGTTCTCCGACCGCGGGCACGGGACGATGCGGCTGCGCGGGACGCCGATCTCCTCCCAGGCCGCGATGGCCTCCTCGTCGGGACCGAGGCCCAGCTCGTCGTCGCCCTCGAAGACGGTGACCCAGATGTCGGCCGGCTTGAAGCCGAAGCCCTCGACCGACAGCTGCCACGCGAACTCCGCGGCGCCTTGCTTGAAGTAGTCGCCCATCGAGAAGTTGCCGAGCATCTCGAAGAAGGTGAGGTGCCGCGTGGTCGTGCCGACCACGTCGATGTCCGGCGTGCGGAAGCACTTCTGCACGCTGGTCAGCCGAGTGGCCGGCGGCGTCTCGAGACCTTGGAAGTAGGGCTTGAGCGGGTGCATGCCCGCCGTGGTGAGCAGGACCGACGGGTCGTAGGAGGCAGGCACCAGCGACGCACTCGGCAGGCGCTTGTGGCCGCGCTGCTCGAAGAACGACAGGTAGGTCTCGCGGATCTCGTCGGACGTCACGAGCGGATCGTCGCAGATCCGACCACGACGTCCCCTGCGAGGAGCACTGCCGTCTGGCCCGGCGCGGGCGCCGAGAACGGGGACGACAGCACGACGGCATCGTCCTCCAGGCGGCACGGCACCACGGCGGCGTGGGAGCGCAGCCGCACGCCGTCGACCGCGCCGGCCTCGCGGTGCAGGCGCACGCCGCGCAGCCGCACGCGATCGACGGCCAGCGCGGCCTTCGGACCGACCGTGACGGTGTTGGCGCGCGCGTCGGTGGCCAGCACGTAGACCGGCTCGGGCCCGTGCGCGCCGAGCCCGCGGCGCTGGCCGACCGTGAAGTGGAAGTGGCCGTGGTGGCGGCCGAGGACGGTGCCGGAGCGGTCGATCAGGTCGCCCGGCCGCTCGCGCATCCCGCCGTGGCGCTCCAGGAAGCGCTCGCGCCCGGTGCCCGCGAGGAAGCACAGGTCCATCGAGTCGGGCTGCTCGGCGACGGCGAGGCCGTGCTCGCGCGCGAGCGCGCGGACCTCCGGCTTGGTCAGCTCGCCGATCGGGAAGCGCATGCGCTGCAGCGTCGCGCGCGAGAGCGCGGCCAACATGTAGGTCTGGTCCTTGGCGGGATCGGCCGCGGCGCGCAGGAGGCCGTCGGGCGCGCGGCGCGCGTAGTGGCCGGTGGCCAGCGTCGCGGCGCCGACGCGGTCGGCGAACTCCAGCATCGCGTCGAGGCGCACGTGGCCGTTGCAGCGCACGCACGGGTTGGGCGTCAGGCCCTCGGCGTGCTCGGCCATCCACGGCTCGACGACGCCGGCGCGGAAGGCGTCGCGCAGGTCCAGCGTGAAGTGCGGCAGCCCGAGGCGGTGGGCGACCGAGCGCGCGGCGCGCACGGCGTTGGCCGAGCAGCACGAGGCCTCGGCGTCGTTCTCGGCGTCGCGCCACAGCTCCAGCGTGACGGCGACCACCTCGGGGTGGGTGGGTCGCATCACCACGGCGGCGACCGCGCTGTCGACGCCGCCCGACATCGCCACGAGCGTGCGGCCGGCGACCGGCGCGGCCTGCGCGTCGGCGGCCACGGCGGCGCCCAGCGCGCGGTGGAGCGCGTCGGACGCCAGGTCGGCGGCGTGCAGCTTGCCGACGCTCAGGCCGCCGAGCGCCGCGGCGATCGCCTCGGTCCCCACGCGCGCGGCATCGAGGATCGAGGCGCCACGGACCAGCTCGACCGTCGCGCTGCCGGCGGCGATCGCCGCGCCGCAGCCCGAGGCGTCGAAGCCGGCGTCAACCACCGTCTCCCCCGCGACGGTCAGCGAGATCGTCACCAGGTCGCCGCACACGGCGCCGCCGGCCGCGCCGGCGTGGGCGCCGGCGGGCACGTGGGCACGGCCCACGGGGTGCAGCAGATGGTCCTCGAAGCGCTCGTCGGGCACGTCCGCATGAGTCTACGAACGCCAGGACCGGTACACAGAAGGTCCGGATTGTGGTTTGCTCACCGCTCCCGGGGTGAACTGCTGGGAACGTCCCCTTGTCCCGCCTGCGTCCGATCACCCTGCTGCTGCCCGTGGCCCTCATCGCGATGGGCCTCGCGATGTACGGCATCTCGCACGCCCAGCGCAACACCGCGGTGCACGCCGACGACCGCATCGACGCCTCCACGCGCATGCTCGTCTCGCTCCTCGACGAGGAGACCGGGCTCCGGGGCTATCTCCTGACGGGCAAGGACGAGTTCCTGGCGCCCTACCGATCCGGCGTCAAGGCGGCCGCCCAGGCCGAGGCCCAGGTGCGCGCGGGCGCCGACGGCGACGTCCAGACGCTCTCCCCGCTGAGCCACTGGCAGGGGCTCGAACGCTCGTGGCAGAAGCTCGCCGCCGCCCAGATCGCCGCCAAACGGGCCGACCCGGGCTACCGCGGGCCGCTGGCCGACGCGCTGGAGCGCAAGAACCTCGTCGACCGCCTGCGCGCGATCGGCGCGGCGCTGGACCTCCGCCTGCACGTGCGCCGCGACGACGACCTGGCGCGGGCGACGCGCACGTCGGTCGTGCTCGTCCTCCTGCTGCTGGCCGCCATGGGCGCCGGCACCTATGCCGTCGTGCGTCGCGAGACGCGCCGCCGCCGCGCGCTGTACCGCCACGACATCGACTACCGCACCACGCAGCGCGAGTACACCGACGTCGTCGCGGTCGTGCGCTCCGAGGGCGAGGCCCACAACCTGCTCAAGCGCCACCTGGAGCTGTCGGTGCACGGCGCCCGCGCCACGGTGCTGACCGCCAACAACTCCGACAACCGCCTGGAGGCCGGCACCGAGGTCGCCGGCGCGTCGGTGCTCGCCGGGCGGCTCGAAGGCGCCGAACCCTCCTCGTGCCTGGCCGTGCACCTCGGGCGCGGCCATCGCCACGTGCCCGCGGCCGAGAGCCTGCTGACCTGCGACCTCTGCGGCGCGGCGCCCGGCCGCACCGCCTGCGAGCCGCTGCTGGTCGGCGGCCAGGTGATCGGCGCGGTCCTGCTCGAGCACGACGAGACCCTCGACGAGGAGGCCGAGCGCCGGCTCGCCGACTCGGTGGTCCAGGCCGCGCCGGTGCTGGCCAACCTGCGCAACCTCGCGATCGCCGAGCGCCGCGCCTCGACCGACGCGCTGACCGGTCTGCCCAACCGCCGCGCGGTGCACGACGCGCTCACCCGCATGGCCGCCCAGGCCGCGCGCAGCGGCCAGCCGCTGGCCGCCGTCGCGATGGACCTCGACCGCTTCAAGGACATCAACGACCGCTTCGGCCACGAGATGGGCGACACCGTCCTCGCGCAGGTCGGCGCGCTGCTGGCGATGACGGTGCGCGGGAGCGACCTCGTCGGGCGCGTCGGCGGCGAGGAGTTCATCGTCCTGGCGCCCGACACCGGACCCGAGGGCGCGCTCATCCTGGCCGAGAACCTGCGGGCCGCGCTGGAGCGCGAATCGGTCGCCGGCCTGGATCGCGGCGTCACCGGGAGCTTCGGCGTCGCGGTGATCCCCACGCACGCCGCGACGCCCGACGCGCTGCTGCGGCTGGCCGATCGCGCGCTGTACACGGCCAAGGGCGCGGGGCGCAATCGCGTCCACCTGACGGCGCCGCCGGCCGAGTCCGCCGTCTAGTTCGCGTCCAAGACGCGCTGCACCGCCTCAACCTGGAGGGGGTTGCGGCCGACAACGCGGGTGTGGACCAGGTCAGTCGCCCCATGCAGATCGCGCTCGTCGCCGTCGTGCTGCTCGCCGGCATGTGGTTCACGGTGCTGAAGCCGAAGCCCGACGACGGCTCGTCGTCGGCGCCCGTCGCCGCCGCCCCGGCCGCGACGCCCGCCACGCCCAAGGCCTCGTCGGAGCCCGTTGCTCCCGGCGTCAAGGGCCTCACCAGCGCCATCGACAAGGCCAAGGGCGCGTCGAAGACCTCCGACGCCGCCAACGCCAAGATCGAGTCCGCGACCGGCAGCCCGTCGGCCGCCACCAAGGCCGCGGCCGTCAAGACCAAGACGCCGGTCGCCAAGGCCGCGCCCACCGCCGCCGCGCGCAAGAGCGGGACCAAGGCTGCCACGCAGAAGGCCGCCGCCGCCCGCCCCGCGACGCCCGCCAAGCCGGCCACGCCCGTCGACCCGTCCGACCGCCTCCTCGCCTACCTCGGCAAGGGCAAGACGCTCGTCATCCTCTTCTACGGCAAGAGCGCCGACGATGCCTCGGCCCGCAAGGCCGTCCATCGCACCGCCCTCGCCGACCCCAAGCACGTCGTCTCCGCCTACGTGCCGATCGCCGACGTCGGCCACTACAGCGCGATCACCAGCGACGTCGACATCGTGACCTTCCCGACCATCTTGGTCATCGGCACCGACCGCAAGGCGACGGCCCTCACCGGCTACGCCGACGCGGGCACCGTCGAGCAGGCCGTCGGCGACGCGCGGCGCAACGCCGCCGCGGCCGCCAAGGCCAACGCCAAGTAGCGCCTAGCTCGTCGCCGCCGGCGGCGGGGCCGTCGACGCCACGAACAGCTCGCGCAGCTGACGCTCGTCGACCGGCGCGGGCGCCCCGGTCAGCGGATCGCCGCCGCTGGCGGTCTTCGGGAACGCGATCACGTCGCGGATCGACTCGCGGCCCGACAGGATCGCCACGATGCGGTCGATCCCCATCGCGACGCCGCCGTGCGGCGGTGCGCCCGTCTTGAGCGCGTCGAGCAGGAAGCCGAAGCGCCGCTGCGCCTCCTCCTCGTCCATCCCGAGCACGGCGAAGACCTGCTCCTGCACCGCCGTGTCGTGGATGCGGATCGAGCCGCCGCCGATCTCGACGCCGTCGAGCACGAGGTCGTAGCCGCGCGACCCGAGCGCGCCCGGATCGGTG
>DASYBY010000341.1:0-3670 GCA_036500525.1 Baekduia sp. | reverse complement strand
CGCGTAGCCCTGCGCCATGTGGCCGGCGCCCTGCTCGTGGCGGACGAGCACGTGGCGGATCGTCGTCCCGCGCGCGATCGCGTCGTAGATCGGCAGGATCGCGCCGCCGGGCATGCCGAAGCACAGCTCGACGCCGAGCGCCTCGAGCGTGCGCAGCACGACGTCTGATCCAAGGAGGGTGGGGGCGCTGGCTGGTGCGGCGGGCACGTCAACTCCGGTCGTTCGCGGTCATCGGGAGCCCGCGCGGCGGCGACGGGCGGGGGAAGCGCCCGCAAGCGGGCGTGGCGAACGCGGATCCCCTAGCGGGGAATTCGACGGATGCGGGCGGCGGCGCGGCCGGCGCCGTGCGCGGGAGCGCAGGGGCACGGCGTGGGGCGACCGACGGGCATCGCGACCGATCGTAGAGCCGCCGCGCGGCGGTGTGGCCCGACAGCTGTCGAGCGGACCCGCGCCGCGCGCGACGGACGTCGCGCTCAGTGGAGCACGCGTCCACCGTCGGCCACCACGGTCGATCCGGTGATCAGCGCGGCGTCCGGCCCCGCCAGGAACGCGACCGTCGCCGCGACGTCCTCGGGCCGCCCCACCCGCTGCAGCGCCGTGCCGGCGACCAGCGCCTCCAGCCCCGCGGCGCCCCCGCCGCGCTCCGCCACCACCGCGTCGTTGAGCGGCGTGTCGATCACGCCCGGCGCCACGCAGTTGACGCGCACGCCGCGCGGCCCGTAGGACAGGGCCATCGAGCGCGTCAGCGCGATCACCGCGGCCTTCGAGGCCGAGTAGGCGGCGAGGTCGCCGTGCGGGCGCAGCCCCGCGCCCGAGGCGATGGTGACGATCGCGCCGCCTGCGCCCTCGGCGAGCAGCTCCAGCAGCGCGCGGCAGGACAGCCACGTGCCGCGCGCGTTGACGGCGAACGCCGCATCCCACTCGTCCACCGTGCAGTCGGTGGCGTTGCCGACCGGGGCGATCCCGGCGCTGCAGATCAGCACGTCGCAGCGGCCGTACGCCGCCCGCACCTGCTCGCCGAGCGCCGCGACGGCCTCCGCGTCGCACACGTCGAGCCGGACCGGCGTCACGCCGTCCGCCGCCTCGACCGCCGCCCGATCGACCGCCACCACGCTCGCGCCCCGCTCCCGCGCCGCCCGCACGCACGCCGCGCCGATCCCCGACGCGGCACCGGTCACGACGACCACGCCGCCGGCGATCACGCGGTCAGGCGGGCGCGGGTCTCGTCCGCCAGCTCGCCGCAGGTGACGAAGCGCCCGCCGCCCGCCAGCGCGTGCTCGACGAACCGCTCCAGCACCCACATACGCGAAGGGCGCCCGATCACTTGCGGGTGCATCGCGATGACCATCGCGCGGTCCTCCTCGCGGGCGAGGCCGTCGAACTCCAGCGACCACGTCTCCAGCACCGCCGACGGCGCGGCCATCGACCGGCCCGGCAGGCGGTTGGAGTACAGCCAGAACGGCGCGTCGTCCAGCGCCCAGGCGAACGGCAGCTCGACGATGTCGGTCGCCTCCTCGCCGTCGCGCAGGAAGTAGGGGGAGTCGGAGTCGAACATGTTGGAGGAGAACGTGAAGCCGAACTCCTTCAACAAGGGCAGCGTGTCGGGCGTGAACTCGCCCGACGGCGAGCGCCAGCCGGTCGGCCGCTTGCCGGTCAGCCCCTCGATCGCCGCCAGGCCGCGCTCGAACTCCTCGCGCTCGCCCTCCGGCGTCAGCCGCTCGGGCCACGTGTGCGTGTGGGAGTGGTGGCCGACCTCGTGCCCGGCCGCGACGATCGCCGCGCACGGCTCGGGGTGCATCTCGACGACGAGCCCGGGGATGAAGAAGGTCGCGCGCAGCTCGTGGCGCGCGAGGAGGTCGAGGATCCGCGGGACGCCGTGCAGCGCGCCGTAGCGCCCCTGCGAGAGCCAGACGGGCTTGTTGATGGAGTCGGGCTCGCGCGCGAGCCACAGCGTCTCGGCGTCGAAGTCGAAGGTGAGGGCGACAGGCAGCCCAGCGGTCATCGGGTCACTCCAGGGGATCGGGTTCGGTCGTTCACAGGACGACGACCGTGCCGCCGTCGACGGGCAGCAGGACGCCGTTGACGTAGGACGCGGCCGGCGAGAGGGCGAAGAGGATCGGCGCCGCGATCTCCGCGGGCTCGGCGGCGCGGCGCAGCGGGTTGCGCTCGAGGTTGGCGCGGCCCGCCTCGCTGGCGAAGAGGTCGACGGTCCGGCGCGTACGGGTGAAGCCCGGGGCGACCGCGTTGGCGCGGATGCCCTGCGGCCGGTGGACCGCGAGGTAGCGCGTGTAGCCGACGAGGCCGGCCTTGGCGGTCGGGTACCAGTCGGCCGCGCCGCCGCCGGTCAGCGCGCCGGCGACCGAGGAGACGTTGACGAGACTGCCGTCGCGCGCGCCGTCGTGCGACAGCCACGCCTCGGTCACGCGGCGGGCGCTGTCGACGCCGCCGAGCAGGCCGTCGGCGAAGGTGGTGTCGCCGTAGCTGGAGGGGCTCGCGTTGTTGACCAGGAAGCCGACCGCGCCGAGCTCGGCGACCGTGCGCTGCATACCCGCGGCGACCTGTCCGTCGTCGGTCACGTCGACCGCGAGGCCGAGCGTCGAGGCGCCGGTGTTGCGCAGCTCGGTGGCGAGCGCGGCGGCGGCGTCGCCGTCGAGATCCCAGACGGCGACGGCGAGACCCTGGCGCGCCGCCGCTCGGGCGACGGCCTGTCCGATCCCGTGGGCGGCGCCCGTGACGATGACGACGGCGTCGCCGGGAAACCCGAGAAAGTCGCGCTGAGACAGGGCCAAGGGGTCCTCTGGGGGTGGTAGGCTAGCGGGCGACTCAGGCGCCCTAGTTGACTGGCCCGACCAGTCTAGTCGCCGGAGCCAGCAGCGTCCACGGTCACGAGGAGAGAACGCCCAAAGTGTTCGAGCCGGTGCGGTCAGTCCGCGCGTACGAGAGAGTCGTCGAGCAGATCGAGGAGGCGATCCTCAGCGGTCGGATCAAGCCGCACGATCGCCTGCCCGCCGAGCGCGAGCTCATGGTCACCTTCGACGTCGGCCGCACGACGATCCGCGAGGCGCTGCGCGTCCTGCAGAGCAAGGGGCTGGTCCGCTCGCGCTCGGGCGATCCCAACGGGCCCGAGGTCCTGCCGCACTCGATCGACCGCCTGCGCGAGTCGATGTCGGCGCTCGCGCGCCTCGAGCACCTGACGCTACGCGAGCTGCTGCAGTTCCGGATCGTCGTCGAGAGCCAGGCCTACCGGCTCGCCGCGCTGCTGGGGACCGACGAGCAGATCGAGGCGCTGGAGACGGCGATGGCCGCGATGGAGGCGGCGATCGAAGAGGGCGAGGACGCCTTCGCCCGCGCGGACCTCGCGTTCCACGAGTGCGTCGCCCTCGCCGCCGGCAACAAGCTCTTCGGCGTCTCCACGACGGTCCTCGGCTCGGTGGTGGGGGAGCTGATGCGCTCGAAGATCACCGCCGCCGCCGACCGCCGGCAGCAGATGCGCGAGAGCTGCCGGCGCCATCGGCAGGTGCTCGCCGCGGTGCGCGAGCGCGACGGCGACGGCGCCGCGTCGCTGGCGCGCCACAGCGTCTACGACTACTACGCGGAGTACATGGTGGTGGAGGATCGGCACGCGGTCTCGGTGCTGGTCGAGGACGAGGGGACGGTCGCGACGTGAGCG
>DASYBY010000340.1:0-3567 GCA_036500525.1 Baekduia sp. | reverse complement strand
GCCGGCCGGTCCTGCTGGTCCCGGGCTTCCTGGCCGGCGACCCGAGCCTCGGGCGGTTGGGCGCCTGGCTGCGCGCCGGCGACTGGCGGACCTACCGCAGCGGGATCGCCACCAACGTGGACTGCATGGAGCCGCTGGTGCGGCGGCTGGAGGCGCGGGTGGAGCCGATCGTCGAGCGCGCCGGACGGCCGGTGACGATCATCGGCCAGAGCCGCGGCGGGACGCTCGGGCGCGCGCTCGCGGTACGGCGCCCCGACCTGGTCGAGACGCTCGTCACGCTCGGCTCACCGGTGCGCGACCAACTTGGTGTCCATCCCCGGACGCGCGTGGCGGTGACGGCGGTCGGGCTGCTGGGCAGCGCGGGTGTGCCGGGCCTGTTCAGCAACCGCTGCCGCTCCGGCCCCTGCTGCGCGCAGGCCCGCGCCGACGTGCTCGGGCCCTTCCCGGCGTCGGTCCGGTATGTGGCGGTGTATTCGCTCGTGGACGAGGTCGTGCGGGTAGAGGCTTGTCTGGATGCGGGCGCGGAGCAGGTTGCGGTGCGGACGTCGCATGTGGGGATGGGGGTCGACGCGGGGGTGTGGCGGGTGTTGGCGGCGCGGCTGTAGGGGGGAGCTGTGTGCGTGTGTGCGCCTGTGGCGTTCCGCTCGGGCGCGGGTCGCGGGGTACAGCGTGGTCTGTCGGCAATGACGGGGAGGTTGGTGCTGGGCGCGGGCGCCGGGTGTCCTCCGCCGTCGTCCGGGAGCGATCGGTCGACGAGCGTGGGATTGACCCCCATATGCGGGGTCAAAGGCGCACGCGTTGGCGATTCGGCCCCGAATCGCAGGCCCTGCAGGATGCCGGGCGCGGGCGCGGAGGGACAGACCAGCGCCCGCGCCCCCTCGAACGCACTCGTCATTGCCGACGAACCACGCGCCACACCACCAACGACGCCCGAACGGAACGCCACCAACGCACGCGCCGCCGCCACCACCACCTCCACCACTCAGCCCGCCAACGCCACCGCACCCTCGGCCGCCGCGGTCCGCCGCTCCAGCGCGAGCGACGCGGCGAACACGACCATCCCGCCGAGCGTCAGCCCGACGGCCACCCACATCGGCCCGGTCAGCCCCCAGCCCGCGGCGAGCACGAGGCCGCCGAGCCACGCGCCCAGCGCGTTGGCGATGTTGAACGCCGAGTGGTTCAGCGCCGCGCCCAGCGTCTGCGCGTCGCCGGCCACGTCCATCAGCCGCATCTGCAGGCCGGTGGGGAGGATGAGGCACATCCCCAGCAGGAACACGGTCGGCAGCGCCGTCGCGACGTGGGCCGAGGTGAAGGCGAAGACCGCGAACATCGCGGCCATGAACAGGAAGGTCGCGAACATGACCGGCACCGGGCGCCAGTCCATGAGCCGCCCGCCGAGGAGGTTGCCGGCGACCATCCCGAGGCCCCAGACGGCCAGCGCGATCGGCACGAGGCCGAGCGGGAGGCCGGAGCGATCGGTGAGGATCGGCGAGATGTAGGAGTAGATCGCGAACATGCCGCCGCCGCCCACGGCGCCGGTCGCGACGGCCAGCAGGACCTGCGGCCGGCGCAGCGCCGTCAGCTCGCGGCGCAGCGTCGCGGTGTGGTCGGCGGGCGCCCAGGGCACGAGGCGGAACACGGCGACGGCGGTCGCGACCGCCAGCCCCGCGGCGGCGGCGAACGCGGTCCGCCACCCGAAGGTCTGCCCGATCCACGTCGCGGCCGGCACGCCCAGCACGTTGGCCACGCTCAACCCCAACAACACCCGCGAGATCGCGCGCGCCTTGCGCTCCGGGCCGGCCATGTCGGCGGCGACCAGCGACGCGACGCCGAAGAACGCGCCGTGCGGCAGCCCTGCCAGGAACCGCGCGCCGAGCAGCAGCGGGTAGGAGGGGGCGAACGCGCTCAGCAGGTTGCCCGCGGCGAAGGCCACCATCAACGCGATCAGCACGGTGCGGCGCGGGAACTTCGCGCCGAGGCCCGCGAGCACCGGCGCGCCGACGACGACGCCGATGGCGTAGGCCGAGACGAGGTGGCCCGCGGTCGGGATCGAGATGTCCACGCCGCGCGCGATCTGCGGCAGCAGCCCCATCGCGACGAACTCGGTCGTGCCGATCGCGAAGCCGCCGAGCGCGAGCGCGGCCACCGCCAGGCCGAGCCGCGGGGGCGCCGGAGCGGGCGCGCGGGGCGCCTCCGGCATGGGCGTCGACGGGCGCAGGGGCGCCGCCGGCTCCTGGATGAGCGAATCGGTCAAGGCCCTAGGAGATACCGCATCGGGCCTCGCGGGTTGGTGAACAACCGCACACGGACGCGCGTCGCTACCCTCTGAGGTCGAGTCCGGACGCAGCGGCACTGGGCTGGCGCAGCATCCATCCCAGACATTGGAGTACCGCATGACCCCCGATCCGTCCGACGACGCGATCACGTTCGCCGACCTGGCGCTCGCCCCCGAGCTCATCGGCGTCCTCTCGGCCCTCGGCTACGAGGAGCCCACCCCGATCCAGCGCGAGGCGATCCCGCCGCTGCTGGACGGTCGCGACCTCCTCGGCCAGGCGGCCACCGGCACCGGCAAGACGGCGGCGTTCGCGCTGCCCCTGCTGGAGCGCCTGCAGCGCACCGGCGCGCTCGGCGGCCGGTTCCCGACCGCGCTCGTGCTCGTCCCGACGCGCGAGCTGGCCACCCAGGTCTCCGAGGCCATCCACAAGTACGGCCGCGACATGAGCGTGCGCGTGCTGCCGATCTACGGCGGCCAGCCGATCGTCCGCCAGCTGAAGGCGCTGGAGCGCGGCGTCGACGTCGTCGTCGCCACGCCCGGCCGCGCGCTGGACCACATCGGCCGCAAGACGCTCAAGCTCGAGCACTTGACGACGGTGATCCTCGACGAGGCCGACGAGATGCTCGACATGGGCTTCGCCGACGACATCGAGACGATCCTCGCCGAGACGCCGCCCGAGCGCCAGACCGTCCTCTTCTCCGCGACGATGCCGCCGCGCATCAACCACATGGTCGGCCGCCACCTGCGCGAGCCGATCCGGATCCAGATCGGCAGCGAGCAGCAGGCCGCCGGCGAGCCGCCGCTCGTGCGCCAGAGCGCCTACATCGTGCCGCGCTCGCACAAGGCCGCGGCCCTGGGCCGGATCCTCGACGTCGAGCAGCCGACCGCGGCGATCGTCTTCTGCCGCACGCGCGCCGAGGTCGACTCGCTCACCGAGTCGCTCAACGGCCGCGGCTACCGCTCCGAGGCGCTGCACGGCGGCATGACCCAGGACCAGCGCAGCCGCGTCCTGACGCGCCTGAAGGCGGGGACGACCGAGCTGCTGGTGGCGACCGACGTCGCCGCGCGCGGTCTCGACGTCGACTCGCTCACCCACGTCGTCAACTACGACGTCCCGGCCGCGCCCGAGGCCTACGTGCACCGCATCGGCCGCGTGGGCCGCGCGGGCCGCGAGGGCGTCGCGATCACCTTCGCCCAGCCGCGCGAGCACCGCATGCTCAAGACGATCGAGCGCGTCACGCGGACCAAGATCACCATCGAGAAGGTCCCGACGGTCGCCGACCTGCGCGCCC
>DASYBY010000339.1:0-9393 GCA_036500525.1 Baekduia sp. | reverse complement strand
CCAGCAGGCGGTCGAGGACGACGGCGGCGTCGCGGTCGCCACGCGCGTCGGCACGACCGGCATCGGCCACACGCGCTGGGCCACCCACGGTCGCGTCAACGAGTCCAACGCGCACCCGCACTTCGACACGACCAACCGCGTCCACGTGGTCGTCAACGGGATCGTCGAGAACTACCTGGCGCTCAAGCACCGCCTCGCCGACATGGGCGCGGAGTTCACGAGCGAGACCGACGCCGAGGTCATCGCGCACCTCGTCTCCTACCACCTCGCGACCGGCTCGCTGGCCGAGGCCGTCCGCGCCGCCTACGCCGAGCTGCATGGCCACTTCGCGTTCGTCGCGATGTCGATCACCGAGCCCGAGACGCTCGTCGGCGCCCGCCGCGAGTGCCCGCTGATCATCGGCCGCGGCGAGGGCGAGACCTTCCTCGGCTCGGCCATCCCCGCCTTCCTGGCCCACACGCACCGCGTGCAGTACATCGAGAACGGCGAGCTGGTCGTCGTCACGCCCGACGCGGTCACCTTCCTGCTGCCCGACGGCACCGTGCTCGACCGCGAGATCGTGGAGATCGACTGGGACGAGGAGACCGCCGAGAAGGGCGGCTACGAGACGTTCATGCTCAAGGAGATCCACGAGCAGGCCGACGCCGTCGCCGAGACGATCGCCGACCGCACCGTGCGCGCCGACGGCGTCGACCTCGCCGAGGAGGCCAGCTTCGACGAGGAGCTGCTGCGCGACGTCAACCGGATCATCGTCGTGGCCTGCGGCACCTCGTACCACGCGGGCCTGATCGGCCGGTACGCGATCGAGGAGTGGGCGCGCATCCCGGTCGAGATGGACGTCGCCTCCGAGTACCGCTACCGCAACCCGGTGGTCGGTCCCGGCGACCTGGTCATCGGCATCACGCAGTCGGGCGAGACCGCCGACACGCTGGCCGCCATGCGCCTGGCCGGCGAGCGCGGCGCCAAGGTCATCGCCATCAGCAACGTCATGGGCTCGCAGGCCACGCGCGACGCCGACGGCGTGCTCTACACCCGCGCGGGGCTGGAGATCGGCGTCGCGGCGACCAAGACGTTCGTCTGCCAGGTCGCCGTCATGTACCTGCTGGGCCTGCGCCTGGCCGAGCTGCGCGGCACGCTCGGCGCCGAGCAGCGCACGCGGCTGGTCAGCGAGCTCAAGCGCGTCCCGCACGAGATCGACGCGCTGCTGCAGTCGGTCGACCTCGACCCGATCGCCGACAAGCACTACAAGAGCGAGTTCTTCCTGTACCTGGGCCGCCACGTCGGCCTGCCGGTGGCGCTGGAGGGCGCGCTGAAGCTCAAGGAGATCTCCTACATCCCGACCGACGCGTACGCGGCCGGCGAGATGAAGCACGGGCCGATCGCGCTGCTGGACGAGTCCACGCCGGTCGTCTGCGTCGCCACCGACTCGCCGATCCTCGACAAGGTCGTCTCCAACGTGCAGGAGGTGCGCGCCCGCGGTGCGCACGTCATCGCCGTGGCGACCGAGGGCAACATCGAGATCGGCGAGCACGCCGACGAGGTCGTGCGGATCCCCGCGATGGACTGGATGCTGCAGCCGCTGCTGGCCGTCATCCCGCTCCAGCTGCTGGCCTACAAGATCGCCCGTCGCCGCGGGCTGAACGTCGACCAGCCGCGCAACCTCGCGAAAACCGTCACGGTCGAATAGGGCACGCGTGGCCGGCGTCGGGCTCGACCTCCTGGAGATCGATCGGCTGGAGGCCGCGCTCGCGCGCCGGCCGACGCTGGCGCAGCGTCTCTTCACCGACGGCGAGCGCGAGTACGCCGCGGCGCGGTCGCGGCCGGGGCAGCACCTGGCGGTGCGCTTCTGCGCGAAGGAGGCGGTCGCCAAGGCGCTGGAGCTCGACGCGTGGTCGTGGCGCGACATCGAGGTCGTCAGCGAGGGCGGCGCGCCGCGGATCGTCCTGCACGGCGCGCTGGGCGATCGGCCGGAGACGATCGACGTGTCGCTGACGCACTCGCGGGGAACCGCAGGAGCCGTGGCCGTGGTGCGCCCGTGACCCCCGCCGACCCTCTGCCCCCGTGGCTGGAGCCGCTGCTCGACGTCCAGCAGCTGCGGGCGTCTGACGCCTGCGCGATCGAGGAGCGCGGGATTCCCGGCCTCGAGCTGATGGAGCGTGCCGGCGAGGGCCTGGCGCGCGTGGTGGCCGGGGTCGCGCCGGGCGGCGACGTGGTCGTCGTCTGCGGTGGGGGCAACAACGGCGGCGACGGGTACGTCGTCGCGCGGCTGCTGCGTGAGCGCGGCCGCGCGGTGCGGGTGCTGACGACCGTCGACGTGGCGAAGCTCAAGGGCGACGCGCGCGCGAGCTTCGAGGCGCTGCCGGGCGCCGCGCCGGAGCCGTTCGACGCCGCCGCGCTCACCGGCGCCGCGGTCATCGTCGACGCGATCCTCGGCACGGGCTTCAGCGGCGAGCCGCGCGCGGACGTCGCCGCGGCGATCGCGGCGATCAACGCGGCCGGCGTCCCCGTGGTCGCCGCCGACGTGCCGTCGGGCGTCGACGCCGGGACCGGCGCGGTCGCGGGCGAGGCGGTGCGCGCGCAGGTCACCGCGACCTTCCACGCCGCGATGCCCGGGCTGTGGATCCTGCCCGGCAAGGCCCACGCGGGCGAGATCGTGGTGGTCGACATCGGCATCCCGCACGCCGAGGCGCCGGCCCGGCCGTGGATCGGCCTGATCGACGCCGGCGTGCTCGACGCCTACCCGCGCCGCGGCCAGGACTCCACGAAGTTCGCCTCGGGCCACGTGCTCGTCGCGGGCGGCTCGCGCGGCATGACCGGCGCGGTCTGCCTGGCGTCGATGGCCGCGATGCGCGCGGGCGCCGGCTACGTGACCGCGTGCGTGCCGGACGCGCTCAACGACATCTTCGAGATCAAGCTCACCGAGGTGATGAGCCTGCCGCTGCCCGACGACGGCGGCGCGCACACCGAGGCCGGCGCCGGCGACGTGATCGACCGCGCGGGCTCGCGCGGCGGGACGCTCGTGATCGGCCCGGGGCTGGGGCGCACCGGCGGCGCGGTGGCCTTCGCCCGCCGGCTGGTGGCCGAGGCGCCGGTGGCGATCGTCCTCGACGCCGACGGGCTCAACGCGCACGCCGGCCGGCTCGACGCCCTGGCGGGCCGCGACCATCCCGCGATCCTCACCCCGCACGCCGGCGAGCTGGCGCGGCTGCTGGAGGTCGAGTCCGACGCCGTGAACGCGGCGCGGCTGGAGCACGTCCGCGAGGCCGCGCGCCGCTCCGGCGCCATCGTCGTGCTCAAGGGCGACGACACGCTGGTCGCCGAGCCCGAGGGGCGCGTCGCGATCTCCCGCGGCGGCTCGCCCGGGCTGGCGACGGCCGGGACCGGCGACGTCCTCTCCGGCGTGCTCGCGGCGTTCCTGGCGCGCGGGATGGCGCCGTTCGACGCCGCCTGCGCGGCGGTCTTCGCGCACGCCGAGGCCGGTCGTCGTGCCGCCGCGCTGCTCGGCGGACCGGACGGCGTGATCGCCTCCGACGTGGTCGACGCGCTGCCGCACACGCTGGACTGACATAGAGTCCTGGCGGAAATGGCATCCATCGTCGCCGACATCATGGAGCGCGACGCGCCCTCCATCTCCCTCGACGCCGGGGTGGAGGAGGTCGTCGCCCGGTTCAAGGAGCAGGACGTCTCCGCGCTCCCGGTCGTCAACGACGGCGGGCGCTGCGTGGGCATCGTCACCGAGCGAGACCTGGTCATCGCCGACGAGGAGGGCGACCTCCACATCCCGCACTACATCGAGCTGTTCGGCGGCCTCGTGTTCTTCCCGCCGGAGCTGCGCGTCTTCGAGCGGCGCCTGAAGAAGGCCGCCGCCGCGCGCGTCTCGGACCTGATGACCGAGCCGCCGGTCACGGTCGAGCCGGGCACGTCCATCCACGCGGCGGCGCACATCATCGTCGAGCGCGGCCACAGCCGGCTGCCGGTCGTCGAGCACGGGCGCTACCTCGGCCTGGTCACCCGCGCCGACGTGCTGTCGGCCCTGAACGCCGCGGAGGTCTGAGGCCTCGTGGCGGTCCGCGCGCTGGCTCGGGTGAACCTGGCGGCGATCGAGCGCAACGTCGCGCGGCTGGCGCGCGACGCCGGCGGTGCCGCGGTCTGCGCGGTCGTCAAGGCCGACGGCTACGGCCACGGCATGGTCGCCTCGGCGCAGGCCGCGCTGCGGGGCGGCGCGACGTGGCTGGCGGTCGCGACGGCGCTGGAGGCCCGCGACCTGCGCGCGGGCGTCGGCGGCGACGTCCCGATCCTGCTGCTCGGCGCGCTGAGCGACGAGGAGCTGCCGATCGCCCTGGAGGCCGGGGCCGACCTCTCGGTCTGGACGATCGAGATGGTGGAGGCGCTGGTCGCGGCGCAGCGCCCGGTCCGCGTGCACGTCAAGCTCGACTCGGGCCTGGGGCGCCTCGGCACGCGCGACCCCGAGCAGGCCGACGCGGTCGCCGAGGCCGTGGCCGCCGCCGAGCAGCTGGAGCTGGTCGGCGCCTGGACGCACTTCGCCACCGCCGACGAGCGCGGCGACGCGTTCATGGGCGAGCAGCTCGCGCGCTTCCGCGCCTGGGCCGAGCCGCTGCGCGCGCGCCATCCCGGCCTGCTGCTGCATACGGCCAACAGCGCGGCGACGCTGCGCGACCCGGCCACGCACTTCGACCTCGTCCGGCCGGGCGTCGCGATCTACGGCCTGGATCCCTTCGGCGAGGACCCGGCCGAGCGCGAGTTGGAGCCCGCGCTGGAGCTGGTCTCCTACGTCGCCGCGGTCAAGGCGTGCGCCGCGGGGGAGAGCGCCGGCTACGGGCGGCGCTTCGTCGCGAGCCGCGACACGCTGCTGGCCACGGTGCCGCTCGGCTACGGAGACGGCTACCGCCGCGGGCTGACCAACCAGGCCGCGGCGCTCCTGCACGGCCGGCGGATCCCGCTGGTCGGGACCGTCTCGATGGACAACGTGACCTTCGACGTCGGCGCCGCCGGCCTCGGCGCGAAGCTCGGCGACGACGTCGTGCTGATCGGCGCGCAGGGCGGCGAGCGCGTGACCGCCGAGGACGTCGCCGGCTGGCTGGGCACCATCAACTACGAGGTGACCTGCGGGATCTCCGCCCGCGTGCCGCGCTTGCACCACCGCGACGGTGAGGCGGCGGCATGACTCGCGCAGGGCGCTCACATGCCGGGCGGCAGCTCGCCCAGGGGCTCGCTCCCGCGGCACGGCGGCTCCGAGGTGCGTTGGGTCGTGACTGAGCAGGCGCTGGCGGCCGCCCGCGCGGCGCTGGGGAGCGAGCCGGCGTGGGTCGTCGGTGGCGCGGTGCGCGACGCGTTGCTGGGGCGGCCGACGGCCGACGTCGACCTCGTCGTCTCCGGCGACGCCCGCACGATCGCGCGCACGCTGGCGCGCGGGGCGGGCGGACCGGCGTTCGAGCTGTCGGGCGAGTTCGGCGCGTGGCGGGTCATCGGCCCGGAGCGGCGCTGGCAGGTCGACGTCACCCCGCTGCAGGGCAGCTCGCTGCACGAGGACCTCTCGCGCCGCGACTTCACCATCAACGCGATGGCCGAGCCGCTGGCCGGCGGCGCCGTCGTCGATCCCCACGGCGGGGCGCAGGACCTGGCGGCGCGGCGGCTGCGGATGGTCTCGCCCGCGAGCTTCGACGACGACCCGCTGCGGGTGCTGCGCCTGGCGCGCTTCGCCTGCGAGCTGGACCTGGAGCCCGATGCCGAGACCGTCGCCGCGGCGGTGCAGCGGGCGCCGCGGATCGTCGAGGTCGCGCCCGAGCGCGTCTTCGCCGAGCTCAAGCGCGTCGTCGCCGCCGACCGCGTCCTCGACGGCCTCGCGCTCATGGACCGCCTCGGCCTGACGCCGCACGTCCTGCCCGAGCTGAGCGGCCTGCGCGGCGTCGAGCAGAACCGCTACCACCACCTCGACGTCCACGACCACACGCTCGAGGTGCTGGCCGAGACGGTGGCGCTGGAGCGCGACGCCGCCCCCGTCCTCGGCCCCGAGCTGGCCGAGCCGATCCGCGCGTTCCTGGCCCAGCCACTGAGCGACGAGCTGACCCGCGGCGAGGCGCTGCGCTTCGGCGCGCTGCTGCACGACTCCGCCAAGCCCGAGACGCAGGCCCGCCACGAGGACGGCTCGATCCTCGGCTTCCCCGGCCACGCCGACCTCGGGGCCGAGCGCGCCCGCGCCGCCCTGACGCGGCTGCGCACCAGCGAGAAGCTCCGTGCGCACGTCGCGCTGCTGGCCCGCCACCACCTCGGCCTCGGCTACCTGGTGCACAAGGCGCCGCTGGACCGCCGGACCATCCACCAGTACCTGGTCAAGACGACGCCGGTCGAGGTCGACGTGTCGCTGCTGTCGATCGCCGATCGCCTCGCCACGCGCGGCCGCAAGGCCGACGAGGCGATCGCCCGGCACCTGGCCGTCGCGCGCGTCGTCCTGCCCGAGGCGCTCGCCTACGCCACCTTCGCCGCGCAGCCGCCGCTGGTCCGGGGAGACGACCTGGCCCGCGAAATCGGGATCACCCCCGGCCCCGCGCTCGGCACGCTGCTCGGAGAGCTCGACGAGGCGCGCTTCGCCGGCGAGATCGCGACGCGCGACGAGGCGGTCGCGCTGGCGCGCACGCTGGTGCGGACCACGGACGCCTGAGGCGCCGGCGCGCCCGCGCCGCGCGCCCCTACGTCCGCGCGATCGTCGCCAGCACCACCGCGGCGGCGTCCGCGACGGTGCAGTAGTTCACGTTGTCGGCGGTGTCGGTCGGCCAGTGGTAGTTGGCCGGCATCAGGTGCTCGGTGACCGAGCCCAGCGAGGCGACCTGGTAGCCGCGGCGCAGCGGCACGAGGCCGTCGGTGGCGAAGGTGAAGCGCATCCCCCGGCGCAGGTGCACGCCCGCGTCCTGGGCGGCGGAGGCGACCCGCTCCTTCTGCTGCGACGGGTACTCGTACATCCGCAGGAAGCCTTCGCCCTCGATCAACACCAACTCGGGGGAGCCGACGGTGTCGAGGCAGAGGAAGCTCGTCCCCTCGACCGGGAGCGAGCCGAAGTGGCGGCGCGCGAAGGCGAGCATGCCCTCCTGGTTGGCCTCCTCGGCGCCCGCCGACAGCAGGATTACGCGCACGCCGGGCGGCGGCGGCGCCTGCTCCAGGCGGCGCGCCACGTCGAGCAGGACGGCGACGCCGCTGAGGTTGTCGTTGGCGCCCGGCACGACCGGCTCGCGGATCATGTGGGCCATGACCGCGGCGGTGCCGGCGGCGAACAGCGCGCCCAGCGCCGTCGTGCGCCGGCCGCCGGTCGCCGCGCCGACGGCGACCGCGGTCGGACCGCCGATGACCAGACCCATCAACGGCGGCCACCGGTCGACGCGGTCCATCACGCCGGGCAGCCGCTCGGTCATGAACCGCGCGAGGCTCTGGTCGAAGATGAAGCTCGTGCGCGCCGCGTCGTGATGGGCGTGGACGACGAGCGTGCGCGTGGCGTCCGGATCGCCGATCTCGGCGACCACGTTGGTGGTCGTCTGGCGCTTGAGGAAGCGCCGCAGCGTCCGGTGCCGGCCGCCGGTGAGGTCCTGCCAGATCCCGGCGGCGGCCGCGGTGGCGGCGAGCCCGGCCAGGCGGCGCCGGCCCAGCAGCGCCGCGACGCCCGCCGCGGCGCCCACGCCGTTGAGCACGCCCAGCGGCGTGAAGTAGGTCCCGTGGACGGTCTCCTCGTCGACCACGACGCGCGCGCCCGCGGCCCGCATGCGGTCGGCGATCCACTGCGCCGCCTCGGCCTCACCCGGCGAGCACGGAAGGCGATCGATGGCCGACAGCGCGGCCACGTCGGCGTGCAGGGCGGCCTGCGTCGGGGTCTGGGACGCACCGGACATCGACGTCTCACCCTACCGTGGGGCTGCCTCCGACCGGCTGAAGAGGACCTGAACGAACCGCCCTGATGGGTAAGGTGCCGCGCATGCCCGTCACCGATCCCGACTGCCTGTTCTGCAAGATCGTCGCCGGCGAGATCCCGGCGACGATCGTCGACTCCGACGAGCGCACGGTCGCGTTCATGGACATCAACCCGGGGACGCGCGGGCATGCCCTGGTCGTGCCGCGCAACCACAGCCGCGACCTGCTGGAGATCGACCCCGAGGATCTGGCCGCCGTGGCGGTCGCGGCGCAGCGCCTGGCGACCAAGGCCAAGGCCGCCCTCGGCGCCGACGGCATCAACCTCCTCAACAGCTGCGGCGAGGTCGCCTTCCAGACCGTCTTCCACTTCCACATGCACGTCATCCCGCGCTACCGCGACGACGACGTGCGCCTGCCGTGGATCCCCACACCCGGCGACATGGACGAGATCCAGGCCGTCGGACAGCTGATCAAGGAGCACGCATGAGCGACGTCGTCCGCCTCGAGCAGGACGGTCCCCTGGCCGTCCTGACCTTCGACAGCCCGCCGCTGAACCTCTTTGACTCCGCGCTCTTCGAGGGCCTGCGCACGGCGGTCGACCAGCTCGTCGCCGACCCGCCGCGCGGCCTGCTGCTGCGCGCCGAGGGCAAGGTCGTCAGCGGCGGCGTCAACGTCGGCCAGGTGTTCGACGGCATGGACGTCCAGGGCGGCACCGATCTGTGGAACGGTCTGTTCGAGACCATTCAGAAGATCGAGGAGCTCCCGTTCCCGACGGTCTTCGCCGCGCACGGCCTCTGCCTCACGGCCGCGTTCGAGATCGCGCTGGCCTGCGACATCCTGCTGGCCTCCGAGAAGGCGAAGTTCGGCCTGGTCGAGATCGTCGTCGGCCTGACGCCGTCGATGGGCGGCCCGCAGCGGCTGGCCGAGCGCGCCGGCCCGGCCCGCGCCAAGGAGCTCATCTTCACCGGCGAGCTGTTCGACGCCGCGGCGCTGGAGCGCTGGAACGTCGTCAACCGCGTCTACGCGCCCGACGTCTTCGAGGAGGAGGCCCGCGCCTTCGCCACCCGGATCGCCAACGGCCCGACCAAGGCGCACGCGGCGACCAAGCAGATCGTTTGGACGCAGAAGGAGCACGGCGCCCGCGCCGCCGACGGCATCGTGGGCGAGGTCTCCGGCGCGCTCTTCGCCACCGAGGACCTGCAGAACGGCGTGCGCTCGTTCATCGAGAACGGGCCCGGCAAAGCGACCTACGAAGGGCGCTGAGCGCATGCGCCGCCGGACGACGGGCCTCGCTGCGGCGGCCGTGCTGCTCGCCACCGGTGCCGTCGCCGCCTCGGCGGCGACCGCGCCCGTCGCGGTGCCGGTCAAGGCGAACGACCCCAAGGGCGACGTCACCGGCACCGGCGCGCTCGACCTCACCCGCGTCGCGCTGGAGCGCAGCAGCGACGGGCGCCTGCGCGCGTCGCTGACGCTGGCGAC
>DASYBY010000338.1:0-4335 GCA_036500525.1 Baekduia sp. | reverse complement strand
GCGCCCGAGGAGCTCGTGCAGCGGCTCGTCGACTTCTTCCGCGCCCGCGGCGTGGAGCAGGTCGAGGAGTTCCAGGTCGTCCAGGAGGACGTCCGGTTCATGCTGCCGAAGTCGATCCGCCAGGCCATGGCCGCTGCAGCGCCCGCCGCCGGCTGAGCCACCCGTTGGAACGGTCGTCGGCCCGACTCAAGTCGGGATGTCCGACGGCCGACCACCCGACTGGAATGATCCTCCGGAACCCCATCGCGGGGGCGGTTTGCCGCACCCTGCTCGCCGCCGGCGGCACCATCGCCGGTGCCGGCTTCGCCCAGTGGCCCGTGGCCACCGCCTGCTTCGCCGCGCTCGCGGCGATCACGCTGCTCGAGGCCCGTGCGGCCCAGCGCGGCGAGAGCCTCTACCTGCGCGAGTCGCGCCACGACGCCCTCACCGGCGTCGGCAACTACCGCAAGCTCCACGAGGGCCTGCTGGCGGCCACGTCGGCCGACGTCCAGCGCTTCGCGCTGCTGACGCTCGACGTCGACCGCTTCAAGGAGATCAACGAGACGCACGGCCACCTGGAGGGCGACCGCCTGCTCCAGGAGGTCGGCCGCGTGCTCGTCGAGAACGTCCGCGGGACCGACGTCGTCGCGCGCCAGGGCGGGGACGAGTTCTCCGTCCTGCTGCCCGAGTCCGACGAGGAGGGCGCGACGCTGCTGGCCCAGCGCATCGAGGAGGCCCTCGCCGCGATCGAGGCCGCCGACCACGCGCCGGTCCGCGCCTCCATCGGCGTCGCGGTCTACCCGCAGGACGGCGCGACGCCCGACGACCTCTTGGAAAAGGCCGACCTGGACCTCCGGGCGATCAAGGAGCGCCGCCGCGCGATGCTCGCCGCGCCGGCGCTCGAAGCCGTGCCCGCCGCGTAACCCTCCGCAAGGGGTCAGACCCCTTTGCGAGGGTTCAGAGGCGCCGCTTGAGCCGCTCCAGGCGCGTGTCCCACTGCGCGCCGGCGGCGACCATCCACTCCATCGCCCCGGCCAGCGGCTCGGGCGTCAGGCGGTAGCGGGTCTCGCGCCCCGCGTGCTCGGCCTCGGCGAGGCCGGCGTCGCGCAGCTGGGCGAGGTGCTTGGCGATCGCCTGCCGGCTGACCGGCAGCTCGACCGCGATCGCCGAGGCCGTCAGGCCCGGCTGCTGCGCGAGGAGACGCACGACCTCGCGGCGGGTGGGGTCGGCGAGGGCGGCGAAGACGGGACCGGGATCGGTGCGATCCATCAGGCCGCGACGGCCATCTGCGGGCGATCCGCGCCCTGCCCGCCGCCGGCGACCGTCAACGCGTAGGTCGTGCGCGCCGCGACCGCGCGCAGCGTGACCAGCGGCACCTCGACGACGACCATGCGCGTGCGGCCGTCCTCGGCGTCGTCGAGCGTGAGCTCGACCAGCGACGGCTCGCCGCCCGGCGCGCACCACGACAGCGCGACGCGCCGCTGGTCCTCGACCTCCTCGATCGTGACGTGGCGCAGCTCGCCGTCCTCCACCACGGTGCCCTCGGCGCCGGGCTCGACGGCGGGCAGCTCGACGTCGTCGGCCAGCCACTCGGCGAGCCCCTCGGGGTCGGCCACGAGCGCCCAGACGGCGTCGCGCGGCGCGTCGAGGATCGTCTCGCGGCGCATCGCGTTCATCGCTTCGTGCAACTCCATGGTTGCGATGCTACCGTGTCGACCACACGCAACCAAATGGTTGCGCAAACGACCGACAAGGAGCCCGCATGCCCCTCGTGCCCATGGTCGTCGAGCAGTCGCCCCGCGGCGAGCGCTCGTTCGACATCTACTCCCGCCTCCTCAACGACCGCGTCGTCTTCCTCGGCAGCGAGATCAACGACGAGATCGCCAACCTGATCGTCGCCCAGCTGATCCACCTGGAGGCCGACGACCCCGACAAGGACATCAGCCTGTACGTCAACTCCCCGGGCGGCTCGGCCTACGCGGCGCTGGCGATCTACGACGCGATGCAGTTCGTCCGCTGCGACGTGGCGACGATCTGCTGCGGCATCGCCATGTCCGGCGGATCGCTCGTGCTCGCGGGCGGGGCGGAGGGCAAGCGCATGGCCTTGCCCAACGCGCGCATCCTCATCCACCAGCCGCACGGGGCCTACCAGGGCCAGTCGACCGACATGGAGATCCACGCCCGCGAGGCGATCGCGCTGCGCCGGCGCTACGAGGAGATCTACGCCGACCACACCGGCCAGGACGCGGCGCGGATCAGGGCCGACATCGAGCGCGACCGGTACTTCACGGCGGCCGAGTGCGTGGAGTACGGGCTGATCGACCGTGTGATCGCCAACCGGCTGGAGGCGATGCCGGCGCGGCAGCCGGCCGGGCTGCGGTAGCCGGCGCCGGGGCGGGTAGCCTCGGCGGCCGAATGCGCAGCCTCGTCGTCTCGGACCTGCACCTCGGCGGCCGCACGGGCGTCGACGTCCTGCGCGACGCCGACGCCCGCGCGCCGCTGCTGGCCGAGGTCGCCCGCGCCGACCGGCTGGTCCTGCTCGGCGACACGCTGGAGCTGCGCCACGGCCCGGCGCGGGAGGCGCTGACCGGCGCGCAGCCGGCGCTCGAAGCCATCGGCGGCGCGCTGCGCCCCGACGCCGAGGTCGTCCTCGTCCCCGGCAACCACGACCACGCGCTGGCCGCGCCGTGGCTGGACGCCCGCCGCAAGCCGCTGGGGCTGGAGACCCGCGTCCGCCCGGCGGCCGCGTCGCCGATCGCGCGGCAGGTCGCGGGCTGGCTCGGCACGGGCGCCGCGCCCGTGTCGATCGCCTACCCGGGCCTGTGGCTGCGCGATGACGTCTACGCCACGCACGGCCACTACCTGGACCCGCACGGGACGGTCCCGACCTTCGAGCGACTCGCCGCCGGCGCGATGAGCCGCCTGGTCGGCGCCGTGCCCGACCCGGCGATCGCCGAGGACTACGAGCGCGTGCTCGCCCCGCTCTACGCGTGGACCAACTCCGCGGCGCAGCGCGCCGCCGCGGGCGGGATGGGCGCGGGGGCGGGGAAGGCCGGCAAGGCCTACGAGCTGCTGCAGGGCGACGGCCACAAGCCCGTCCGGGTCCGCCTGCTGACCGCGATCTTCCCGCTCGGCATCCGCGGCCTGAACCTGCTCGGCATCGGGCCGGTCAGCGGCGACCTGACGGGCGAGGCGCTGCGGCGCAACTCGCTCACGGCGATCGGCGAAGTCGTCGGCCGCCTCGGGGTCGACGCCGAGCACGTGATCTTCGGCCACAGCCACCGGACCGGGCCGCTGCCGTTCGACGACGTCACCGAGTGGCGCACGCCCTCCGGGGCCTGGCTGCACAACTCGGGCAGCTGGGTGCACGAGCCGACCTTCACGAGCGCCGACGGCCCGAGCAGCCCGTACTGGCCGGGCGGCGCCGTGGTCGTCGAGGACCGGGGCGCCCCGCAGCTGCTGCGGCTGCTGGGCGACGAGGCGCCGGGCGGGACGCCGGAGGCGGGCGCGCCGGCGCCGGCCGACGACTAGGCCGAGGCGTCCGGCGCCAGGCCGGGCGTGAAGCACACGGCGTGGCAGACCACGCCGTCGCCGATCTCGAGGTCCAGGACGGCCGCCTCGTGGCGCCCGTGGTCGACGAGCAGGTGCGCGCCGGTGTACTCCACCGCGCGCTCGGCGCCGTTGACGGCGATCGTGCCCTCGCCCTCGAGGACCGCCCACACGGCACCGGCCTCGTACGGGCCGGAGTACGCGCCCTCGACGTCGGGCGTCGGGACGACGATCTGCGCGTCGGGGTCGTCCTCGGGATGGATCAGCGCGACGGGCTCGCGCTCGACGCCGAGCAGCTCCTGGATCGCCGCCTCGGTCTCGTGGTAGCCGCCCTCGCCGAAGTGCACCTCGAAGAGGCGCAGCTCCTGGTCGAAGAGGTAGCGCGACGGCCAGCCCTGGTTCTCGTAGATGCGCCAGAGGATGAGCTCGGTGTCGAGCAGCACCGGATGCTCGATGCCCAGGCGCTGCACGGCGGCCGCGATGGCCTCCTCGTCGCGCGCGGGCGCGAAGCCCGGGGCGTGGACCGAGATGACCCGCAGGCCGGCCTCGGCGTAGCGCTCGTGCCAGGCCTGGAGGTAGGGCAGCGTGCGCAGCGAGGCGGGCCGGCAGAAGTCGAAGAACTCCAGCAGGACCGGGCGGCCGCGCTGCTGATCCATGCGCAGGCTCGCGACGTTGAGCCACTTCAGGGCGGCCGGGAACATCGGGGCCGCGATGGTGTCGGTCGGGACGCGCACGAGGCGGGCGACGGTAGCAGCGTGCGATCGGCGGTCGCGGTGTGCCGCGACTTGCGGGGATTTCACGGCGCAC
>DASYBY010000337.1:0-3804 GCA_036500525.1 Baekduia sp. | reverse complement strand
GATGGACGACATCAACGGCGAGTTCAGCCGGACCGACGTCGCCCTGGTCATCGGCGCCAACGACGTCACCAACCCCGACGCGCGCAACAAGCCCGACAGCCCGATCTTCGGGATGCCGATCCTCAACGTCGACGAGTCGGCGTCCGTGATCGTCCTGAAGCGCTCGATGTCCAGCGGCTACGCCGGCATCGACAACCCGCTGTTCGTCAACCCCAAGACGTCGATGCTCTTCGGCGACGCCAAGGGCTCGGTCAGCGACATCTCCGAAGAGCTCAAGGCCCTGTAGGACCCGCCGCCGTCCGGGCGATCCGGGTCGCTAGGAGCTGCCTGGAGCAGCTCACAGCGACCCGCATCGCCCGTTCGCGGCCGAACGACCTCGCCCCGGTGCGCGCGGAGGACAGACCAGCGCACGCGCCCCCGGACACGCACCCGTCATCGCCGACCGATCCCGCCCGCGACCCACGCCCGGGCGGGACGCCGGCCACGCCCGCCCCTACACCCGCGCCCCGCACCGCCGGCCGCACGGCCTCCGGCAGCAGCGCGTCCGCCGCGGGGACCGACCCGGTTGGGCCGTTCGGACGCGTCCGGCGCGTCGAAGCACTTTCCGTGGAGCGCCGTTGGGGGTAGCCTCAACGAGGTGAGCGCAGTGCCGCTCGAGATCAAGGCCGTCGTGGCCGCCGCGCTGGTGCTCTCCGTGGCACGGGCGTTCCTCGGAGTGCCCGCTCGCCGGGCACACGACCGGCTGGCCCGGACGCTCGTCGGCTTGTCGATCTGCCTGTACGTCCTGGCCGGCGAGGCGCTGCTGGAAGGACAGGACGGGATGGCCGCCGCCTTCGTGATCTGCGGCGTGGAGGCGCTCTGCCTCGCCGCCTGGGTCGCCCGGCGCCGCGGCGACGACGACGGCTGGGACGACGACGGCGGCGGTGGCGGGGGCGACGACCCCGACAACGACCCGCCGACCCCGATCGACTGGGACGCCTTCGACCACGCCCGCGACGGGTGGCGACCGCGGGAGCCGGTGGCCTGAAAGAAGGTCAGAGGGGGCGGCGCCACCACGCGCCGCCCCCTCGGTGCGCGGCCCCCTCGGCAGGGGCCGTGCAGCTTGGTCCGCGGGTCAGGCGGCGAGCGGGACGGGGTCGCCGTCGCCGTCACCGCGGCGGGCTTCCTCGACCTGCGCGCGGCTGTCGCGCGAGGAGATCAGGACCGCGGCCAGCAATGCGCCGAGCAGCGCGAACCCGGCGCCCACGGCGAACGCGGTCCGGAAGCCCTCGGTCAGCGCCGACGTGGCGTCGTGCCCGCCGTCGGCGAGCGCGCTGTTGGTGCGGCTGGTGGCGATCGAGGAGAGGATCGCCAGCCCGAGCGCGCCGCCGACCTGCTGCGACGTGTTGATCAGGCCCGACGCCAGGCCGGCCTCGTCGGGCTTGGTGCCCATCACCGCGCCGATGGTCACCGGCACGAACGAGAGGCCCAGCCCGATGGCCGCCAGCAGCGACGGGAAGAGCACGTCGCCGAGGTACGAGCCGCCGGGGGAGACCTGGCTGAACCACAGCAGCCCCGCCGCCACGAAGAGCATCCCGACGATGAGCGTCGGCTTGAACCCGACCTTCGTCACCAGCTGGGACGCCGCACCCGCCGAGAAGATGATGAACAACGCCAGCGGCAGGTAGGCAAAGCCCGTCTTCAGCGCGCTGTAGTGCAGCACCTGCTGCAGATAGAGCGAGATGAAGAAGAACATCGAGAACAGCGACATGCCGATCAGCAGCCCGACCACGTTGGAGCCGCGGAGGCTCTTCAGGCGGAAGATCGAGAACGGCACCAGCGGGTAGATCGAGCGGTTCTCGATGAAGGCGAAGACGGCCAGCAGCACGAGCGAGAGCGCCCCGAGGCCGAGCGTCTGCGTCGAGGTCCAGCCGGCGTTGTTGGCGTCGACCAGCGCGTACACGCCGATCGCCAGCCCGGCGGTCACCGTGACCGCGCCGGCGGCGTCGAAGTGGCGCACGCGATCGGTGTCGCGGCTCTCGCCCAGCAGGCGCGGCGCCAGCGCGGCGGCGGCCAGGCCGATCGGCACGTTGACGAACAGCACCCACTCCCAGCCGGCCCACTCGGTCAGCATGCCGCCGAGCAGGACGCCCGCGGCGCCGCCGGAGCCCGCGACCGCGCCCCAGACCCCGAGCGCCGTGTTGCGCTCGCGGCCCTCGCGGAACGTGGTCGTGACGATCGACAGCGCGGCGGGGGAGACCAGCGCGGCGCCCAGCCCCTGCACGGAGCGGGCGGCGATCAGCCAGATCTCGCTCTGGGCCAGGCCGCCGGCCAGCGAGGCGGCGGCGAAGAGCAGCAGGCCCGCGATGAAGAGGCGCCGGCGCCCGAGGAGGTCAGCCAGCCGGCCGCCGAGCAGCAGGAAGCCGCCGAAGACCAAGGTGTAGGAGTTGACGACCCAGGAGAGGTCGTCCTGCTTGAAGTCCAGGGCCTTGCCGATCGACGGCAGGGCGACGTTGACGATCGAGGCGTCGAGGACGACGACGAACTGCGCGGAGGCCAGGAGGGCGAGGGCCAACCACTTGTTGGTGTTCTGCGATGAGGCGGAAGGAGGCAAAGGGGGAGATCCTCCGGGATCCAGGTATATGGAGAAGTGGGTCCGGTTCTTCGGACGACCATACGGAGATGCGGTTCCGTTTGTCAAGCCCGGGCGCTACAGTCCGACCATGAGCTCCGCGGAGCCCCAGCCGAGGCCGCTGCGTGCCGACGCGCGCCGCAATCGCGAGCGCATCGTCGATGCCGCGCGCGAGCTCTTCGCCGAGGCCGGCCAGGCGACGCAGATGGACGACGTCGCCCGCCACGCGTGCGTCGGCGTCGGCACGGTGTACCGCCACTTCCCGACCAAGGCCGCGCTGCTGGGCGAGCTGATGGCCACCAAGTTCCGCCACCACGCGGAGGTCGGCCGCCGCTGGGCGCAGACCGAGGACGGGTGGGAGGCCTTCGAGGGCTTCCTACGCGAGTCGTTCGCCGCGATGGCGCTGGACGCGACGCTGCAGCAGCGGATGACCTGGCAGGACAACGGCGACGCGCTGGCCGCCGCCGAGGCCGAGCGTCAGATCCTCTCCGGCGTGGTCGGCGAGCTGATCGAGCGCGCGCAGGCCCAGGGCCGGATGCGCTCGACCTTCACCGTCGACGACGTCCCCGCGCTGATGTGCGCGGTCGGCGCCGTCATGGCCGCCCGCGGCCACGCGCCGGTCGACGCGGATCGCTTCATCGAGTTCGTCATCGACGGCCTGCGCGCGCCGTAGCCCCGCCTACTTCTCGTGCGCCGGGCGGTACGCGTCGTCGTGCTCGTGGGCGGCGTAGAACGCCACCATCGCGCCGACGTATTCGGGGAACCGCGGGCAGCGCAGCCCGTTGCGTCCCAGCACGTCGGCGGCCTGCGCGGTGTCGAAGCGCACCGGGTGGTTCAGGTAGGCGATCGACTGGCGCGGTGTGCCGCCGAACAGCTTGCGGACCGCCGCGTACTTCAGCGAGCGATCGACCAGGCCGGGCGGCAGCGGCAGCTTCGGCTCGCGCCCCTTGTACTCCGCGGCCAGCAGCCGGGCCAGCTCGTGCGAGGAGACCGGCTCGGGATCGACGAGGTGCAGCGTGTGGCCGACGGCCTCGGGGTCCCGCGCGCCGGCCGCGATCGCCGACACCACGAAGTCGACCGGCACGACGTTGAACGTGGCGTCGCCGCGGCCGACCTGCAGCAGCGAGCCCGTCGGCCCCGCCATCGAGCGCAGCAGGTAGTACGGCCCGTCGAACTTCTGGGTCTCGCCGGTC
>DASYBY010000336.1:0-28741 GCA_036500525.1 Baekduia sp. | reverse complement strand
GCGGCGCAGCACGACGCCGGGGCGCGCGGCCATCGCGGCGAGGACGCGGAACTCGGTCGGCGTCAGCGACACCTCGCGCGTGCCGTGGCCCGCGGCGTGCGTGGTCGGGTCCAGGCGCAGCGGGCCGACGGTCGTGACCGGATCGGCGCCGGCGCGGCGCAGCAGCGCCCGCAGCCGCGCGACCAGCTCGTCGAAGTGGAAGGGCTTGGTCAGGTAGTCGTCGCCGCCGGCGCCGAAGCCCGCGAGGCGGTCGGTCACCGCGTCACGCGCGGTGAGGAAGAGCACGGGCGCGCCGACGCCCTGGGCGCGCAGCGCGAGGCAGACGTCGCGGCCATCGGCGTCGGGCAGCCCGATGTCGACCACCAGCGCGTCGACCGGCTCGCGCGCGGCGGCCAGCGCCGAGGCGCCGTCGCCGACCGCGGTCACCGCGAAGCCCTCCTCCTCGAGCCCGCGCGCGACCAGCGCGCGCAGCTCCGGGTCGTCCTCGACGACGATGAGGCGGTGGGCTCCCACGCGCTCAGCGTAGAGCCCTCCGGCGCGCCCGCCGGCCGCCGCTCAGCAATCGTTCAGGGTCGCGCGACGAAGCTCGGATCGAGCGTGGCCGGCGTGGTGTGACCGCTGAGCGCCATGGTGAGGTCCAGCTCGGCCAGCAGCGAGCGCAGCACGGTCCGCACGCCGTCCTCGCCCGCCAGCGCCAGGCCCCAGAGGTAGGGACGGCCCAGGAGGACCGCGTCGGCGCCCAGCGCGAGCGCCTTGGCGACGTCGGCGCCGCAGCGGATCCCGCTGTCGAACAGGACCGTGAGGTCGTCGCCGACCGCCTCGGCCACCGCGGGCAGCGCGTCGAGCGCCGCCAGCGCGCCGTCGATCTGCCGGCCGCCGTGGTTGGAGACGATCACGCCATCGACGCCGCGGGCCTTGGCCTCCAGCGCGTCGTCGGGGTGGTTGATCCCCTTGAGGATCAGCGGCAGGTCGGTCATCGCCCGCAGCCGGTCGACGCCGTCCCACGTCGCGGCCGGGTTGCTGAACTGGCCGACGAAGTGGCCGACCGCGGCCTGCGGATCCTCCTCGGGCGTGCGCTCCAGCGCGGCGCGGAAGACCGGGTCGCCGAGGTAGTTGGCGATGCCGATGGACTTCAGGAACGGCAGGTAGGCGCCCACGAGGTCGCGCGGGCGCCAGGCCAGCAGCGGGGTGTCGAGCGTGACGACGATCGCGCCGTAGCCCGCGGCCTCGGCGCGCGTGACGAAGCTCTGGGCCAGCTCGTCGGTCTTGGGCCAGTAGAGCTGGTACCAGCGCGGGCCGTCGCCCCCGGCCTCCGCGATCTCCTCCATGGTGAAGGACGACGCGGTGCTGGCGACCATCGGCACGCCGAGCCCGGCCGCGGCGCGCGCGACGGCCAGCTCGCCCTCAGGATGGATGATCGACTGCACGCCGACCGGCGAGAGCAGGACCGGCGCGGGCATCGCGGTGCCGAGGACGGTCGTGCGCAGGTCGCGCTGCGAGAGGTCGCGCAGCATGCGCGGGACGATGCGGTGGCGGCGGAACGCGTCCAGGTTCTCCCGCTGCGTGTCCTCGGTGCCGGCGCCGCCGAAGACGTAGCCGCGCGCGCCGTCGTCGAGCTTCTCGGCCGCGGCGCGCTCCAGCTCGGCCCACGAGACCGGCAGGTCGGGGACCACGTCGGCCATCCCCTGGAGGTAGATCTCGAACTGGTAGTTGCCGAACGGGGTCGGCACGGCGTCGGGCTCGTGGTCGCTCATGGCGGGCGGGACGCTATCGGTCGGGTCGGGCACCGGTGAGGGCCGCCGTGCAAGCGGCCACGGCACCCGCGCGGTCGCGTAGCCTCGCCGGCGTGACCGACCTCGCGCACGACGACCCCGTCCTCGGCCCCGCCATCGTCACGTTCGACGGGCGCATCCTCGAGCTGTTCACCCGGCGCGGCGGCAGCGAGGCGCGGCTGATCGTCGGGCTGCTGGACGTCGAGGTCGGCGAGCCCAACCGCAAGGGGCGCCGCGAGGTGCTGTTCTCGGCGGGTCGCGGAGGCCGGGGCGGCGGCTTCGCGCTGTGGGCGCAGGAGGAGCAGTGGGCGGCCGTCGAGCCGTTCGTCCGCGAGGTCGAGGCCACCGTGGCCGCGGCTTCTCCCCCATCGGCGCCCGCCGCGGCTTAGGATCCGCCGCCATGACCGAGGCCCCCGACGTCGCCCACACCGCCGCCGAGCTGCGCTTGGCGATGGGCCGCCTCGTGCGCCAGGTGCGCCGGGAGGGATCGATCCTGCCCATCGGGCAGGCCGCGGTCCTCGGCCACCTGGACCGCACCGGCCCCATGACCACCAGCGACCTGGCGGCCGCGGAGCGCGTGCGCCCGCAGTCGATGGCGCGCACCGTCGCGCAGCTCGTCGCGCTCGGCTTCATCGACCAGGCACCGCACCCGACCGACGGGCGCAAGGTCCTGCTGTCGGCCAGCGCCGCCGGGCGCGCCACGCTGGAGGAGCACCGCGAGCGGCGCACCGGCTGGCTGGCCGAGGCCATCGAGCAGCGCCTCACGCCCGCCGAGCAGAAGACGCTCGCCCGGTGCGTCGAGATCCTCGGGCGACTGACCGAAGCCTGAGCGCCGCCGCAACTTCCACCGGACTCCCGAGTCTCGACCCCCGATGCCTCGTACCCGCACCGCCGCCGTGCTCCTGCCGGCCGCGCTGATCGCCGCCGCGCTGCTGCCCGCGGGCGGCGCGTCGGCCGCGGTCAACCCGCGCGCCCCGAAGCTCGCCGGGGCGCGCTGCGTGCCGCCGAACGCCAAGGCGTGCAGCGCGGGCGTCGCGGTCCGGATCGGGCGCCAGATCCAGCTGCGCGGGACGCGGCTGAAGGCCGGCCAGCGCGTGACGTTCCGCTGGTCGCGCGGGGCGCTGGCGACGCAGCTGCACCGAGGCAACGCCGGCTACGTCGCGCGCGTGCCGCCGGGCACCAAGCCGGGGACGATCTCGGTCACCGTCCGCGACGGCGCCGGCCGGCGCTCCAACGTCGTGCGCGTGAAGATCCTCGCCGAGCCCAAGCCCGTCATCGCGCCCGCCCGGACCGGCGGCCCGCTGCCCGGCGCGTTCCTGGGCAACGGCATGTGGATCTGGGAGCTGCCGAAGTCCGACGGCGGCGACGCCAACGCGATCGCCGCCCGCGCCGCGGCGGCCCACGTCTCAAACGTCTTCGTCAAGGCCGGCGACGGCACCGACGCGTGGCCGCAGTTCTCACCGCTCTTGATCGGCGCGCTGCACCAGCACGGCCTGAAGGTCTGCGCGTGGCAGTTCGTCTACGGCGCCAACCCGACCACCGAGGCCGCGGTCGCCGCCTCGGCGATCGCGCTCGGGGCCGACTGCTTCGTCATCGACGCCGAGTCGCAGTACGAGGGCCGCTACGCCTCCGCGCAGACCTACATGACGACGCTGCGGGCCAAGGTCGGGCCGGACTTCCCGATCGGGCTGACGTCGTTCCCCTACGTCGACTACCACCCCAACCTGCCCTTCTCGGTCTTCCTCGGCCCCGGCGGCGCGCAGGTCAACCTGCCGCAGGTCTACTGGAAGGACATCGGCTCGTCGGTCGACGCGGTGAGCGCCCACACGCTCGCGCACAACCGCATCTACGGGCAGCCGATCGCCCCGCTCGGCCAGGCCTACTCGTCGCCGTCGGCCGCCGACCTGCGGCGCTTCCGCCAGATCTGGGCCGCCTACGGCTCGGCCGGCCTGTCGTGGTGGAGCTGGCAGTCGAGCTCGACGGCGACCTGGAATGTGCTCGACGAGCCCGCGCCCGCGCCCGCGGTCCTCGACGATCCCGGCTGGCCCGCGCTCGGCAAGGGCGCCAAGGGCGACGAGGTCATCTGGCTGCAGGAGCACCTCAGCTCGAGCTACCCGGCGGTCACGGCGACCGCGAAGTTCGACGACGCCACGATCGCCGCGGTCAAGGCGCTGCAAACGGCGGGCGGCCTGCCGGTCACCGGGACGACCGACACCGCCACGTGGGCCGCCGCGCTGGCGCTGCCGCTGACGCCCGTGGACTGGACGGCGACCGCGGCCAAGGCGGCGCGCGCGACCGCCGCGCGCCACCACCGGCGCGAGATCCCGCGCGTCGACGCACCCTGAGGCCGCCTGAGGCGGGCGGATTTCGGGAAGATGGACGGCATGTCCGCCGTCTCGCCGACCTACCGCTTCGCCATGGGCGTCTGCACCCCCGCCGTGAAGTGGTGGGGCCGCCTGGAGGCCTCCGGCCTCGAGCACCTGCCGACCGAGGGGCCGGTGCTGCTGGCCGGCAACCACGACAGCTACTGGGACCCGGTCGCGGTCGGGATCGCCGGCCTGCCGCGCCGCCAGGTCCAGGCGCTGGCCAAGTCGTCGCTGTGGAAGCCCGGCCTCGCCAAGGTCCTCGACGGCATGGGCCAGATCCCGATCGAGCGCGGCAAGGGCGACACGCAGGCCTTCGATCGCGCGATCGCCGAGCTGCGCGCCGGCGCCTGCATCGGGATGTTCCCGGAGGGCACGCGCTCGCTGGGCCGCGAGCTGCGCGCGCGCAGCGGCTTCGGCCGCCTGGCCGACGCGGTGCCGGAGGCGACGCTGGTCTGCGTCGCGGTCTCGGGCACGGTCGACATCCCGCGCTTCCCGTCGCACCGCCCGCACGTGCGCGTGCGCTTCTTCGCCCCGGAGGGCGGCCAGCGCCGCGACGGCGAGACGCCGGCCGAGCTGTCGGCGCGCCTGCTGGCCGAGCTGCGCCGGCACGCGCCGCGGGTGGTCGCGGGCCGCAAGCCGCGGGCGGCCGCGCCGCCGGAGGACGGCGGTGCCGCTGCGCCGGCGGGCGGGGCGTCCGAGCGGACGCCCGACCCGGCGCAGCGCGGCTAGCCGCTAGACCGAGACCTTCTCGCGCTCGGGCGGCCGGATCGCCTTCTGGGCCTGGCGCTCGGGCGTGATGCGGACGACGTCGTGCGCGAGGCCGACCTTCTCCAGGCCACCGATGATCATCGCGGAGACGTCGACCTCCCACGGCTTGAGGCCGTGCTGGGCCGAGCGCGGGAAGGCATGGTGGTTGTGATGCCACGACTAGCCGAACGACGGGATCGCGAGCCAGGCCACGTTGGTGGACTTGTCCTCGATGTCGAAGCGGCGCGAGCCGAAGTAGTGGCAGACCGAGTTGATCGACCACGTGACGTGATGGAGCATGAAGACGCGCACGAGGCCGCCCCAGATGTAGCCGCGCAGCGCGCCTTCCCAGGTGAAGCCGTGCAGCACGAAGCCGAGCGCGGTCGGGATCAGCAGCGACGCGAGGACGAGCCACGGGAAGCGCTTGCCGATGGTGCGCATCGCCGGATCCTCGTAGAGGTCCTTGGCGTACTTCTTCCAGTCGGCCTGGCCCTGGGTCTCCAGCAGCCAGCCGGTGTGCGCGTGCCAGAGGCCGCCGAGGCCGCTGCCGTGGCCGACGTGCGGGCTGTGCGGATCGCCCTCCTGGTCAGTGTGCGCGTGGTGCTTGCGGTGGTCGGCGACCCAGTCCATGACCGAGCCCTGGACCGACAGCGAGCCCATGACCGCGAAGGTGCGCTCCAGCCACGGCGCAGTGCGGAACGAGCGGTGGGTCAGGAGCCGGTGGTAGCCGATCGTCACGCCGAGCCCGGTCGTGACGTACATCACGAGCAGGATGCCGAGGTCGATCCAGTCGACCCACGAGTTCCACAGCAGCAGGATGGCGGCGAAGACCCCGACGAAGGGCACGACGACGCCGGCAAGGTTGGCGAGGCGTTCTGGGCGGGTCATACCTTTGCACTGTGGCGCCAACCGGCTTGCGCTTCTTGTGGCGTCGGCCGGGTCCGGCATCGCCGCGATTGTCAGCAGGCTACAAACGGCCCGGGAACGCGCCGCCCGATCGGTCGCAGTTCCGCGTGCAGCGCCGCACCGCGGCCCTGCGCACGGTAAACAGAGTGGGTGCCCCGTCGCCGACGCCGCCGCTCGATGTTCGCCTCGTCGCCGCCGCGGCGCAGCGCCGGCGTCCCGTGGCTGGAGCCGGGCCACCGCCAGCGCCACCGCCCGGGCCAGGGCCGGCGGCGCCGCCGCAGCCCGGTCGCCTACCTCGCGCCGCTGCTGATCATCGTGGTGATCGGCGGGATCGTCGCCTACGTCGTGCACCACGGCCAGACCGTCGACCGCCAGCGCACCGACGCCGCGCACTTCGCCAAGGCCTGGGCCGCGCGCGACACCACCGCGATGTACGCCGCGCTCGACGCCCAGACGCGCAAGGCCTACACCCGGGCGCGCTTCGCCGAGCTCGTCAAGCGCGCCGACACCGCCGCGACCGTCACGACCAAGCATCTCGGCAAGGCCGCCGATCCCAGCGGCGGCGCGGTCACCGTCCCGGTCTCGGCCGACACGCGGCTCTTCGGCACGCTGCGCGGCACCTTCCGCCTGCCGGTCTCCTCCGACGGCGGCGTCACCTGGAACCCCGCGCTGCGCCTGCCCGGCCTGCGCAAGGGCGAGGCGCCGCGCCGGCGCACGCTGGAGTCCGCCCACCACGCCACGGTGCTGACCCGTGACGGCGACGCGCTGATCGACGACCCGGTGCTCAGCCAGTTCGCCGCCGGCCTGCGCAAGCGCTACGCCACGCGGCTGGCGGGCACGGCGGGCGCCGAGCTGCGCTTCGGCTCGCGGACCATCGACAAGGTCGCGGCCCACGCGGGCAAGTCGGTGCACTCGACCCTGCGCACCGGCCTGCAGCAGGTCGCCCAGACCGCGCTGGGCAGCAAGCTCGGCGGCGTCGCGGTCATCAAACCCAGCGACGGCTCGGTCCTCGCGCTGGCCGGGATCGCCGTCTCCGCGCCCCAGCCGCCCGGCTCGACGTTCAAGATCATCACCTTGTCGGCCGCGCTGGCGACGGGCAAGGCGACGCCGTCGTCGTCCTATCCCGTCCAGACCGCCGCCACGCTGTCGGGCGTCAAGCTCGCCAACGCGAGCAACGAGACCTGCGGCGGCAGCCTCGCCACGTCCTTCGCCGACTCCTGCAACTCGGTCTTCGCCCCGCTGGGCGCGAAGGTCGGCGCCAAGAGCCTCGTCGCGCGCGCCGAGGCCTTCGGCTTCAACGAGACGCCGCGCGTCCCGGTCGCCAAGCCGAACACGATCCCGGCGGCCTCCGAGCTGCCCGACGACATCGCGGTCGGCTCGTCGGCCATCGGCCAGGGCAAGGACCTCGCCACGCCGCTGGGGATGGCCAGCGTCGCGGCGACGATCGGCGCCAAGGGCATGCGGGCCAAGCCGCGCGTCATCAGCGACGACCCGGTGATCCGCAAGCGCGCGGTCAGCGCCAAGGTCGCCGGCCAGGTGCGCGACATGATGCTCGGCGTGGTCAGCGGCGGCACCGGCACCGCGGCGGCGATCCCCGGCGTGCAGGTCGCGGGCAAGACCGGCACCGCCGAGCTGCGCGCCACCGGCAACGGCGCGTCGGACCCCAAGAACACCGACGCGTGGTTCGTCGCCTTCGCCCCCGCGGCCCACCCGACGATCGCCGTCGGCGTGATGCTCGTCGGGGCCGGCGCCGGCGGGACGGCCGCCGCGCCGATCGCGCGCCAGGTGCTTGCGGCGGCGCTCTCCTCCTGACCGGGTGACAGGATGTACGGCGCGGTACCGGATTGTCCGGGATCGCCGTCAACGGAGGAGAGCCGATGTCCCACGGTCCACGGCGCGCACCCCGCGCCCTGTTGAGCACACTGGCCGCCGCGACCTGCGCGGTCGCCGCCCTGGCCGGCGGCGCGACGAGCGCCTCGGCGAGCACCACCTGGCTGTGCAAGCCGGGGCTGAAGTCCAACCCCTGCACGCCCGGCCTCGGCACGACGGTCATCGGGCCCGCCGCCCAGGTCCAGGGCACGGTGACGCCCAAGAAGACCAAGAACCCCAAGATCGACTGCTTCTACGTCTACCCCACGGTCAGCGATCAGACGACGCTGCAGGCGACCAAGCGGATCGATCCCGAGGAGCGCTCGATCGCGCTCTACCAGGCCGCGCGCTACTCGAGCGAGTGCCGCGTGTACGCGCCGATGTACCGCCAGATCACGCTCGCCGGCCTGCTGAAGCCCGACGGCGTGACGAAGAAGATGCGCGACTCGTCCTACGCCGACGTCCGCACGGCGTGGCTCGACTACCTCAAGCACGACAACAAGGGCCGCGGCGTGGTCTTCATCGGCCACTCGCAGGGCTCGTTCGTCCTGCGCCGGCTGCTGGCCCAGGAGGTCGACGCCAAGCCCGCGGTCCGCCGCAAGATGGTCTCGGCGATCCTGCTCGGCGGCAACGTGCTGGTCAAGAAGGGCAGCGACACCGGCGGCGACTTCCAGCACCTCAAGGCCTGCCGCTCGGCCACGCAGCTGCAGTGCGTGGTCGCGTTCTCCACGTTCAACGCGACGCCGCCGCCCGACGCGGCCTTCGGCCTGGCCGACGATCAGCCCGCCGCGGTCGGCGGCAAGGCGGTCAAGGACACCGAGGTGCTCTGCACCAACCCGGCCGCGCTCGGCGGTGGCTCCGCGCCGCTGACGTCGATCTACCCGAGCGCCCCATTCGCCCCCGGGACGATCATCGGCGCCGAGACGCTGCAGGTCGGCCTGCCGACGCCGGCGATCCCGACGCCGTGGATCGAGTCCCAGGCGTTCACCGGCCAGTGCTCGGGCGAGGGCGGCGCGCACGTCCTGCGCATCACGGGCCTGCCGCAGGCGCCGGTGCTCCACGCACTGCCCGACGCCACGTGGGGCCTGCACCTCGTCGACGCCAACATCGCGCTCGGCGATCTCGTGACGCTGGTCCACACGCAGGCCGTGCGGTACTCCGCGCACTAGCCGCGACCGCCGCCGCTCGCGCTCTCGGGTCAGCGCGGGCGGCGCTCGGGGCCGAGCACGATCGGCTCGTCGATGGTCGGGCGCAGGCGCAGGAAGGCGACCGTCCCCAGCAGGGTCGGGATCCACAGGACGATCGCGTGGTAGACGAGGACCGCGGCGGCGGCGGACGCCGGATCGGCGCCGTAGAGCACGAGCGCCGCGGTCAGCCCGCCGTCGAGCGCGCCGATGCCGCCGGGGATCGGGATGACGTTGCCGAGGTAGCCGATGAGGAACGCGAGCGTGAGCGCGCCGACGGGCGGCGTCTCGCCGAAGGCGCGGAAGGCGACCCAGAGCATCGCGATGTCGAACCACAGGTAGCCGACGGCGCCGAGCAGCCGCCACGTCGGGTGCAACACCTCGTCCTTGGCCTCGCGGACCACGCCGGCGGTCGTGTGCATCCAGCGGATCGTGCGGCCGGCGTCCTCGACGAGCGCGAAGCGCGCCGCCAGCGACGGGATGAACCAGAAGGCCGCGAGGCCGGCGGTGGCGATCAGGCCGGGGATCAGGCCGAGCGTGATGTGGTGCGGCGCGTGCAGGATCCCCGCGCCGACGAGCAGGCCGGCCAGCGCGAGCGTCGCGGCGTTGACGCCGCTGGTGAGGAGGAACAGGACCGCTGAGCGCTCCATGAAGCGCCGCATCGAGCCGCCCTTGGCCTTGACGACCCAGGCGCCGACCGCGATCCCGCCCGCCCCGCCGACCGGCAGGACGGCGCCGAAGGCCATCTCCGAGAGCGCGACGCGGATCGCGAGCAGCGTGGCGATCCGGTAGAAGATCTGCCGGAACACGAGGACGTAGCCGGCGCACGACGCGATCTCGAGGACGACCGCCAGCGCGATCCATCCGGGGTCGACCTCGCGCAGCCGGTCGGCGACGTCGCGCAGCCCGGGCACCGCGAGCACGAGCGCGCCGACCAGGATCACCAGGACGACGAGCGAGATGATGCCGTTGCGCAGCCGCTTGCCCTCGTCCTGCTCGGCGTCGGCCCGGCGCGCGTCGAAGGCGGGATCGCTGAACGGTGGATCCTCAGCCGGTCGGGACGGGGTCACTGCTGGCAGACCGTACCCGGCCGCCGGGGGCGCCGCGGTCGCGGCGCCCCGGGGCGGTCCGGCGGGTGGGTCGTCAGCCACCGACCAGCGGCACGATCGGCGTGCAGAGCGCCGAGCGCGCGTGCGCCGGGTCCAGCGCGTTGAGGACCTCGCGGCCGACGACGTGATCGCTGGTCATCGTCAGGTGCTCGCCCGCGTCCAGGAGGCACTTGTCCTGGATGGTGATGTTGGTGACGTTCGGCCCCGCCGCCAGGAAGGCCGAGGTGTAGGGCGTGACGACCTCGTCGTACCGCGACTCGATCACCGTGTACTGCACGCCCGGCACCGTGTCGCCGCCCGCGTTCAGCGCGGTCATGAACGGCGAGCCCGCGAACTGGTCGGTGCACGCCGGGCACACCGCGCCGGCGGCCTGTGTCGCGCCGGGGATGAGGCCGGCGAGCGTCGCGATGCCGTCGACCGTCGTGCCGTGGTTGGACGGTGCGAGGCCGACGAGCCGGTT
This sequence comes from Baekduia sp., assembly GCA_036500525.1. Taxonomy (GTDB): domain Bacteria; phylum Actinomycetota; class Thermoleophilia; order Solirubrobacterales; family Solirubrobacteraceae; genus Baekduia. Next base: position 18,328 of record DASYBY010000336.1, on the reverse strand, counting down.
GACGGTGGCCGCCCCGCCGAGGTTCTTGATGTAGTAGCGCGGCATCATCCCGCCCTGGGACCAGCCGACGATGTCGACCTTCGCGGCGCCGGTGGCGGCCAGCACGTGGTCGACCTCGGTCTTCAGCTCGCCGGCCGACGCCGCGACCGGGCCGAGCGCGCCGATCTGGCCCAGGACGAGGCCGCCGTAGTTGAAGGTGTAGACGCAGTAGCCGTTGTTCTTCAACAGCGGGGCGAACGCGTTCCAGCTGTCGATCTGGTTGGCGAACGTGCCGTTGACCAGCACGACCGGCCGCGGGTGCGCGGCCGACGGGTGGCAGGACCAGTCGTTGGCGCCGGGCGGCGATCCGCCAGGATGGGCGGCCGAGGCCGCGACGGCGGCGGGGAAGTTGTAGATGACCGGCAGCGTCGCCCCGGCGCTCGCCGCCGAGACGGCCAGGCCCAGCGATGCGGCGGCCAGAGCGGCCGCCAGACGCGAGATGCGCATGTTCTCTCTCCTCGTTGCTCGTGACCTCCACCGCGAGCGCACTCCATCTGGCAGGGTGTGGCGCGCCGGAGGTCGTTCCGGCGTCGTGTACCCGTGATGAGGAGAGTTGTCTCGTGACCACCGTCCGCGATGCGGCGTTCGAGCTGTTCCGCGAGCGCGGCATGACGACGATCTTCGGCAACCCCGGCTCCACCGAGCTGCCGATGCTCGCCGACTTCCCGTCCGACTTCCGCTACATCCTGGGGCTCCAGGAGGCCGTGGTGATCGGGATGGCCGACGGCTACGCGCAGGCCTCCGGCCGGGTCGCGCACGCCAACCTCCACACCGCTCCGGGCGTCGGCAACGCGATGGGCGCGATCTTCAACGCCCAGGCCAACAAGGCGCCGCTGCTCATCACGGCCGGCCAGCAGGCGCGGCCGCACATCACGATGCAGGCCAACCTGACGAACCACCGCGCGACGGAGATCCCGCAGCCGTACGTGAAGTGGAGCTTCGAGCCGCCGCGTGCGGAGGATGTTCCGGCCGCGCTGGCGCGCGCCACCTACCTGGCGTCGCTGCCGCCGCAGGGGCCGGCGTTCGTGTCGCTGCCGATGGATGACTGGCGGGCCGACGTGGACGAGGCGGCGGCGCGCCGCGCCATCACGCGGCGGGTCGGGGGCCGCGCGGGCGCCGACCCGGAGAGCGTGCGCGCGCTGGCCGAGCGGCTGCGCGCTGCGGAGCGCCCGGTGATGATCGCCGGCCCGGGCATCGACGCGGCGGGCGCCTGGGACCAGGCGGTCGCGCTGGCCGAGCAGCAGGCGCTGCCGGTCTGGGCGACGCCGGCGCCGGGCGGCGGGCGGATCGGCTTCCCCGAGAGCCACGCGCAGTTCGTGGGCATCCTGCCGCCCGCGCTCGGCCCGGCCGGCCACGCGCTGGAGCCCTACGACCTCGTGCTCGTCGTCGGGTCGTCGGTCTTCCCGTATTACCCCTACCTGCCGGGTCCGGCGCTGGGCGAGGGCACCTCGCTCGTCGCGATCACCAACGATCCCGACGAGGCGGCGCGCGCGCCGATGGGCGACGCCATCGTCGCCGACGTCGCGCTCACGCTCGACGCGCTGCTGGCCGAGCTGGGCGGTGCGGGCGTGCCGGGCCGCGTGCCGCCCGCCGTGCGGGAGCCCGTGCCGGCGGTCGCCGACGGCGAGCCGGGCGCCCCGATGGACGCGGGCGACGTCCACGGCACGCTCGCGGCGCTGCTGCCCGAGGACGCGATCATCGTCCTGGAGTCGCCGTCGAGCACGATCGCGCTGCGCAACCGCCTGCGGATCTCACGGCCGGGCAGCTACTACTTCGGCTCGGCCGGCGGCCTCGGCTTCGGCCTGGCCGCCGCGCTCGGCGTCCAGCTCGCCCAGCCGTCGCGGCCGGTGGTCTGCGTGCTGGGCGAGGGCTCGGCGCAGTACGCGATCACGGGTTTCTGGACGGCCAAGGCCTATAACATCCCGGTCACGTTCCTCGTGCTGCGCAACAGCGAGTACTCGATCCTGAAGTGGTTCTCGACGCTGGAGCAGGTCGAGGGCGCGCCGGGGCTCGACCTGCCCGCGTTGGACGTCGCCGCGACGGCCGCGAGCTACGGCGTGCCGTCGGTGTCGGTGACCGGCCGCGAGGAGCTGCACGCGGCGCTGGCCGAGGCGCTCGCGGTGCAGGACGGGCCGCGCCTGGTCGAGGTCGGCGTGGTGCCCGGGATGGCGATGGTCTAGTGCCGCGCGCGATCACCCCTTCGCTCCTGCTCGGTCGCGTCGCGGCCGGTCTCTCCGGCGCGTTCGGCCGCGTGGTGTTCTCGCTGCCCGCGCCGGTGGTGCGGCGGCTGGCCGGCACACCGCCGCCGCACGCCGCGGGGCTGCACCCCGAGGCGTGGCTGCTCGCGCGGCTGTCGGCGATCACACCGAGCCGCCAGAGCGATGACGTGCCCGTCGCCGAGCAGCGCCGGCGCCTCGCGCTCTCGGCCGCCCCGCTGGCGCTGCACCCGCGGCTGCCGCTGACCGTGCGCGACCACGCGATCCCCGGCGTCGGCGGCGGCGCGCCGATCCCGGCGCGGCTGTACGTGCCGGACGGTGCGCCGGCGGGCGGCGCGTTGTTGGTGTACTTCCATGGCGGCGGGTGGGTCCAGGGCTCGGTCGCCACGCACGACCCGGCGTGCCGGCTGCTCGCGCATCTCTCCGGCGTCCGGGTGCTGTCGGTCGACTACCGGCTCGCGCCCGAGCACCCGTATCCGGCCGCGGCCGACGACGCGGTCGCCGCCTACGCCTGGGCGGCGTCGGCGGGCGAGCGGCTCGGGATCGACCCGGCGCGGATCGCGGTGGGCGGCGACAGCGCCGGCGGCAACCTCGCCGCGGTGGTCGCGCAGGCCGCCCGCGACGATGCGGCCCTGCCCGATGCCGCATTCCAGCTGCTGATCTACCCAGCGGTCGACCTCGCCGGCAAGGCGGAGTCGGTCAGGACCTTCGCCTCGGGGTTCCTGCTGACCGAGGCGGGGATGGACTGGTACGTGGACAAGTACGTCCCCGACCCCAGCCGCCGCTCTGAGCCGCGCGCCTCGCCGCTGCGCGCGGCCGACCTCGCGGGTCTGCCGCCGGCCTACCTGGCCACGTGCGTCCCCGACCCGCTGCGCGACGAGGGCGAGGCGTACGCCGCGCGCCTGCGCGAGGCCGGGGTCGCGGTGAGCCTGCAGCGGCACCATCAGCTGCACGGCTTCGTCAACACCAGCGCGATCCCGAGCAGTGGCCAGGCGCTCGCGGTCATCGCCGGCGCGCTCGCGCAGGGTCTCGGCGGCAGCGCGCGGACCGCGACGGCCCCGGCGTCGCCGTCCGCGTCGGTAGTCTGAGGGGTAGCCATGCCCCCTCGCGCCACACGCTCCAGGACCGGTTCCGCCGACCAGGTTCCCTGCATGGAGCTCACCGAGGGCGAGGCGCGCTACCTGCTCGTGCTGCGCGACCTCAACATCGGGGGCACGCCGCCGTCGCAGGCGGCCGTCGCCCGCAAGGTCGGCGTCTCGCATCCGACGGCGCTGGAGATGATCCGCCGGCTCCGGACGCTGGACCTCGTGGCGCCCGAGGCGCTGACGCTCACCGCCAACGGCACGAGCGCCGCGCTGGTGCTGACCTCCCGCCGCCACGCCGCCCGCGTGCTGGCCCAGGAAGTCCTCGGGCTCGACGAAGAGCAGTCCGCAGCCGAGGCCGACGCGCTCGCCACCAGCCTCTCCCCCGTCCTCGCTCGCCGCCTCGTCGCCTGGCGCACCCGCCAGGCCACCGAGTCCGCGGCCGAGCCGACGGACGCCTAGCGCCCGAAGCGCAACACCCGCCGCCACCACGGCCCCAGCTCAGCACGCCTGGCGGCCTTGGCCTCAGCCACCCGCCGCTCCTCGGCGTAGGACATCCACGTCTTCCGGCTGATGAACGCGTCCTCGATCGCCGCGATCCGCGCCTCCCTCTCCGGTGAGAGCTTCAAATCGTCGTCCATCACTTCAGGCTAACGCCGCCGCCAGACCGAGTCCAACCAGCTCGCACACGAAGCCGCCTAGCGCGATGGCGAACACCCCGTGCATGGCGGTGATGCTGCGGGCGTTGCGCTCGACCCGCCGCGCCAAGGCCAGCGCGAGATCGGCACGAAGGTCATCGGCCCGCGCGTCGCGCTGCAGGTGAAGTCCCGTGATTTGCCGCGCATCGATGCTGAACCGCAGCCGGTGCGAACGCAGCAGGTGCACACTGGCCGCGCACACCACGACCGCGCCGCCGATGCCGAACGCCGTCGCCGCCCACGCGGCGCGACCCAGCGGATGAGGACCGTCGAACGCCGCACCGCCCAGCACCGTCGCCGCCACCGCGGTCGATGCGGTCAGCGTCCCTGTGCGGCGCGAGACGCCGGCCACCTCGCGCTCCTGCTCGTCCAGCGCACGGATCGCCACGTCGTAGAGGATGTCGCCCACGCTGCCCGGCACGGCCGCCGACCATAGGTCGCAGCGCGCCGCGCAGCCGCCGCCGTCGCAGATCCGGCACAACAACGCCGCGCTTCGGGAACACCATGCGCACACCGCGTGACCGACGTCCATCGCCCGCGAGCGCCCGCCGCCAGCGTCTCCGCCGCCCTCCGCTGGAGCCCCCTCCAACGCCGCACCCGCCCGCGCCGAGAATGAGAACCGTTCTTGCTTATACTTGGCCGCTCGTGCCCGCCCCGTTCGACCTCCCCTTCGTGCAGCGTGCCGTCGTCGAGATCGTCTTGCTCTCCGTCGGGTCGGGGATCCTGGGTACGTGGATCGTGCTGCGGGGGCTGAGCTTCTACGCGCACGCGGTCGGCACGGCGGCGTTCCCCGGGCTCGTGCTGGCCGACGGGCTGGGCTTCTCGCCGCTGCTGGGTGCGCTGGCGACCGCGGGGATCGTGGCGATCGGCGTCGCCGCGCTGGCCAACCGCGGCCACGAGGAGTACGACAGCGCCACCGCGCTGGTCTTGGTAGGCGCGCTCGCGGCGGGCGTGATCCTCGCCAGCGACGTCTTCCACTCCCAGGGCAGCGTGGAGCGATTGCTGTTCGGCAGCCTGCTGGTCATCGGCTCGACCGACCAGATCGTGGCCGGCGCCGTCGGCGTGGCGGTGCTGCTGGCCGGCGCGCTGCTCGGCCGCCGCTGGCTGGCGTCCGGCTTCGATCGCGACGGCGCCCGCGCCCTCGGCGCCCGCTCGCCCCTGCCCGACCTCCTGCTGCTCGCCCTCGTCGCCGCCTCCGCCGTCGCGGCGCTCGACGCCATCGGCGCGCTGCTCTCGACCGCCCTCCTCGTCGTCCCCGCCGCGACGACCCGCCTGTTCGTCGACCGCCTCCGCACGTGGCAGGTGGCGACCGTCGCGCTAACGATCGTCGAGGGCATCACGGGCCTGTGGCTCTCGATCGAGACCAACGCCCCTCCCGGCGCGACGATCGCCGTCGTCGGCGGGGGCGTCTTCGCCCTCGCCGCGCTGGCCCGCGCCGCGCGCACCGCCCACCGCGGGCGCCGCGCCGGAACGACCGCCCTCGCCGCCGCGGCCCTGGGCGCCCTCGCGCTGCTGGCCGGCGGCTGCGCCGGCTCGCACTCGCAGGCCGACGACGGCCTCATCCCCGTCGTCGCGACGACGACGCAGCTCGGCGACCTCGTCCGCGAGGTCGGCGGCCCCGCCGTCTCGGTCACCCAGATCCTGCAGCCCAACTCCGATCCGCACGACTACGAGCCGCGTCCCAAGGACATCGAGCACACCGCCGGCGCGCGGCTGATCGTCCGCAGCGGCGACGGCCTCGACGCCTGGCTGGACGAGGTCGTCGACGACGCCGGCGGCGACCCGACCGTGCTCGACGCCGGCGCCGGCCGCCCCGTCGCGCTGCCCGGCGAGTCCACGGGGCCCGAGGCATCGCGCTTCGATCCCCACTGGTGGCACGATCCGCGCAACATGGAGTACGCAGCCCGCCGCGTCCACGCCGCGCTGGTCGCCGCCGACCCGGCCCGGCGCGCCCAGCTGGACCGCACGACCGACGCCTACATCAACCGCCTCCACGCCCTGGACCGGACGATCGGCGCCTGCATGGCCGCCGTCGCACCGGCCCAGCGCAAGCTCGTCACCGACCACGACGCCTTCGCCTACTTCGCCCACCGCTACGCCATCACGGTCGTCGGCGCGGTCATCCCGTCGCAGACCACGCAGGCCCAGCCGTCGGCCGGCGACCTCGCCCAGCTCACCCGGATCATCCAGCGCGAGCGCGTCAGCGCGGTGTTCCCCGAGGCCTCGGCCAGCCCCAAGCTCGCCCAGGCGATCGCCCGCCAGACCGGCGCCACGACCGCGCCCAAGCTCTACGGCGACACGCTCGGCCCCGCCGACTCGGCCGGCGCGACGTACATCGGCATGGAGCGCGCCAACGCCGACGCCATGGTCCGCGGCTTCACCGGCGGCGCCCAGCGCTGCACCGACCCCACCGGGAGCGCCACATGACCGCACCCCTCCTCGCGACCGACGGCCTCGCCGCCGGCTACGGCGGCGCCCCGCCCGTGCTGCGCGACGTCACCTTCACGGCCCTCCCCGGCCAGCGCATCGCCGTGCTCGGCCCCAACGGCGGCGGCAAGACCACGCTCTTCCGCACGCTGCTCGGCGAGCTGCGCCCCGCCGCCGGCACGCTGCAGCGCCCGCCCCGGATCGGCACCGTGCCGCAGACCGAGCGCTCGCGCCTGGACTTCCCGGTCAGCGCACTGGACGTCGCGCTCATGGGCACGCTCTCGACGCTGCCGTGGTGGCGGCGCCCCGGCCGCGCCGACCGCGAGCGCGCCCGCACCGCGCTGGCCTCCGTCGGCCTGGCCGATCGCGCCAACCACACCTTCGGCGACCTCAGCGGCGGCCAGCGCCAGCGCGTCCTCGTCGCCCGCGCGCTCGTCCAGGACGCGCCGGTGCTCCTGCTCGACGAGCCCTACGTCGGCCTCGACGCCCCGAGCACCGACCTGCTCGACGGCCTCCTCGAGCGTCTCGCCGCCGACGGCCGCGTCCTGCTGATCGCCACCCACGACGTCGACCAGGCCCGCCGCTGGGAGCGCGTCCTCTGCCTCAACCGCCGCCAGATCGCCTTCGGCCCGCCCGCCGAGGCGCTCACGCGCGAGACGCTGGAGACCACCTACGGCGCCGAGCTGGTCGAGCTGAGCGGCGGCGAGCGCGGCGTGCTCGGCCCCCACCACCACAACCACGCATGATCGTCGCGACGATCTGGCACACGCTGATGGTGCCCTGGGAGCAGGGCATCGACCGGCGCGCGCTCCTCGAGGTGCTGCTGCTCGGCATCACCGGCGGCACGCTGGGCTGCTGGATCATCTTCTACAACCTGAGCTACAGCACCGAGTCGCTGGCGCACGCGCTGCTGCCCGGCCTGGTCATCGCCGCCCTGGCCGGCGTGCCGATCATCCTGGGCGGCGCCGCCGGGCTGGCCGTCGCCGCGCTGGCCATCGCCGCCGCCGCGCGCACGCCCGCGATCGGCCGCGACACCGCGGTCGCCGTCGTCGTCACCGCGTTCCTGGGCCTCGGCGCGCTGCTGGCCCTCTCACCCGCCACGCCCGCCGGCCTCGGCGAGCTGCTCTTCGGCGACGTGCTCGGCGTCAGCGACACCGACCTGCTGCTCGCGGGGATCCTCGCCGTCGCGGTCGTCATCGCCCTCGCGCTCCTGCACGGCCGCCTCCTGCTCGTCGGCTTCGACCGCCTCAACGCGCCCGCGCTCGGCGTCCGCCCGGCCACGGTGGACGTCGCGCTGCTGCTCCTGGTCGCCGCCGCGCTGCTGGTCGCCGTGCAGGGGCTCGGCAACCTGCTCGTCGTCGCGGTGCTCGTCGGGCCGGCGGCCTGCGCCCGCGCGGTGAGCCACCGCATGTCCACCATGATGGTCGTCGCCGCGGCGGTCGCGAGCCTCGCGGGCTGCGGCGGCCTCTACCTCAGCTACTACGCGCGGACCGCGGCGGGCGCCTCAATCGCCGCGGTGATCGTCGCGGCCTACGTCGCCGCGCTGGCCGTCCGCGCCGTCCGGGGCGCGCCGACGCGCAGCGTGTCCCGCGCCGACACGGGCACCGCGGGCGCCGCCCAACCCGCCTGACCCGACCGCTAGTCCTTGCAGTTCGCGCAGGCGCCGTGGAGCACGACATCGTGCTCGGCGACCGTGAACGTGACGCGCTGCGCCAGCCGCTGGATCGACCGCTCCAGCTCGGGATCCTCGAACGGGATCACCTGGCCGCAGTCGTCGCAGACCATGTGATGGTGATGGCCTTCCTCGCGCGCGGCCTCGAAGCGCGCGAGCCCCTGCCCGACCTCGACCCGCGTGATCATCCGCAGCTCCTCGAGCTGCTCGAGGATGCGGTAGATGCTGGCCCGCGCCACCGCGCGGCCGTCGCTGTCGCGCAGCGCGTGCTCGATCTCGTTGGCCGTCAGCGCGCACTGCTGCTCGTCGAGCAGGCCGATCAGCGCCGCGCGCGCACCGCCGCGCCGGTAGCCGGCCGCGGCCAGCGCCTCGGTGGCGCGGCTCGCCCAGCCGTCGGCCCCGTGCTCGTGACCGTGTCCGTGCGTGGTGGGACCCATTCCCAAACAGGGTACCGCCGCGGCGCCTCGCGTTCAGCTCAGGTGGAGCTGCTGAGGCCGATGGTCGAGACGACCGTCGCCACGGCGAAGAACCCGACGCGGCGGCGGCCGGGGACGGCCCTAGGACTGCAGCTTGGCGGCAACCTTCGACAGCGGCTCGGCCAGCGCGTCGACGAGCTCGCTGAGGCGCCGGCGCTCGGCCTTGTCGACCGTGTCGTAGCTGGGGAACTTGCCGCCGACCTTGAGCGCGTCGAGCGCCGTGGTCACCGCGTCGAAGCGCTGGGAGATCGTCGTCGACAGCGCGGCGTCGGTCCGGCGCAGCGCCGGGGCGAGCAGGCCGAACGCGGTCTGCGAGCCCGAGACGTTGGCTTCGAAGTCGGTGAGGTCGGTGTGCGAGTACCGATCCTCCTCGCCGGTGATCTTCGAGGCGGAGACCTCGTCGAGCAGCCCGTTGGCGCCGTTGGCCAGCTCCTCGGGCTGGTACTTGAGGCCCTTGGTCTTGGTCTGCAGGCGCTTGGTGTCGGCCAGCAGCTTGTCGGCCAGCGGCTCGAGGCCCTTCGTGCTGCCCTTGACCCACAGGCCCTGCTCGATCCGGTGGAAGCCGGTCCACTTGTCGCCCTTGGCGACGTCGTTGACGCGGGCGTCGATCTCGGGATCGAGGTTGCCGAAGCTCTCGGCGACCGGCTCGATCGTCTCGTACGGCGCGCGTGTCTCGGCGAAGAGCTCCTTGGCCTTGGCGGTGTCGCCGGCCTTGACGGCGTCGGTGAACGCCGCGGTGCGCGTGACGAGGATCGCGGACTGCGCCTCGACGTAGCGGCCGTAGGACGAGGTCGCGGCCTGCAGCGCCGGGTCGTTGCCCGCCGTGTCGACGGCCGCGCCGCCGACGTCGATCGTGCCGGTCGCGGCGGTCTTGCCACCGGGGCAGGCCGTCGCGTACGAGCCGGGCTTCAGGTTGAGCGTGAACGAACCCGAGAGGCCCTCCACGATGTTCTCCTTCTCGCCGACGATCCGCGAGCCCTGCAGCACCTCGAACTCGCTGACGCGGCCGGTGCCGGAGTTCTCCACCTGGAAGGTCGTCGGGCCGGCGGTCAGCTTCAGCGCGGCGGGCTCGCAGCCGGCGTCGGTCAGCTTGACGTCCACGGTCTTGGCGCCCTTGGCCGCGCTCGACGAGCCGCCGTCGGAGCCGCAGGCCGACAGCACGAGGGCGAGGGCGCCGAGGAGCAGCGTCGCGACGACGGCGCCGCTCACCTTCTTCTGCCGCGCCGGGCTGCGGCGCACCGGCATCAGCACGAAGCCGACGACCGGGATGGCGAACGCGAGGTAGGCGATGAGCTCGATGTCGGTCGGGCGCGGCTGCAGGCCGAGCATGCCGGTCAGCAGCGACGCGGTCCACGTGCCGGGCACGACCAGCCACTCGAGGTTCAGCGCCTGGTCCTGGCCGAAGGTGATCCAGCCCGCCTCGTGCGCGGTGTGGACGGCGCTGGCCACGAGGCCGGCGGCGACGAGCGCCAGCACGACCCCGGTGAAGCGGAAGAACTTCGCCATGTTGAGGCGGATGCCGCCGCGGTAGATCGCGACGCCGATGACGATCGCCACGAGGATGCCGACGATCGCGCCGAGACCGGCGGTCGTCGGGTTCGTGCTGCTCTGGAACGCGGCGAGGAGGAAGACCGCGGTCTCCAGGCCCTCGCGGAAGACGGCGAAGAAGGCCATGCCGATCAGCGCGCCGACCGAGCCCTTCTTCAGCGCGGCGCCCGCGTGCTCGCGCAGCTCGGTGGCCAGCCCGGCGCCGTTGCGCCGCATCCACACGATCATGAAGGTGACCATCACCACGGCCACCGCTCCGACGACCGTCTCGAGGCCCTCCTGCTGGCGCTGGGGCAGGTCCTGGTCGATGATGTGGAGGACGATGCCGATGGCCAGGCAGATGGACGCGGCGGCGATCACGCCGGCCCAGACCCATCGCAAAGCATCGGTCCGCCCCTCCTGCCGGAGGAAGGTCGCGATGATCGAGACGATGAGGGCGGCCTCTACGCCCTCGCGCAGGCCGATGACGAACGTCGGAAGCATGGGCGGACATATTAGGGAGGCCTAAGCGAGGACGTCGGGTTCCCTAACACGAAGGGTCCGCGGGACGGCCGGCGCCGCCCCGCGGAAGCGCCCGCTAGCCCTTGATGAAGCCCGTCTTCTTGACGGCCGCGAGGATCGCCTTCATCGACAGCGGCGTGTCGAAGGCACCGCTGGGCGTGATGCCGCCCGCGCCCGAGATCGCCGTCGCGTCCTGCAGCAGCGCGATCGCCGCGGCGTGGCGCGCCTCGACCGTGACGATGCTCGCCGCGGCGCCGAGCAGCGCCGGCGTCTTGATCTTGCCGGCCTGCCCGAGGTAGGCGTGCACGCCGGTGTTCTCCAACACGAACGACGTCTTGATGAACGTCGGCACGTCGGTCACGGCCGCGCCGAAGTCGAACGTCGGCTTCTTGACGGCCTTGGATCCGAGCGCCTTCTGCAGCGCCTTGACGTGGGCGAGCTCGTGGTCGCGCACGGTCGTGGCGAACGCGAGCAGCGTGGCGTTGGTGCCGCCGTTGATGTTCGGCACGGCGGCCTTGTAGAACTCGGACTCGAGGTACTCGAGCGTCAGCGCGAAGTTCAGGATCGCGATGTCGGACTTGGGCACCGAGGCCGCCGAAGCCAGCGCCGGCAGGCCGCCGAGGAACGCGCTGGAGCCGGCGAGGCCGCCGGCGCCGATGGCGGCCTTCTTGAAGAACGCGCCGCGGGTGTCGCCGTCCAGCGCGGCGCCGGTCTCGGCGAGGGCGCCGTCGGCGTCGAAGCGGGCGAGGTCGGTCTTGGCGTTGCTCATGGGAATGGTCTGCTCTCTCTCGTGGTGGGGACGGCCGGGCTAGGCCGGGTGCTCGGTGGACGGCGGGGCGATCGGCGCAGGCGCCTCGTCGTGGCGCTCGCCGGCCAGGCTCTCCTTGAACTCGCGCATCCCCTTGCCGAGCGACTGGCCGGCCTGGGGGAGCTTCTTCGGCCCCAGGACCAGCAGCGCGATGATCAGGACGACGATGAGCTCGGGTGCTCCGATGGGCATTGGGTTGCTGCTCCTGTGGTCGGGTTCAGGGGCGTCTGCGCGCCGGAGCCCCGATCGGATCAGCGGTGACGTCCTGCGCCGGACGGGTAGCGTCGGCGCATGACGCAGATCCACGAGCACGCGCTCGGGCTCACCTGGGTGATGGACGAGGCGATGGAGCGGGCCTCGCACGCGCTGGTCGACGATGCCGGGCGGGTGTGGCTGATCGATCCGGTCGACGATCCGCAGGCGATGGAGCGCGCCGTGGCGCTGGGCGAGCCCGCGGGGGTCCTGCAGCTGCTGGATCGCCACAAGCGCGACTGCGCGGCGATCGCGCAGCGGCTGGGGGTGCCGCAGCTGACGGTGCCGGGCGCGCTGCCGGAGGCGCCGTTCACCGTCCAGCGCGTCGTGCACAACTGGCTCTGGCGCGAGGTCGCGCTGTGGTGGCCGGCGAAGCGGGCGCTCGTCGTGGCCGAGGCGTTGGGCACGACACCGGCGTTCGCGGTCGGCCCCGGGCCGGTCGGCATCCATCCGATGCTGCGGGCCCGCCCGCCGCACGGGCTCAAGGGGCTCAACCCGGAGCACCTGCTGGTCGGCCACGGCCCGCCGGTCTCCGGCCCCGACGTCGGCGCGGCCGTCGACACCGCGATCGACCACGCCTGGCGCGACACGCCGCGCCTGCTGGTCAAGCTGCCGTCGCTGATCAAAGAGACACTCCGCCCCTCCTGACTCATCGGGGCCGTATGCTCCGCCGATGCCCGAACCCACCCTGTCCCCCGTCCTGGACGCCTTCCGCCTCGACGGCAAGGTCGCCGTCGTCACCGGCGCGTCCTCCGGCCTCGGCGTCGCGTTCGCCCTGGCCCTGGCCGAGGCCGGCGCCGACGTCGCCCTCGGCGCCCGCCGCGCCGACCGCCTGCAGGAGACCAAGGCGCTCGTCGAGGCCACGGGCCGCCGAGCGATCGCCGTCGCCACCGACGTCGCGCAGCCCGAGGACGCCCAGGCGCTCGTCGCGGCGGCCGTGCGCGACCTCGGCCGCGTCGACATCCTGGTCAACAACGCCGGGATCGGCACCGCGGTCCGCGCGCTGAAGGAGACGCCGGACGAGTTCCGCCGGGTCATCGACGTCAACCTCAACGGTGCGTACTGGATGGCCCAGGCCGCGGCGGCGGTGATGGAGCCCGGCAGCAGCATCATCAACATCTCCAGCGTGCTGGGGATCACGACGGCCGGCCTGCCGCAGGCCGCCTACTCGGCGAGCAAGGCCGGGCTCAACGGCCTGACGCGCGATCTCGCCCAGCAGTGGACGGGCCGCAAGGGCATCCGCGTCAACTCGATCGCCCCGGGCTTCTTCGCGTCCGAGATGACCGAGCAGTACGCGCCGGGTTACCTGGACGCGATGATCGCCCGGGTCCTGTCCGGCCGCACCGGCGACCCGCGCGAGCTGGCGGCGACCGTCGTCTTCCTCGCCGGCCCCGGCGCCGGCTACATCACCGGCCAGACCATCCCGGTCGACGGCGGTCTCACCCTCACGTGAGCCGGACCGCCGCGGCGACGCGCGAGGACGTCGTGCGCACCGCGGCGCGGCGGTTCGTGGCGGGCGAGCGGATCGACGTCCAGGCGGTGGTCGGCGAGACCGGCGTCGCCCGCGCCACGGTCCACCGCTGGTTCGGGACGCGCGAGGGGCTGATCGGCGAGGCGGTGGTCTACGCCTCGGAGCCGGTGCTGCGCCGGGCGCGGCGCGCCGCGGAGGGCCGTGGAGCGCTCGGGCTGGTCGACGCGCTCGACGGCGCCGTGCGGGCGATGGCCGCCGACGAGGGCCTGCGCCGCTTCCTCGAGCACGAGCGCGAGGCCGCCCTGCGGATCCTCACGTCTTCGGGCGGCGTCGTGCAGCCCGTCTGGGTCGCGCGGGTCGAGGCGCTGATCGTCGCCGAGGCCGACGCGGGGCGCTACCGCCCCGCGCTGGACCCCGCGACGCTGGCCTACGCGATCGTCCGCCTCACCGAGGCGTTCCTCTACAACGACGCGGCGGCCGGGCTGCGCGGCGACGCGGACCGCCTGCGCGACGTCCTGGCGGCGCTGCTCGGCGTGGCGCCCGCGCCCCCGGCGCCCTAGCCCGCGCTCGGCACCCAGGCCGCGGGGAACGCGCCGGCCGGGATCAGCCCCGGGCGGTCGGCGAAGAAGCGGCGGGCGACCTGCTCGGCCGGGCGGCCCTCGATCAACGGGCGAACGTCGCCGACCGTCAACAACACCGACAAGGTCGCGCCGATCTGCAGGTCGGCGGCGTTGGGCTCGTCACCGGCGAGGACGCCTTCGGCGATCAGCGCGTCCACGCGGTCGAGCAGGGCCGGCAGGCCGGCGAGGTCCTCGGCCAGGCGGGCCGCGGTGATGGAGTGGTACTTCCAGGCGGCGTGGATGAACCGCATGGCGAAGTCGGTGCCGGCCGGATCCAGCGTGCCGCCGCCCCCGAGCGTGCCCATCGACTCGGGGCGGAAGTGCAGCGCGCCCCACGGCAGGCGGCGACCGAGGTCCTGCAGCTCACCGTCGCCCCAGCGGGCGGCGGCCGGCACGGCGTCGCCGAGGCCGTCGGGGAACAGCGCCGGCTCGGCGACCAGCTGCTCGAGGCGCTCGAAGATCGCGTTGGAGCCGTGGACGGGCTCGTCGTCGATCAGCAGCCCGGGCACCGTGCGGTGACCTTCGCCGTAGAGCTTCTCCATCTCCTCGGCGTGCCGGCCCATGGGCATCTCCACGCGCTCGTACTCCAACCCCTTCACCTTCAGGGCGGCCTCCACCGCGGCGCACGGATGCGACGGCGTCAGCAGGTGGACGGTGAGCCGGGGCTGCGCGGGCATCGCGCCATCCTAGGGCGGCGCGGAGACGGTAGGCGCCGCTGGATGGTCCATTCCGCGAGACGGTCCGGCCGAGCGACCGCACCGGACCGTGGATGGCCCATCTAGTCGAAGACGGGATCCTGGTCGTGCAGGAGGAAGCCGGCGGCGACGAGGATGCCACGGCGCTCCAGGCGCGAGAGGCGGCCGAGCAGCTCGTCGTCGGCGCTCTCCCACGCGGCCACCGTGGCGGTCGCGTCGAGCGGCTGCAGCCCGGCCTGCGCCGGGTCGTCGAGCGCCTGCCGGAACCACGCCAGGTCGTCGGAGATCCGTCGCGGACGGTCGTCGGGGGCCGCCGTGTCCCAGGGGTCGTCGCCCTTGCGGCGCTCCGGCACGCCCGGCGGCCGCGTGAGCGCCACGCCCAGCGCGCCCATCCAGTCGGGCTGGGTCTGAACCAGTTCGAGGATCGCCATACGTCCATCTTGCACGATGGTGCGGTTTTCGGAGCAAGACCGGGCGCGTCGGCCGCCCACTTCGGCTAGGCGGCGGCGGCGCTCGACACCGCGCGCGGCCGGGCGAGATCCGCGACGGCCGCGGCGAAGGCGGCGACCACGGCCGGATCGAACTGCGTGCCGGTGCAGCGCTCGAGCTCGGCGAGCGCCGCGTCCCGCGACAATGCACGGCGGTAGGGCCGGTCGGCGACCATCGCGTCGAAGGCGTCGCAGACCGCCACGATGCGGGCGCCGAGCGGGATGTCCTCCCCGGCGCGGCCGTCGGGGTAGCCGGCGCCGTCGTAGCGCTCGTGGCTGGCGCGGACGAGCCGGGCGACGTCGCGCAGCGCGGGCGCCGCGGCGACGATGCGCTCGCCGATGATCGTATGGCGGCGCATGACGGTCCACTCCTCGTCGTCGAGCGGTCCCGGCTTGTCGAGGATGGCGTCGGGGATCGCGACCTTGCCGACGTCGTGCAGGTCGGCCGCGTGGCGGATCTGCTCGACCTCGACGTCGGTCAGCCCCAGCCGGCGGGCGACGGCGACCGCCAGCTCGGCCACGGTCGAGAGGTGCTCGCCCAGGTCCGGGTTGCGCTCGGCCAGCGCGCGTAGCAGGACGTCGCGGGCCTGGCCGGCCGCCGACGGCCGCCCGCCGTGCTTCTGGGCGTACATGCGCTGGTCGGCCAGCCGCAGCGCCTCGGCCGGGTCGCGCGTCTCCTCGGGGAGGCGGACGAACCCGTGCGAGGCGCCGATCTCGAAGCCGTCGCCGCGCTCGTGCAGCGCCGCGGCGGCGGCGGCCGCCACGAACCCGGCGCGCGCCGACCCGGGACGCAGCAGGGCGCAGAACTCGTCGCCGCCCATGCGGTAGGCGGCTCCGCGGTCGGAGACGCTGTGCTGCAGGCGGGTGCCGAGGCGGACGAGCAGGTCGTCGCCGGCGGGATGGCCGAAGGAGTCGTTGTAGTGCTTGAAGCCGTCGAGGTCGAAGAGGACGAGCACGAACGGATCGCCGGTGCGCGCCTCGGCGGTCGCGCGTGCGAGGTCCTGCGACAGCGCGCGGCGGTTGCGCAGGCCGGTGAGCGCATCGGTCAGCGCCTCCTCGCGCGTGAGCTCGAGCATCGTGCCGTGCTCGCGGAAGGCGATCCACAGCCGCACGCCGACGCACGCCAGCGCCAGGGCGGCCAGCACGATCGCGACGGGCGTCGTGCTCGCCAGGCCCGAGTAGACCAGGACGCCGAGGGCCAGCGCGCCGAAGGCCAGCGGCAGCGCGGCCACGCGGCGGCCGCGGCTCTCGACGGCGACGGCGGCCTGCGCGGCGGGCATGGTCGCCGCGGCGGCCAGCGCGACGAACGCGACGTCCCAGCCGCCGGCCAGCACCGAGGGCGCCCCGCCGCCGCCACCGGCCGTGGCGATCAGGTAGTGCGAGTCGGCGCCCCAGAACGCGACGACGCCGAGGCCGGCGAGCGACCACGTGGCATCGACGCGACCACCGCGGATGGCGATCGCCCCGGCCACGAGGCCGAGGAGCACGAGGTCGGTCAGCGGGTAGGCGGCGTTGGTCGCCACCGAGGCCCAGTCGCCGCCGATGCGATCGACGATGCCGGGCACGACCAGCGCCGCGGCGACGGCCGCGACGGCCAGCGACGCGGTGGCGGCCTCGACCCAGAGGTAGCGCGGCGCGCCGCGGACGCGCGAGCGCAGCACCCGGCCGAGGCCGGCGAAGGTCAGCAGCGGGAAGGCGAGGTAGCCGACGTCGGCCGGTGACGGGACCGGGATGGCCGCGCCGTCGTGGGAGACCACCGACCAGTACAGGTCGCCCGCCGTCCAGGCCGCGATGCCGGCGGCGACGAGCAGCCACGCCGTCCGGTCGACCCCGCGATGGCGCATCGCCGAATGGGCGCAGAGCGCAGCCGATCCGACGCACAGGACGAGGTGGCTCACCCGGCCGATCGCCAGCTCGTGGCCCGGAAGGACGCTCAGCAGCTCGTTGGCTTCGAGCAGCAGGAGACAGACGCCGAGCGCCCCCAGCGCCCAGACTCGCCCAGCGGGAAGTCTGCGTGCTTCCACCCCCCGGTGATCGGCCCGCCCGCGCGCGGGTTGAGGCCGGGCGGCGCTACTCGATGATCTGCAGGTGCTTCGGCAGGCTCGTGAGCACGTCGGCCCCGTCCTGCGTGACGACCGCGAGATCCTCGATCCGCACGCCGACGGCACCCGGCACGTACACGCCCGGCTCGACCGTGACGACCTCGCCGACCTGCAGGACCGCCTCGCTGCGCTGCGACAGCCGCGGGCCCTCGTGGACCTCGGCGCCGACGCCGTGGCCGAGGCCGTGGCCGAAGTGCTCGCCGTGCCCGGCCGCGGTGATGATGCCGCGGGCCACGGCGTCGACGTCGCGCCCGCCGGCCCCGGCGCGCACGGCGGCCAGCGACGTGATCTGGGCCTCCAGGACGAGCTCGTAGATCTCGCGGTCGCGGAGATCGAGCTCGCCCGTGGCGTAGGTCCGCGTGCAGTCCGACGCGTAGCCGTCCAGCCGCGCGCCCCAGTCGATGGTGACGAGCGTGTTGCGCGGGATCTCGACGTCGCGCGGCTCGGCGTGCGGCAGCGCGCTGTGGGTGCCCGAGGCGATGATCGACGGGAACGACGCGCCCTCGGCGCCCGCGCGGCGCATGGTGAACTCCAGGTCGAGCGCGACCTCGCGCTCGGTGCGTCCGGCCAGGCCGCGGCCCAGGACCTCGGTCAGCGCGGCGTCGGCCAGCTGCGCGGCGGCGCGGATCTTGGCCAGCTCGCCGGCGTCCTTGATCGACCGCAGCGCCTCGACGGCGCCGCCCGCGGGCACGAGCTCCACGCCGTCGGCGACGTGCGCGGCCAGCGTGCCGTGGTCCTTGACCGACAGGTGGACGTCGTCGAAGCCGACGCGCAGCGGACCGTCGGCGTCCCCGGCGGGCGCGCCCACCGCGGCGGCGCCGGCCGGCAGGATCTCCGGCGCGATCGTGCGCTCCCAGCCGGCGTCGAGCTGCTCGGACGACTGCGTGAGGTAGCGGAAGTCGGTGAAGAAGTGGCGCAGCGGACCGGTCTCGCCCGCCCCCACGACGGCCAGGCCGTTGCTGCCCGAGAAGCCGGTCAGCCACCGCACGTTGACGAGGTCGGTGACCACCAGGGCGTCGAGTCCGCGCTGCGCGAGCGCGGCGGCGAGGCGGTCGGGACGATCCATGCTCATGAGGTGGGGGTCAGCTCCTGCTTGATGCGGATGAGGGCCTCACGGTAGCCGTCGACGCCCTGGCCGCTGATGGTCGCGACGCAGAGGTCGCGCACGACCGACACGCGGCGCCACTCCTCGCGCGCCATGACGTCGGAGAGGTGCACCTCGACGGCCGGGAG
>DASYBY010000335.1:0-12839 GCA_036500525.1 Baekduia sp. | reverse complement strand
CGGCCAGGAGGTCGTCGCGGGAGGCGAAGTAGCGGTAGAGGGCGGGGCCGGAGACGCCCATCGCCTTGGCGATGGCGTTGAGCGAGAGCGCCGCGACGCCGCCCTCGTCGACCTGCGCGCGCGCGCGGGTGCGGATCTCGGTGAGCGTCTCGGTGCGCTGGCGCTCGCGGCGGGTGGGGGGCGGGGTGTCCATGGGTGGTCAGAACGGTAACACCCTGTACGAGGGGCTAGAGCATCTAACTTTGCGTTAGGTCGTCACCATGCCTTCTTCAGCCACCACCCCCGACCCGCGCCGCTGGGCGGCGCTGGGCCTCCTCGCGGTTGCGCAGTTCGTCGTCGTCCTCGACGCGTCGATCATGAACATCGCCTTGCCGTCCGTCGGCCAGGCGATGCACGTCAGCACCGACACGCTCTCGTGGGTCGTCAACGCCTATGTGTTGGCCTTCGGCGGCCTGCTGTTGCTGGGCGGGCGGCTCGCGGATCTGCTCGGCCGGCGCCGGGTGTTCGTCGGCGGGCTGGTGGTGTTCGGGCTGGCCTCGCTGGCCGGCGGGCTGTCGTCGTCCGCTGAGCAGCTGATCGCGGCGCGGGCCGTCCAGGGCGTGGGCGCCGCCGCGCTCGCTCCGGCCGCGCTGTCGACCGTCACGGCGCTGTTCGCCCCGGGCGCCGAGCGCAACCGGGCGCTGTCGATCTGGGGCGCGGTCGCGGGGTCGGGCGGCGTCGCCGGTGTTCTGTTGGGCGGGCTGCTGACCAGCGGCCTCGGGTGGGAGTGGGTGCTGTTCGTCAACGTGCCGGTCGCGCTGGGCGCCGCGGTGCTCGCGCCGCGGCTGTTCGGGGAGTCGCGTGGGGTGGATGCGGGCGGACGGGTCGATGTGGCGGGCGCGGTGACGGTCACCGCCGGGACGGTTGCGGGCGTGTACGCGTTGGTGCAGGCCGACGGCGCCGGGTGGGCGTCGGTCCAGACGCTCGGGCTGCTGGGCGCGGCGGTCGCGCTGCTCGGGGCGTTCCTGGTGATCGAGACGCGCGTCGCTCGGCCGCTGATGCCGCTGAGCATCTTCCGCTCGCGGCATGTGCTGGCGGCCAACGTCACGATGATCGCCGCGGGCGCCGCGATGTTCGGGTTGTTCTTCTTCCTGTCGCTCTACCTGCAGCAGGTGCTCGGCTACAGCGCGCTGGAGGCGGGCGTCAGCCAGCTGCCGCTGGCGGGCTCGCTGGTCGTGGCGGCGGGCGGGGCGGGCGCGCTGGTCGAGCGGCTCGGGGTCAAGATGGTGTTGATGATGGGCACCGCGCTGTTCGCCGGCGGGATGCTGTGGTTCGCGCAGCTCCCGGTCGACGGCCAGTTCCTGGTGAACATCCTCGGCCCCTCGCTCTTGGTGGGCCTCGGGCTCGCACTGTCCTTCGTCGCCCTGACGATCGCCTCGGTCACCGACGTGCAGGACACCAACTACGGCCTCGCCAGCGGCCTGATCAACACGAGCCAGCAGATCGGCGGCGCCCTCGGCCTCGCGATCCTCACCGCGTTGGCCGACCAGCGCACGCAGAGCGCGGCTGAGGCGGCGGGCGTCGGTGCGATCAACGACGGCTACCGGCTGGCGCTGCTCGTCGGCGCGGGCCTGGCGGCGATCGCGTTCGTCGCGGCGGCGGTCCTGACGCCGGGCGGGCGGCGGCGTGGGGCAGCGGAGGTCGGCGCGGGCGGAGCAGAGGTCGTCGCCGCGTAGCGGGCGCCGGAGGACGGTCGCTCGGCGGGCGGGTGTCGCAGTCGGCCTGCCCGGGCCGGCGTAGGGGCGGGGCGCGGCCGTCGGCGCGGCCGATGCGACTCCGCAGCGGGCCGCGGTGCGTCACGCGTCGCCTCGGACGGCGGCGCCTCAGCGGCGCGGCCGGGCGCCGCAGTCAGGCCCGCCCGGCCGCGGCCCGCGTAGCCCGCCGCGCGTTCGGGAAGAGCAGGAGGCCATGAGCCCTTCGACGCTTCCCGCCGGCCTGCGGCACTGGACCGCCGTCCACCCCAACATCGACTGGACGGTGTCGTCCTACGCCCTCGTCCCCGAGGGCGTGCTGCTCAACCCGTTGCTGCCCGACGGCGACCACTCGGTGCTCGACGGCGTCGACCTCCAGGCGATCGTGCTCACCAACCGCCACCACACGCGCGACTCCGACGCGCTCGCCGGCGAGGCCGGGGTCACCGTGCTGGCGCCCCGGGTCGGGCTCGACGATCTCGCCGGCTTCACGGCGCCGGTCGAGGGCTACGTCGACGGCGACGAGCTGCCCGGCGGGCAGCGGGCGATCGAGGTCGGGGTCATCTCGCCGGACGAGTTCGCGGTGCACGCGCCGCAGTACCGGGCGCTCGCGGTGGCCGACGGCGTCATGCGCGAAGGCGACGGCGACCTGCTGGCGATGCCCGACAGCCTGCTCGGCGACGATCCCGACGCGGTGCGCCGCGGGCTGGGCGAGCGGTTCGCCCAGCTGTGCGACGAGATCGAGTTCGACCACCTCCTGCTCGCCCACGGTCTGCCGGTCATCGGCGACGGCCGCGAGGCGCTCGCGGCCTTTGCTGCGTCGATCCGCTGATCGCGGTGCCATGATCTGTCTGGGCCATGGCGCTGCGTTGCCTCATCGACTCCATGCTCTTCGACGCGATCGCGGCCGAGCCGGAGCTGCTTGCGCTCGTCGACCGCCTCACGTCGGCCCGCCGCTTGGAGCTGTTGGCCGCGCCGGTGAGCATCGAGCAGGTCGCTGCGACACCCGACGACTGGCACCGTCGCGAGCTCCAGCGCGTCCGCGTGCTCGTCGTCCCACCGGCCGACGAAGACGATCCGGAGGTCGCCCGCCTGCTCATCGCACTCCGCCGCATCGCGGGGATCGACGACGCGCTCATCGCCGCCGCCGCCGCTGTCCAGCGCGTGCCGCTGGTGACCGAAGACCGTCGCCTCCGTGAAGCCGCCGCGATGCACTTGCCGGACCTGGAGCTGTGGAGCTGGGCCGAAGACCTCCGTCCCCGCATCATCACTCTCGGCATCGAGCACCCACCGCCGCCCTACCGGCGTCGCCACGTACGACCGGCGCGGGCGGCGGCGGAACGGCACGGGGCGCGGTAGGCGCGCGCGCCGCGCCCGCTACGCCCGCGCCGATCGAGGGCCTACGGCTCCGTGGCCGAGCGCCGGGGTTCCGCGCCGCGACGGCCGCCAAGCCCGCCGCGGCGCGCCGCGCGTTGGGCGTTCCAACGCCGCGCCGCGCGTTGGGTCCACCGATGCCGCGCCGTGCGTTGGGTCCACCGACGCCGCGCCGGGCAGCGCCGCGCCGGGCAGTGCCGGGCCGCGCGGGGCCGCGCCGCGGCGCGCCCGGGCGCGGAGCCTGCCGCACCGCGACGGCCGCCAAGCCCGCCGCGCCGCGCGTTGGGCCTTCCGAGGCCGCGCTGTTGCGGGCCTACCGACGCCGGGCCGCGCCGCGCGCGAGGGGCCGGGCGTTGTCAGCGCGGTTGCGTGCGCTGGCCCAGCTCACCGGGCGGTGTGGGTGCGCCGCCCGGCGCGCGGTCGCGACGCACGAGTGCGGCGACCTGGCTTTCGAGGGCCTCGATGCGCTCGTCGACGGAGACCTCGTCCTCTTCGCGCTGGATCGCGACGGCGATGTCCGGGATCGTGAACCACTCGTACGGCAGGTCGCAGGCCGCCGCGATGACGCGCAGGTGCGCCTCCTTCGCGTGCCCTCGCGAGGTCCCGAGATCCTTGACCGTCGAGCGGCTCAGCTCGGTGCGGTCGGCCAGCTGCTCCCAGCTCGAGTAGCCGGCCAGCGCCATGCCGGCCCGGATCCGCCGGCGGATGTCATCCTGGGAGACCATTGGCCGGAACGACCGTAGATCGGACAGTTTCGGCCGGGGATTACCCGACTTTGCATGTCTGCGGGGAAATGACAGCATCTGTTGATTATAGACAGAATCACGGCGAGCGTGTTGTCGTTCGCTACGCCGGCGGAGCCGCAGCCTCAGCGGGCGACCGCACGGGCCGGGAGCGACGCCAAGGTCAGCTCCAGCTCCTCGCCAATTCGGTCCGCGACCGGACGCCGAGCTTGTCGTAGATCCGCGTGAGGTTGGCCTCGACGGTCTTCTCCGAGAGGTAGAGCGCGGCGGCGACGGCTTTGTTGGAGCGCCCCGCGGCGACGAGCTCGGCGACCGCGCGCTCGCGCTCGGTCAGCGCGTCGCGGCCGGTGGCGCGCGTCACGGTGGCGGAGGGGAGGTGCGCGCGGGCGAGCTCGCGCTCCGCGGCGTCCCGATCGGCGAGTGCGCCCAGCCGGCCCGCGTCGGCGACGGTCCGCTGCAGCTCGGCGAGGCCCGCCTCGTGCTGCCCCGCAGCGAGCAGGGCGCGGCCCGCGAGGAGGCGGGCACCCAGCTCCTCCTGTCGGAGGCCGAGACGCTCAGCATCGTTGATCGCTGACACCGCCAATCGTGCCGCCGCCCCGGGCTGATCTCGCGCAAGCAGTACCTCGGCGCGCGCTCGGACGCCGCGCACGCTACCGGCCGGCAGCTGCGGGCCGCCCGCTACGCGGATCGTCGCCTCGGCATAGCCGCCGGCATCGTCGATCCGCCCGAGCGCGACGGCCGCCCGCGTGGCGATCAGCAGCAGTCCGGTCACGGCGGATGGGTCGAGCCGCTCCAGCCGCGGGCCGCCGACGTCGGTCAGCTCGGCCAACAAGCGCTCCGGATCGCCCGCGAGGCGCACGCAGGCGTTGTGCGCACGGGTGCTGAGCGTCGCTCGATCGGACGGGAGGGACGCGAGCAGCTCGTCGCTCTCGGTCGCCGCACGCTCGGCCTCGGCCGTCTCGCCCTGGACGGTGAGGACCTGTGCGTGGAGCGACAACGCCGGGGCCTGCTGCGCCACCAGGCGCTGCAGCCGTGCGATCGCCTCGGCCGCGTCGGCGTGCTCGCGCGCGGACTCGAGGTGCAGGAGCGGCAGTGAGAATCGCGCGAGCAGGAGGTGGAACGGGAGCAGCAGATGGTCGCGACGGTGGGTGCGAACCGCCCGGAGCTCGCGGCTCAGCAGCTCGACGGCCTCGGCGAAACGCTCGGCCTGACCGAGCTCGGCACCGGCGGTCCAGGGCGCGTCGGGTCCGGGCAGTTGACCGCCGAGCGCGAGGACAAGGGCCTGATCGGCGCCGTGGAGGCCGGGGTCGTCCGGGTCGATCGCGGCGCGGCACGCGGCCAGCGCCGCGCTGCCCTCCTGCGGCCGCCCGGCGGCGATGAGCGCGCCGGCCATCGGGGCCAGGAGCGCGACGCGCTCCGGCGCGGCATCCTCGGGGACCAGGCGCAACGCCGCCGCGTACCAGTGCGCGGCCGCCGCCGGCGACGTGTCGGTGCACGCCTGGGCCGCCGCCGTCAACAGGGAGACCGCCTCCGGGTCGCCGGGCTGGGCGAAGCGCTCGACATGGTGTGCAACGGCCTGTGGTCGCGCGCCCATGGCCAGCCGCGCGTAGGCCGCGCGCTCGTGCGCCACGGCGCGTCGGTCGGCCGGCACGCCGCCGGCCACCGCCCGCAACAGCTGAGCGTCGCGGATCCGGAAGGTCCCGCGGCGCTCGCCGGCGCGCAGGAGGCCGACGGCTACGAGCGCGTCGAGCGCCGCGGACGCCTCGCCGCGGTGCAGGCCCGCAGCGGCGGCGGCGAGGTCGAGGGAGAACGGATCGCCGGCGACCGCCGCGCCGTCGAGGAACGCGCGCGCGGCCGGGTCGAGGGTGGCGAGCGTGGATGCGGTGTCGGGCGGGAGGGCGTCGACATCCTCGGGTGCGGCGCCGGCCGCACCGTCCGGGCCGACGAGCGCGATCTCCTCCCACCCGGCCCTCCCGTGGCCCGCAGCGAGCAGGCGCACCGCGACCTCGGACGGCTCCATCGCCAAGACCATCAAGAACGCTCCGCGAGGGGGCCGCCGCAGCAGCGACTCGATCACCTCCAGCGAGGCGGCGTCGGCGAGGTGGACGTCGTCGAGCATCAGCGCGACCGGACGGTCGCGGCCGAGGCCCTCCAGCAGCGCGTGCACCGCACGGTGATGGCGATGGCGCTCGGCGTGACCCGCGAGCCGCGCCCCGGCACCCGCGCGGGCCGCCGACGGGAGCACCGCCCCCAGATCGCGCCCCGCAACGCCCCACTGCTCGGGACCGAGCCGGGCGACCACGGGATCGAGCGCGTCGACTACGAGCCCGAACGGCACGTGGCGCTCGGGCTCCGCGGCGCGCCCGTTGAGCACCAACAAACCGGTGGTCCGCGCGCGCAGGGCCCCCGCTCTCAGCAGCTCGCTCTTCCCGCTGGCGGCCGGCCCCACGATTGCCACCACCCGCCCTGAACCTCCACGCGCCTTCGCGCACGCGCGCGAGAGCACCGTCGACTCCGGAATGCGGTCGAACACCGACACGCGCGAAGCGTAGGCGAGGGACCGGCGGCTCGACCTGGCGCACCGGCGCTCACCTCGATCCGGAGCATCCGCCAACGGAGACGCACAGCGGATCGGTGCCGAGCACGAAGCGATCGTCGCCATCGATCAGGTCGAGCGCGAGGCGCCCGTCGGGGGTACGGTTGGCGCCATGCTGCAGGCGCTGCGCTGGCCGCGGTCCGCAGATCCGGGACACTTCGCGCTGAAGAGCGCCGCCCGCGCGGCGATCGTGATGCCGTGCGTGTTCGCGTTCGCGACGTACGTGATCGACAACCCGCAGACGTCGCAGTACGCCGCCTTCGGCTCGTTCGCGATGCTCGTGCTGGCCGACTTCGGCGGGGCGCGTCGTCCACGGATCGGCGCATACCTGCTGCTCACCGTCGCCGGGGCGGTGCTGATCGTCCTGGGCACGCTGTGCTCACGCGACCCGTGGCTGGCCGCGGGCGCGATGGCGGTCGTCGGGTTCGCGATCCTGTTCTCCGGCGTGATCAACGGGTACTTCGCGGCGGGCGCCACCGCGGCGATGCTGACGTTCATCCTGCCGGTGACCCTGGCGGCAGACGCGTCGGTGATCCCCGACCGGCTCGTCGGCTGGGCGCTCGCCGCCGGTGCGGGGATCGTGGCGCACATGGTGCTGTGGCCGTCGCGACCACCGGACCGACTGCGCGCCGGTGTCGCGAGCGCCGCCCGGGCGCTGGCCGACCTCGTCGCCGCCACGGTCGCCGACGACGCCGAGGACGTGATCGTCGAGCGCGCACAGACCGCGGACGAGGCCATCGACGCCGTGCGTCGCAGCTTCCTCGCGACGCCGTACCGGCCGACCGGACCGACCGACACCGCCGAAGCGCTAGCCATGCTCGTCGACGAGCTCGCGTGGTTCCGGTCGTTCGTCCTGCCGGCGACGACCGAGGATCCCGCGCCGCGCGTGGCGGTGGTCGAAGCATTGCGGGCCAGCGCGACGACGCTGGACGGCGGTCGCGACCGCCCGGACCTCGACGCGCTGGAGGCCATCCGCGCCACCGTCACGCGCAGGCTCGAGCACCGTGTCGGCGAGCTGGCGCCGGTCGACGACGAGGCGGAGCTGCTGCCCGCGCTGGACGGCTCGTTCCGATTGCTGGCGCTCCTGCGGTCGGCGAGCGAGATCGGGCGCAACGCGCTCCTGGCCACCGGAGCGGCGCCTGCCGGGCCGACGACCACGCTGCACGCCACAGAGCAGGTCGCCGCCGAACACGCGAGCCCGCGGTCGCTCTGGTTTCGCAACAGCGTGCGCGGCGCCGCGGCACTGGCCGTCTCGGTCCTCGTCGCACAGGAGAGCGGGCTCCAGCATTCGTTCTGGGTGGTGTTGGGGACGCTCTCGGTCCTGCGCTCCAGCGCGCTCGGCACCGGCGCGACGATCGTCAGCGCGCTGGTCGGCACCTCGGTGGGGATCGTCGTCGGCGCGCTCGTGGTAATCGCGATCGGCACCGACACCGGTGTGCTGTGGGCCGTGCTTCCGGTTGCCGTGCTGCTGGCCGCGTACGCGCCACGCGTGATGTCCTTCGGCGCCGGGCAGGCGGGCTTCACCCTCGTCTTGTTGGTGTTGTTCAACATCCTGCAGCCGGTCGGCTGGAGCGTCGGGCTCGTCCGCGTCGAGGACGTGGCGATCGGCTTCGCGATCAGCCTCGCGTTCGGCCTGCTCTTCTGGCCGCGCGGCGCCTCGTCGCTGATCCGCAACAGCCTGGCGGCGGCGTACGAGGCGGCGGCCGACCACGTCCGGGCGACCGTGGAGCTGTTGGTCGGCTCCGGCTCGCCGAGCGACGTCGAGGTCGCAAGCCGCGCGGCGAGCGCGGCGGCCCGCCGTCTCGACGCCGCGTTCCGGCAGTACCTCGCGGAGCGCTCGGCGCCGCGCGCAGACCTCGCGGGCGTCGGCACGCTGGTCGCCGGCACCGCGCGGCTGCGGCGCACCGCGCTGACGCTCGACTCGATGCCGCTGATCTCGCGCGTGACGCCCCGCGCCTGTGCCGGATCCCGCGCGCTCGAGGACGACATGCGCGCGCTGCACCGCTGGTACGAGCGCCTCGGGACCGCGCTGCGCGCGGGCGCCGACCCGCCGCCACCATCGCAGCGCGACGGCACCGACGCGCAGGTGCGGCTGGTGCAGGAGGCACGCGACGCGGTCGCTGCCGACGATCCCGTCGGGATCCGGTACGCGTTCGCGCTGCTCTGGGCCGGGCGCCATCTCGACAACCTCTGGCGGCTGCAGCCCCGCCTGGTCGATCCGGCGACCGCGCTGGGCAGCGGGCGCGGGCCGTCGGCCGATCCCGGGCCCGCTACAACTGATGGCACATGGCTGCCACCGCCCCCGAGACACCCCGCCGCCCCCGCGTCCCCCGCGTCGTCGAGGTCGTCGACGTCCAGCGCCTGACGCCCCAGATGATCCGCATCGTCTTCGGTGGCGCGGGCCTGGACGGCTTCGACGCCGGGGCGTTCACCGACCACTACGTGAAGCTGCAGGTCCCTCCGCGCGGTGCGACCTACGGCGCGCCCTTCGACCAGGAGGACATCCGCGCTCGCCTGCCGCAGGAGCAGTGGCCGCGCACGCGGACCTACACGGTCCGCGCGTGGGACGCCGCGGCCGGCCGGTTGACCATCGACTTCGTGGTCCACGGCGACGAGGGTGTCGCCGGCCCCTGGGCTGCGGCGGCCGCGCCCGGAGATCGGCTGCAGTTCCAGGGTCCCGGCGGCGCGTACGCGCCCGACCCCTCCGCCGCCTGGCATCTGCTGGTCGGCGACGCGAGCGTCATCCCCGCGATCTCCGCGTCGCTGGCGCGCATCCCGGCCGGGATCCCGGCGCACGTCCTGATCGAGGTCGAGGGTCCCGAGGAGGAGCAGCCGCTCCAGACCGACGGCGACCTGCACCTGACCTGGGTGCACCGCGACGCGACCGCCAGGACCGGCGAGTCCGAGCCGCTGGCCGAGGCCGTCGCGGCACTGACGTTCCCCGACGGGCCGGTCCAGGCGTTCGTGCACGGTGAGGCCTCCGCGGTCCGCGCCGTCCGGCGCCATCTCCTGGTTGACCGCGCGCTCCCACGCGAGGCTGTCTCGATCTCGGGCTACTGGAAGCGCACGCGCACCGAGGAGGGGTGGCGCGAGGACAAGGCGGACTGGAACCGTCAGGTCGAGGAAGACGCGGTCGTCTAGCGCCTGGCGGAGGACGTCGGATGGGGCGGTGTCGGCCATGCCGCAGTTCTAGTTGGCGACGTGTGACGGAATGCGCACGGCGTGTGCCGAATCTGCGCAGAGCGTGTGCCGGATCTCGTTCAGCGGGCCGGATCGCCGGCGCGGTCCCACAAGATCTGCGCCATGCACCACCACCGCCTCGTCCTCAACGGTCCCTCACCAGCCCTGCAGCGCCTGGTCGACGACCTGCGCCGCGCGGGCGCGACGGTCCTGACGCGGGAGGGGCCCCCGCGCATGGTGTGGTCGACCGACGACCCACGGCTGGTCGAGCGGGTGGCGGTTCACCACGCCGACGTCGCGGTCGGCGTCGAGCGCTTCGAAGCGCTGGGCACCGAGGTGGTGCGGTTGGTCGTGCGCGGCGACGAGACGACCGTGCTCGACCGGCGGCACGTGTTGCCCGACGCGGAGGACGACGGCCCGAAGGCTTGGCGTCGCGAGCTCGGCGACGAGGGGCTGCAGCTCGATCCGGAGCTGCTGCGCCGGGCGGCCCAGGATGTCGAGCGATGCGCCGGTGACCTCCGGCCGGGCGATCGGGCGGACGCGCTCGACGCGGGCCTCACCCTCGGTCGTGCCTTTGGTGCGCTGTGCGAGGGCACGGACCGCGAGCGTGCACACGCTGAGGCGCTCGCCGCCGTTGCGCGCCTCGCCGCCGCCGCGCTGACCGTGAGCGCGACGCGTGTCGCCGGCACCGGCACCGGCGCCGGCCCGCCGGCGGTGGCCGCCGTCGAGCGCTCGTGGATCCTCACCCGTGCGCTCGCCCGCGCCGGCGGCGAAGCGCTGTGGGACCGGCCTCCGGATGCGGTCTGGGCCGACTGGCTGGGACACCTGATGGCGGTGACGTCGGATGCGCTGCTGGCCTGCGCGGAGAGCGTCGACGGGCCGGACACGACGGTTGCGGCGGTCCATCGCGAGCACTTCGCGACGCCCGACGAGCAACGCGCCTCGGCGGTCGATGCGCTGATCGCCATGTGCCTTCAGACGCTGGTCCTCTTCGACGAGGTGATCCGGTGATCGCGCCTGCCATCACCGCTCCGTCAGCCGGTGGGCCCGAACCGCTCCGCGTGGATCGTCCCGGGCGGGTAGCCCAGGCCGACCAGGGCGTCGGCCACCTGCTCGACGAACGGCGTGGGGCCGCACACGTAGATCCGTGGCTGTGCGTCGACGTCCGGCGCCACCGTGGCGAGCATCTCGGCGTCGACCCTGCGCGTGAAACCGGTCCAGCCGTCGGGCCGCTCGCGCGTCAAGGTGTAGGAGATCTCCAGTCCCGCGCCGAGCGCGAGCTGCGCGAGCTCCTCCCGATACAGCACGTCGTCCCAGCCGCGGCTGGAGACGAGCAGATGCGCGTCGACGTCGCTCCCGATCGCGGCGCGGTGGCGCAGCATCGCCATGAGCGGCACGAGGCCCGAGCCGCCGCCCAGCAGCAACAGCGGGCCGTCCTGCTCCGCCCGCCACGTGAACGGGCCGCCGATCGGGCCGCGCAGCTCCAGGGGATCGCCGACCAACAGCTCGTCGAACAGGTAGGGCGAGACTTCGCCGTCGTCGATGCGCTCGACGGTCAGCGCGAGCTGCGCGGCCTCGGGCGCCGAGGCGATGGAGTAGGAGCGCTGGGCCTGGTAGCCGTCCTCGGCGGTCAGCCGGACGTCGACGTGCTGGCCGCCCAGATGGCCGGGCCACTCCGGGACGTCGAGCTGCAGCGTTCGTGCATGCGCGGTCTCGTCCACGATCGCGGTCACCGTGGCGGTGCGCCAGACGATCGGGACGCGGCCGGCGGTCAGTCGCTCCAATACCGCTGCTCCTTGAAGGGGTCCCCATGGTTGTGGTAGCCGGCGGCTTCCCAGAAGCCCGGCTCATCGTCGACCGTCAGCGTCAGCCCGCGAACCCACTTCGCGCTCTTCCAGAAGTAGAGGTGCGGAACGAGCAGGCGCGCCGGCCCGCCGTGCTCGGGCTCCAGCGGCTCGCCCTCGAACGTGTGGACGACCCAGGCCTTGCCGTCGGTGACGTCCTCCAGCGCGAGGTTGGTGGTGTAGCCGCCGTCGGACCACGCGGTGATGAACTCGGCCGCGCTGTCGACGTGCTCCAGGATCGTGTCGACCGAGACCCCGGTCCACGTCGTCCCGAGCTTGGACCACTTCGTCACGCAGTGGATGTCCACCGTGAACGTCTCCTGGGGCAGCGCGTTGAACTGCTCCCAGGACCAGACGGCGCCGGCCTCGGCGGCGCCGCCGACGGCGAACGACCAGCTGTCGAGCGCCGTGTGCGGCGTCGGGCCGGCGGAGAGGACCGGGAAGTCCTCGACGACGTACTGCCCAGGCGGGACACGATCGGGATCGACCTCGCGACGGCGTCCATGAAAGCCACGGGAGATGGGGCTCATCGTGCGATCGTACGCGCCCCTGCAAGCCCGCTCCCAGCGCGGGTCGCCGCCGCCCGGGGCGCGAGCGCTCCGTCAGTGGGCGTGGTGCTCGTGGAACTCGTGGATGACGGCGTGACCCTTGCCCCGCGAGATCAACCAGTAGTTGACGGGGACCGCCGCCCAGAAGGCGATGAACAG
Source organism: Baekduia sp. (assembly GCA_036500525.1). Lineage (GTDB taxonomy): Bacteria > Actinomycetota > Thermoleophilia > Solirubrobacterales > Solirubrobacteraceae > Baekduia. The sequence goes on along the minus strand of DASYBY010000335.1, from coordinate 665 downwards.
CGCGCCCGCGAGGCTGCCCCAGAAGAGCGCGTCGCCCAGGCCGGCGGCCATCGCGCCGGGAATCAGCAGGACGGTCAGCGTGTCGAGGAGCTCCATCGTCGCGATGCTGAACGTGTCGGACGCGAAGGCCAGCGGCAGGGCGCGGCGCGGCGTCAGACCGGCGCGCAGCAGGGGCAGCATCGTCAGCGAGTAGCCGAAGACGAAGGCGAGCGCGATCGAGGCGACGATCGACGCCGCGTTGCCCCAGCCGAGCGCCGTGGCCAGCGCGAGGCCGGTGACCTCGCCGATCGCGCACCCGGTGAGGCAGTGCACCGTCGCCGATATCGCGGTCCGGTAGTCGGTGGACATGATGTCAGGATACTCCTGGGGGGTATCGAAATGCGGGGGTTAGCCCCACCGGCAACGGCGAGCCTGCCTGAAAAGCTGCGCGGAAGATGACGAACAACGCAATCGAAGCCCACGGGCTCGTGAAGCGCTACGGCGACAAGCGGGCGCTGGACGGCGTCGACCTCGACGTCGCGCGAGGTGCCGTCTGCGCGCTGCTCGGCCCCAACGGCGCCGGCAAGACGACGGCCGTCCGCGTCCTCACCACGCTCACCACGCCCGACGCCGGCACCGCCATGGTCGCCGGTCACGACATCCTCCGCGACCCCGTCTCGGTGCGC
>DASYBY010000334.1:0-5156 GCA_036500525.1 Baekduia sp. | reverse complement strand
ATCCGCTCATGGATCGAGACCTGGAACGACGACCCCAAACCCTACGTCTGGACCAAGACCGCCGACCAGATCCTCGACTCCATCACCCGCTACTGCACAACTATTACCGACTCACGACACTAGCTAGATCGTCACGTAGCGCCGGGTGACGGGACCCAGCTCGGTCTCGTGCAACAGGGCGAGCAGGCCATTGTCGAGCCCGTTGCCCAGGCGCCGCACGGTGGCGAACAGCGGGTCGGCATCGTGCGTCTGCTCGGTCAGCGACTCGAGCACCGCGCGGTTGGCCGAGTCCGAGAGCAGCGCGATCCACGCCTCGTAGGCGGCCAGCGTGCGCGCGCCGGGCTCGGCGAGGTCGAGGTGCAGGAACGCGCGCGCCACGCGGTCGGTGGCCAGCTCGGAGAACTGCTCGTCGAGGAAGTCCACCATGTCGCTCGCGCGGACGTAATGGCAGAGCAGCACGGGCAGCAGGCCGCTGACGTACAGCAGCTTGCGGCTCGTGCGCAGCTTGGCGTTGCGCATGACGAACTTGTCCTCGCCGGCGCCCTCGCGTGTGTCCTGGGCGACCTTGCCCTCGAAGTCGACGGCGATCGTCCGCCAGTAGCGGATGATGTCGTTGAGCAGGAAGCGCGGCGGGCGGTGCGAGCGCGACTGGCGCAACAGGTAGCGCTCCAGCACGCGGCGCCGGACGTGCTCGTGGATGTCCGGCGCGGTGACGGCGACCGACTCCAGCAGCAGGAGCATGCGGCGCGTCAGGTTGGCGCTGTCGTCCTGGGCGAGGCCGATGTGCTCGACCAACCGCCAGGCGTGGAAGGCGCCGCCGAACATCTGCTGGCCGCCAGGCGGCGCGCCCTCGTCCTCCAGCAGCATCCGGACGGTCTCGACCGCCCGGACGACGCGCGGGTCGTCGAGGCCCAGCTCGGGGTCGTCGATGACCAGCGCCCAGTCGATGTCGCTGTCGCCGGTCAGCTCGCCGCGGCCCCAGGAGCCGAAGAGCACGAGCGCCGTGCGGTCGGGCAGCGACGCGTGGGCGACCTTCTCCCGCAGCGCCGCGAGCCGCGTGGCCGTCGACGTGCGGGCGGCCAGCAGCGTGGCGAACCGCCCGGGCGCACCCGGCAGCTCGGCCAGCGCGCCCGCCGGGCTCGCTATCGGTCGGCCAGCGGTGCTTCCAGGATCCACGGCACGTCCCGGCAGCGATCCAGCAACTCGGCGAAGCGCTCCTCGTCGGCGGCGGTCAGCGGCCGGTGATGGCAGCCGGCGTCGAGCGACGAGAGGTGGACGTGGCGCAACCGGGCGCCGTGGTGATCGAGGATCTCGCGCGCGACGCCGAGCGTGGGATCGACCGACGCGGCATGCGGCACGTCGAAGCAGAGCCCGGCGGCGGGCAGCGCGGCGAAGAGGGCGTCCAGCTCGGCGGCGGTGCGGCCGGTCGCCTTGCGCGCGTCCATGTTCTCCAGGACCAGGGCGGAGCCCAGCGGGCGGTAGGCGCGCGGGTCGCGGATCGTGTCGGGGTGCACGACGATCGCGTCGACGCGGCCGGCCAGGCGGGCCAGCAGCTCGACGAGGTCGCTCTCGGCGATCCGGCGCTCCTTGGTCGGCGCGTGGACGCTGACGAAGAGGAACGGCAGCACCTCCGCGTCCTCGAGGAACGCGATGAGCGACGGCAGCTCGGGCTCGGAGAGGGCCGACAGCTCGACGGCCAGCGTCGACGTCGCCACGGCCTGCTCCAGCAGCGCCGGCCAGTCGCCGTAGTCCGCGCGCATGTAGCCCGTCGACGCCCCGACGGTGTGGTGTCCCGCGACCTTCGGTGATGCGGGAGCGAGCGCCGGGATCATTGGCGCCGAGCCTAGCGAGAGGGTCAGACGGTCACGTTCGGCGACCTCGCAATCTCCAGGGTTTTCGCCCACCATGTCTAGCACCTAACCGGACGATGAGACCTTGCCACCGCTGAGCATCGTGACGTTAGGCTCGCACCCCACGATGAGCCACCAGACCGCCACCACCGCGGGGACCGGCAGCGGCACCGGCACCGACAAGTCCATCGCCGACGTCATCCTCCAGGTCCTGGCCGCCGTCGGCACGGGCATCGGCGTCCTGGGCTTCGTCATCTTCGTCGGCGGCGCCGTCATCTGGACGCGCTTCGACGCCGTGGGCGTCCCGGCCGCCGAGGCGGTCGCCGTCGTCCCCCGCGAGGTGCTGGTGGCGACCGGCGCCTCCGTGCTCGCCCCGGCGGCGGCGCTGGCGCTGCTGGCCGTCGCGGGAATGTTCGCCTGGGAGTGGATCCTGGATCGCGACACGACGCGCACCGCCGACCTCCAGCAGGCCAAGCTGGAGGCGGCGCAGCGGCGGTGCGACCAGGCGAACACGGCCGCGCAGGACGCGAGCGCCGAGCTGACGCGCCTGTCGGAGAAGATGGCGGGCGCCGTGCTCGAAGGCGACTCGACGGACCGCCTTCTGGAACTGATCGAGCGCGCCAAGAGCCGCAAGCAGACCGCCGACGCGGCGGCGACGCACCTCGCCGAGGAGGAGCGCAACCTCGAGGAGCTGCGGCTGGGCCAGATCAAGCAGCTGCACCAGCGGCAGACGGTGGGGCTGGTCGTCGGCGCCGTCCTCCTCTTCGCGGCCTCGCTGGGCGCGGCGCTGGGCTGGCTCGGCTTCAACGGCGTGGTGGGCACGCTCGTGGTCGTCCTCGTCGCGCTGGTCACCGCCGCCGTCCCGCTGCTCGTCCACGCCAGCACGCGGAAGTTCGCCTGGCTGGCGGCCACCGCCTTCGTGGGCGTCGGGCTCACCTTCGCCTTCGCGGTCTACTTCGACGCGCGGGGCGAGCGCCAGGTCGTGCCCGCCGCCGTCCTGCTCAGCGATCGCGCGCCGGTCTACGGCTTCCTCGTCGCCCAGCGCGACGACCACGTCTACATCGGCACGATCGACGGGAAGCGGCCGACCGACACCCACGTCGTCGAGCTCGACCGCGCCAAGGTCACCGACCTGCTGCTCGACGCCCATGTGCGGCGCGACAACGTCGCCCGGGACTCGTGGGAGCTGGCGCACCGGCTCTGCACGACCCACGGCCGCGACCCCGCGCCGCCGGCCGGCGGCACCGCCGTCGCGGTGAAGGCCCCGATCGGCGGCGACGCGGCGGGGCCGACCGCCGCGGACCAGCTCTGCAGCACGGGCGAGATCGCCGCGCTCGGCGCCGAGCCGGCGAGCTGACCCCGGCCCGCGCGCTCAGACCGCCAGCGGCTCCGCGGGCGCGGCCGGCGGCGGCGCCGCGGCGCGGGCCGTGAACTCCAGCGCGCCGTCCTCCAGCGCGCCGAAGCGCAGCATCGCCGTGTCGAGCGCGTAGTTCTGGTGCAACCGCCACGGCGACTTCTCGCCCTGGCGCGGGAACTGGTCGATCGAGCGCGACACGTACCCCGACTTGAGGTCGATGAACGGCTCGGTCCTCATCCCCGGCTCGTGGTTGCGCGGCGTGACCTGCGCGAAGCCCTGCTTGTCCATGTGGTTGAGCAGCCGGCAGACGTACTCGCACGTGAGGTCGCACTTCAGCGTCCACGAGGCGTTGGTGTAGCCGATCGCGATCGCGTAGTTGGGGACGTCGCTGATCATCATGCCCTTGTAGCCGAGGGTCTCGGGCAGGACGACCGGGCGGCCGTCGACGGCCAGCTCCATGCCGCCGAGCGCGAGCATGTTGAGGCCGGTCGCGGTGACGATGACGTCGGCCTCCAGCTCGGCGCCCGACTCGAGCTGGATACCCGTCTCGGTGAACGTCGCGACCTTGTCGGTCGCCACCGAGGCCTGGCCGTGGCGGATCGCGCGGAACAGGTCGCCGTCGGGCACGAGGCAGACGCGCTGGTCCCACGGGTCGTAGCTCGGCGTGAAGTGCGGGTCGATCGCGTAGCCGTCGGGCAGCTGCTTCTCGGCCGCCTTGCGGATGATCTTCTTGACCAGGCGCGGGAAGCGGCGGCTGGCCTGGAAGAAGATGGTGGTGACGAGCACGTTCTTGAAGCGCACGATCGGATAGGCGATCTTCGGCGGCAGCAGGCGGCGCACCACGTTGGCGATCGGGTCGCTGCCCGGCAGCGCGAGGACGTAGCTCGGCGAGCGCTGGAGCATCGTGACGTGCTCGGCGGTCTCGGCCATCGCGGGGACCAGCGTCACGGCCGTCGCGCCGCTGCCGATCACGACGACGCGCTTGCCCGCGTAGTCGAGGTCCTCGGGCCAGTGCTGCGGGTGGACGATCTGCCCGCCGAAGCGCTCGGTCCCCGGGAAGTTGGGCGTGTAGCCCTCGTCGTAGCGGTAGTAGCCGGTGCAGGTGAAGACGAAGCCGGCGGTGAGGCGCACGGTCTCGTCGGTGTCGGTGCGCCGGACGTCGACCGTCCACCGTGCGTCGGGCGTCGACCACTCGGCGCGGATCACCCGGTGGCCGAAGCGGATGTGGCGGTCCACGCCGTGCTGCCGGGCGGTCGACTGCACGTACTCGAGGATCGAGGACCCGTCGGCGATCGACTTGGCCTCCTCCCACGGGCGGAAGGAGTAGCCCAGCGTGAACATGTCGGAGTCCGACCGGATGCCCGGATAGCGGAACAGGTCCCACGTGCCGCCGATGCTGTCGCGCGACTCGAGGATGGCGTAGGACTTGCCCGGGCAGTTGGCCTGCAGGTGCACCCCGGCGCCGATGCCGGACAGGCCGGCACCGATGATCAGGACATCGACGTGTTCGGTCTCCATCCGGGGATCATGCCAGCCCGGGCACGTCGGCCCGCACGCTCTCGGAGGCCAGGCCCTTCGCGGTGGCGGTGCTCACGTACAGGTCGTAGCGCTTGCCCGGGTCGAGGCCCGCCAGCGTGACGGTCCCGATCAGCCCGTCGACCGGCTCGTTCGTGGTCGCCGGCGGGTCGGGCTCGTCCTTGGAGTTGCGGGTGATCGTGAGGAACGCGGGCACCTCGCCGTCGGGGGCGGGCGCCAGGGTGTAGGCGATCTCCACGCCGGCGCCGTCGGCCGTCCGCGTGACGATGACGTCGGGCGCGGGCGGCGGGAGCGGGCGCGTGGGCAGCGGCGCGCCGGCGGTGGCCGCCGCGACGTCGAGCAGCTTCAGCGGGTCGCGCCAGTGGCCGCGGACGCCGGGCGAGCGCGGGCTGTCGGCCGGCGCGATCCCGCCG
>DASYBY010000333.1:0-10355 GCA_036500525.1 Baekduia sp. | reverse complement strand
ACGATGCTCTTCGCCGGCTTCAACGTCAGCGAGGGCAAGTACAGCCTGTTCGCGGCGGTCGCGGTCGGCACGGTCGCCAACGTCATCGGCGCGTGGATCGCCTACGCCGTCGGCTACTACGGCCGCCTCGAGCTGCTCGACCGCTACAAGGTCTTCCACGTCAAGCCCGAGCACCTGGCGCTGACCGAGCGCTGGTTCGAGCGCTGGGGCAGCTGGGCCGTGTTCTTCAGCCGGATGCTGCCGATCGTCCGCACGTTCATCTCGCTACCCGCGGGCGTGGCGCGGATGCCGTTCTGGCGCTTCACGGCGCTGACGTTCGCCGGGTCGGTCCCGTGGATCCTCATGCTGACGCTGGTCGGCAAGGCCGCGCGCGACAACTGGGAGGACTGGCAGTCGCGCCTCCACTACGTCGACTACGCCATGGCCGTGCTGATCGTCGCGGCCGTCGTGTTCTTCGGCCAGCGCTGGTGGCGCGCCCGGCGCGCGCGCCTGGCGACCGATGTCGCCTGAGCGGGCCGCGCTCCCGCTCCGCCACGCGCTGGCGCTCGGCGCCCTCCACGGACCGGCCGAGCTGCTGCCGGTGTCGTCCTCCGCGCACGTCGCGCTCGTGCCGCAGCTGCTGGGCTGGCCGTCGGCCACGCTGCCGCCCGAGCTGCGCAAGTCGCTGGAGGTGATGCTCCACACGGGCTCGCTGGTCGCGCTGCTCGCGGTCGAGCGCCCGCTCGCGCCCTGGCCCGCGCTCCTGGCGACGGTGCCGGCGGCGGCCGTCGGGCTGCTGCTGGAGGGGCCGATCGAGCAGCGCCTCGGCGGCCCGCGCGCGACCGCGGCCGGGCTGCTGCTGGGCAGCGCGGTGCTCCTGCTCTGCGACGCGCGGGGCGGTACCGACCGGGAGGCCGGTGGGCTGACGAACGGGGACGCGCTCGCGCTCGGCCTGGCTCAGGCGGCGGCGCTGGTGCCCGGCGTCTCGCGGCTGGGCCTGACCGTGTCGGTCGCGCGGGCACGGGGCTTCGGCCGGCCGACCGCGTTCTCGCTCGGCCGTCGGGCGGGGCTGCCCGTCCTCGCCGGCGCCACGCTGCTCAAGGGCGTGCGTTTGGTGCGCGACCCTCCGCCCCGCGACGTGCGCGCGGCGCTGGCTACGGGCGCGGTGGCCGCGCTGGTCTCCGGGATCGCCGCCGCGCCGCTGCGGCACACGACGCCGGTGCGGGCCGTGGCGCTGGAGCGCGCGGCGCTGGCCGTCGCCGCGCTCAGGCTGGCACGGACGCGGCGCTGATCGCGCGCAGCGCGTCGGCGATGCGCTGCGGCGTGCACGCGGCGGCGACCAGCGCGGTGCGGGCCGCGCGGGCCTCCGGGCTCGTGTCGGCCGCCGCGATCGCCCGCGCCAGCCCGACGACGTCGGTGCGGCCCACCGTCGCGGCGTGCAGGCGACCGAGCACCGCCTCGGCCGGTCCGCCGGCGAGCACCATCACGGCCGCGCCCGCGCCGGCGCCGATCAGCGCGCGCCGGTCGTACGGATCGGCGGGATCGACCGCCACCACCACGTCGGCCCGGGCGGCCAGCTGCGCCAGCCGGGACTCGTCGTGGTCGGGATGCAGGAGGGTCGCGCCCGGCAGCTCGGTCGCCACGCGCAGCGCGAGCTCCGGCGTGCGGGCCACGGGCATCAGCGCCACCGGCCCGTCGACGTCGCGCAGCGCCGCGAAGAGCGCATCGGTCGCCTCGGCGTCGTGATCGGGCACGAACGCGAGGACGCCGTCCCCGCCGTCGCCGCCCGCCGCTGGGATGCCGCACGGCGGGAGGTCGAGCACCGCCTCGCGCGGCCAGCCGGCGGCGACCAGCTCGGCCGCCAGCGCGGGCGTCGCCGCCCACGCGAGCGCGCCCTCGTGCCGCTCGGCCGGCACCGTCGCGAGGCGCAGGATCATGCGCGACCCCTGGATGATCCCCATCGCCGGCTCGGATCCGGCGAGGACGAACAAGGTCGCGTCGGGGCTCTGGGGGCGGGCGAGCGCGTCGTCGACGAGCGCGTCCTCCGCCGCGCCGAGCGCCGGGCGCAAACAGGTCGCCGCGGGCGTGCGGGCGGCGGCGGGGAGCCCGCACGCCGCGAGGTCGGCCAGCAGGCCGCGCGCGTCGACGCCGGCCGCGCCGAGCCCGGCGACATGGCCGAGGACCAGCACCTCGGCCCCACCGGGCACCGAATCGATCGTCCCCGTCAGCGGTCCGATGCGCGCGCCGAGCTGGCGCTCCAGCAGTGCCTCGTCGCCCTCGAGCGTGTCGCCCCAGCGCGCCGCGAAGATCTGCTGGTTGTCGACGGCGCCCCGGTTGGTCCGGGCGTAGTCGCGCCCGGTCGTGGCGCCCTCGTGATGGAGCACCTCGAGGTCGCCGCGGTAGCGCACCCGCGCGCCCGCCGCGCGGACCCGCTGGACGAGGTCGGTGTCCTCCCAGCCGTTGATGTAGGCCTCGTCGAAGCCGCCCACCGCGTCGAACAGCTCGGCGCGGATCGCCACGCACGCACCGGTCACCCCCGACGTGTCGAAGGTGGCCCGTGCGGCCGGCAGCTCGCCGTCCTCGTGGTGGAAGAGGTGGAACGGCACGTGGCGGCCGTCCACCTCCCGCCAGGCGAACCCGGCGTGCTGCAGGAGGCCGTCGGGGTAGCGCAGGCGCAGACCCACGAGGCCGACCTCGGGCCGGAGCGCCTCGCCGGCGAGGCCCTCGATCACGCCGGCCGGGACCTCGGTGTCGTTGTTGAGGAAGATGAGCACCTGCCCGCGGGCGACCGCGGCGCCGGCGTTGTTGCCGCCGGCGAAGTTGCGGTTGACCGGCAGGAGCAGCACGCGGGCGCGGTCCTCCCAGCGCTTCAGCAGCTCGGCCGTATCGTCGGGCGACGCGTTGTCGACGAGGACCAGCTCGACCTCCGTGCCGAGCTTCGGGCCCAGCGCGCGCTCGAGCGAGGCGAGGCACCGCTCGGTGTAGGCGCGCTGGCCGTACGTGCAGATCACGACGCTGGCGACGGGCGTGTCAGACGGCGAGCGCGGCACGTCGGCCAGCGCGGCGTGCCAGGCCTCGGGGCCGTCGTCGGGCGCGAGCACGGCGACCGGCGCCTCGCGGCGGCCCGTGGCGCCGACGCGCGCCCCGCCGGTGGGCACCGGGACGTGGTCGGTGGCGGGCACGATCATCACGTCGGGGATCTGCTCGGGGTCGGCGCCCAGCGTGGCGAGGGCGTCCATGGCGCGCTGCGCGGCGGCCTCGGGCTCGGGTCCGGCGGGCGGGATGCCCAGGACCAGCGAGACGGGGTCGTCGGCGCCGAACGCCCGCAGGTAGCCCTGCAGCGTCGCGGTCAGCGCCGCGGGATCGCTCCACGCGTCGGTGGCCACGAAGGCGCCGCGGATCGTGCTGCGGAGCGTGTCGCGCAGCGCGGCGCGCGTGGCCTCCAGGCCGTGCGTGCGCTCGACGTGCGCCCGCCCGGCCGCGGCCAGCCGCTCCCACAGCCCGCGATCCTCGTAGACGCGGGCGACGGCGGCGGCGAAGGCCTCGTCAGTGTCGGCGATGAGCGCCGTCTGGCCGTCGACGAGGCCCATGCCCTCGGCGCCGACCGACGTCGTCACGACCGGCAGGCCGTGGCTCATGGCCTCGCCGACCTTGCCCTTGACGCCGGCGCCGTAGCGCAGCGGCGCGATCGAGACGCGGGCGGCATCGAGGTACGGCGCGGTCTCGGGGACCCAGCCGGTGACCGTCACGCCCGGCGTCGCGCCGAGCGCCTGGACGACCGGCGGCGGGTTGCTGCCGACGATCGTCAGCGCGACGCCAGGCAGCGCGGCGGCGATGGACGGCCAGGGGCCGCCGACGAAGTCGACCATGGCGCCGACGTTGGGCTGGTGGTCGAAGCCGCCGACGAAGACGAGGCCGTCGCGGGCGGAGACGTCGGGGCCGGACGCGGGGAGCGCGTGCACGGTCGAGACCACCGACACCGGCACGTCGGGGGCGAGCTCGGACATCGCCTCGGCGTCGACCGCGCTGACGGCGACCAGCGCGTCGGCCGCGGAGTAGACGGCCCGCTCGCGCAGCCGGGTGCGCTCGGCGGCCTCGAACGCGGCGGGGTCGCCGGTGAGCGCCGCGCCCCGGCGCTCGCGGACGTGGTGGACGTCGACGCTGTCGATCAGCACCCGCGTCGCCGGCGAGGCGCGGCGGATCGACGGGGCGTAGAACTCGCCCATCTCGTAGGTCGAGAGCCAGGCGAGGTCGAAGCGGCCGCGGTGCAGCAGGCCGTCGAGGTCGATCCCCGGGCCGGGGACCCGCGCGCCCCGCTGCTCGCGCCACCAGCGGCCGTTGTAGCGATGGACCTCGACGCCGAGGTCGCGCAGCTCGTCCGCGTAGCGATGATCCTGCGCCCAGCCGGAGTGGCCGAGGAACGTCACGCGATGGCCCTCGGCGACCAGCAGCTCGACGATCCAGCGGAGCCGGAGCGAGCCCGCGTCCATGTCGTGCGTGGGCAGCGCGGGATGGACGACCAGGATGGATCGCGGACGCGCCGCGGACGCGGAGGCAGACATCCCTCCGGTGGTCGGCCATTCGTCCAGGCGCTTGAGCGGCGCCCGGCGCGCGCTGACGCGGGTGCCTGTGGGACGATCTCGGTCTATGTCAGATGCGTACGCCGCCGCCGGTGTCGACACCGATCAGGCCGACGAGGGCGTCGGCGCGCTGGTCGACGTCCTGCGCACGATCGAGCTCGGCCGCCCGTCGCGCTCCGTCGTGCCCAGCGGCCACTACGCGTCGGTCCTGCGGGTCAGCGACGACCTCGGGATCGCGCTTTGCACCGACGGCGTGGGGTCCAAGCTCGTCGTCGCCGAGGAGGCCGACCGGCTGGAGACCGTCGGCATCGACTGCGTCGCGATGAACGTCAACGACATCATCTGCGTCGGCGCGGAGCCGATCGCGCTGGTCGACTACCTCGCGGTCGAGCAGGTCGACGCGCCGCGGCTCGCGCGGATCGGCATGGGCCTGAAGGTCGGCGCCGAGGCCGCGGGCTGCGAGATCCCCGGCGGCGAGCTGGCGGTCATCCCCGAGCTGATCCGCGGCCATCCCTCCCCCCACGGCTTCGACCTCTGCGCGACCGCCATCGGCACGGTCAAGCTCGACGACATCGTCACCGGTGAGAAGACCGCACCGGGCGACGCGCTGATCGGCGTCCCGTCCTCCGGCCTGCACTCCAACGGCTACACCTTGGCCCGCCGTGCGCTGCAGCACGACGGCGGCCTGAGCCTGGACGACAAGCCCGCCGAGCTGGGCGGCGCAAGCGTGGCCGACGCGCTGCTGGAGCCCACCGTCATCTACGTCCGCGCGGTGCTCGCGCTGCTGCGCTCCGGCGTCCCGGTGCACGGCCTGGCGCACATCACCGGCGGCGGCCTGACCAACCTCCTGCGCCTCGGCAGCGGCTACGCGATCGAGGATCCGCTGCCCGTGCCGCCCGTCTTCGGCCTCGTCGCGCGCCTCGGCTCCGTGACCACCGAGGAGATGTGGGAGGTCTTCAACATGGGCTGCGGCTTCGTCGCCACCGTGCCCGAGGCCCACGCCGACGAGGCCGCCGCGATCCTCGCCGCCGGCCATCCGGGCGCCCGACGCATCGGCACCGTGACCGACCAGCCCGGGACCGTGACGGTGCCGGGGCTGGGCCTGCGCTACCCGCAGCGCTAGCCCGGAGGGACGCGTGCTGGTTTGGCCCCCCATATGGGGGTCAGGGGCGCGCGGGTTGCTCGGGTCCGGCCTCAGGCGACGGAGAGCGCCGGCGCGGCGGCGGCCAGGAAGGCAGTGAGCGCCGCGGCGTCCGCGGCGAGCACCGCGTTGCCGGCCGTCCGGGCCAGCCGCTCGTGGCCGGCGGAGGCGCCGTGGAGCGGGACGAAGGCGTCGGTGGCCGCGTGCAGCGCGCCGTCGCGGCCGGGCGAGGCGTACAAGAACCGGACCTCGATGTCGGCGCAGTGGTCGAGGTCGACGCCGGCGGCGGTCGCCGCCGCGACGATGTGGCCCTCGACCTCCTCGGGCGTGCCGTCGACCGCGGGGTCGGCGACGAGGACGAGCGTGCCGGGGGTTCCCGCGGGCGCCGCGACGGACCAGGCCGACAGCAGCTCGGCCAGCCGGTCGGTCCCGCGGTAGGCGGGGATCGCCAGCAGCCGCGGGCCGCTCGCGGCGGCGAAGTCCAGCTCGGGATCGACCACGTCCGCGAGGCGCGGCGGGCGCGCCGCCAGCCCGCGCAGGCGCGCGGCGTACTGCGCGCCAACCGCCTCCCACGACAGCCGCTCGGCCGCGGTGCGGGCCAGGGCGCCGCGGCGGGCGCGCTCGGCCTCGCCGGCATCGGCGGCGGCGCGCAGCTGCGCGACCAGCGCCGCGCGGTCGGGCTCCAGCATCCACGGGTCGCCCACCGTCGGCATCGCGCCGATCGTGCGGCCGGGGAGCATCGCGCGGACCGCGGGCACGCGCCAGCCGGCCTCGGGCGGGCAGAATTCGTCGGTCGGGCCGCCGTCGGTGACGACGACGGGCAGCCCGCAGGCCATCGCCTCCAGCACCGGCATCGCGAAGCCCTCGCCGCGGTAGGGATGGACCAGCACATCGCAGGCGCGGTACAGCGCGGCGACCTCGTCGTCGGAGAGCACGTCGGTGAGGTGCACGACGCGCGGCCCGGCCGGGTCGGCCGCCATGCGCTCCAGCTCGGCGCGGTCGCCGTTGCGGTAGACGCCGTCGGCGCCGAAGTCCTTGACCACGAGCGTGACGTCGTCGCGCCCCGCGAACGCCTCGGCATAGGCCTGCAACAACAGATCGATGCCCTTGCGCGCGATCGCGCCGCCCACGAACAGCAGGCGCAGCCCGGGCGCGTCGAGGTCCAATGCCGGGCCGGAAGGCGAGAAGCGCTCCAGGTCGACGCCGTTGGGCACGACCGCGACGCGATCGGGCTCCAGCCCGGCGTCGAGGTACATCCGGCGCACGTACTCCGACGGCACCCACAGCTCGTCGACCACCGTCTTCAGCGGCTCCGCCCACGCGGCCGGGATCGACCCGAACTCCCACGGCTGGATCAGCGCGAGGTGGCCGGAGGCCGGGGCGCGCAGGTCCGGCGGCCACTGGTGGCGCACCTCGACGTCGGCGGTGTGCGGCAGCGGCGCGGGCGGCGCCGGGCGGTCGGTCGCGCGGCGGCGCACGACGAACCCGGGGTCGGCCTCCAGCACGTCGCAGACCTCGCGGTTGATGTGCGCGAGGCTGGCCGGCGCGTCCTGCTCGCCGGTCCACGCGACGGCCAGCGGCGGCTCGCCGTCGGGGCCGATGCGCCCGGGGCGCTCGCCCGCGTAGTAGCTCTCGTAGTCGTCGATGAACCGCGCGAAGCTCCGCGGCGCCTCGATGCCACGCTGCAACTCCTCCAACAACCCGGGCTCCGCGGCGAGGCGGTCGAGTACGCGCGCGAGCCCGTCGACGTCCAGGCCGTCGAACGCGAGCCCGTCGACGCCGTCGGTGATCGCCTCGGCCAGGCCGGCCATGCGCGGGGCCAGCAGCGGCACGCGCGCCGCGAGGCACTCGCGGGCGGCGAGGTTCGCGCAGTCCCACCAGATCGACGGCAGCGCGGCGGCGTCGACGCCGGCCAGCAGGTCGGGCAGCTCGTCGGGGCTGAACGTGCCGTGCAGCTCGGCGACGCCGCGCGTGTCGAGCTGCTCCAGCCGGCGGCGCATCGGCGCCGGCAGCTCGCCGTGGATCCGGACGGCGATCCTGTGCTCCGTGCGCTGCGCGGCCTCGACCAGCAGCTGCGGCCCCTTCTGCGCGTAGGCCGAGCCGAAGAAGCCGACGGTCAGCACCGCCTCGTCGCGGCGCCCCGGCCGGCGGTCGCGCCCGACGCGCTCCCAGAGCTCGTCCATCGCGGGGACCGACTGGCGGACGACGTCGAGCAGCTCGGCCGGATAGCCCTGGTCGATCAGCACGCGGCGGACCGCGTCGGAGATCGTCAGCACCGTCGTGAGGCCGCGCGCGGCGCGCTCGCGGATGCCCGCCAGCCGCGCCTGGTAGCCCGCGGCGTCGTGGCTGCCGACGCACGTGGCGCAGTCGGCGCCCGCGTCGCCCGGGCCGTCGCACAGCGCGCCGTCGCCGCGCAGCAGGTACGCGCGCGGGCAGACCAGCCAGTAGTTGTGCGTGGTGAAGTAGGACGGCACGCCCCGCGCCGCGGCGACGTCGATCAGCTCGGCGCCGAGGTTGTGCAGGTTGTGGAAGTGGACGACGTCGGGCTTGAAGCGATCCATCACGTCGGCGAACGCGGTCGTGATCGGCGGGTCGTCGAGCTCGCGGTCCGGGCGGCCCGTGTCGTACAGCGCGCTCGGGCGGTTGTGGACGCCGACGAGGCGGACGCCGTCCTCCTCCCACTCGCGCAGGGCGTACGGCACGCCCGACGGGTCGGGGGCGACCGCGGCGTGGAAGACCGTGACGTCCCAGCCGCGGCGGACGAGCTCCTTGGCGGCGAAGCGCGGCAGCATCGTGCCGCCGCCGCTGTCGTTCCAGCCGAAGGCCGTCATCAGCAGGCGGCCCTTGTCGCGGCGCGGCGCCGGGGCGGCGGGGACGTCGGCGGCCTCGCGGCGCAGCCGGCGTGCCAGGCGCGGCGCCGGCACCGCGCGGTGCTCCACGGCGTCGGCCAGCAGCTCCAGCGCGCGGCGGCGCGCCGCGTCGGGATGCAGGATCGGCCAGTCGACCTCGGGCACCAGCCGGCGCAGGCCCAGCCGGTCGACGGTCTCCGACAGCGCGGACTCGACCTGCGCGATCTGCTCGGCCATCGCCTCCTCGCCGTCGCCCGAGCCGTTGTCGCCGTGGCGGCGCAGGTGGATGAGCGGCTCGGGACCGGCGTGCCGGAAGCGGAACTCGGGGGCGGCGCGCAGCCAGAAGTGGAAGTCCTGCGCGACGGTGTACTCCGCGACGTAGCCGCCGACCGCGTCGTAGACGCGCCGGTGCACCAGGCGCGACGGGTCGACCAGCGTGCAGTGCTCGCGCACCAGGTGGCGCAGCAGCTCGGCGGGCGTGAAGTCGCCGCTCTGCCACCGTCCGCGCTGCACGCCGTGCTCGTCGATGATGGTGGCGTTGCCGTGGACGACGCCGGTGTCGGGGTGCGCGTCGAAGATCGCGACCGAGCGGCTGATGCGGTCGGGCCGGCAGACGTCGTCGTCGCCGAGCATGGCGATCAGCTCGCCGCGGCCCTGGCGGACGATCGTGTTGTAGGCCTCGGCGATGCCGCGGTTGGTCTCGTGGCGCACCACGCGCAGGCGTGGGTCGTCGAATCCCGCGAGGATCTCGTCGATCCGCGGGTTGACCGAGCCGTCGACGACGACGAGGACTTCGAGGTCGTCGTAGTCCTGGGCCAGGCAGGAGGCGACCGCCTCGGCCAGGTACGTGTCGCGCGAGTAGGTCGCGACACCGAGCGTCACACGCGGGGAGGGAGTCATGACGGAGGGTCCTAGCCGAGGCGCACGTAGCCGGTGGCGCCGTCGCCGGTCGCGTCGTGCGTGCGGCGCGTGACCATGTTGGAGGAGTTGCCTTCGATGGTGTGGATCTTGCCGTCGGGATCGACCGACTCGACCATGCCGATGTGCTCGCCGCCCCAGACGACGAGGTCGCCGGGGGCCGGCGGCGTGCCGGTGCCCGCGGGCGTGAAGCGCCCGGTGCGCTGCGCCCAGGCCGAGACGGCGCTGACCGAGCCGAAGCCCTGGCCGGCCTCGCCGAGCGGGGCGCCCGCCTGCTGCGCGGCCCAGGAGACGAAGTAGGAGCACCACGGCCCGATGCCGCTGCCGGCCGTCGCTTGGCGGTACTGGGCGATGCGCGGGGAGTCGTTGGAGCCCGGCGGCTGCTCGGTCTGGCCGACCTCGCCCTGGGCGGCGGCGAGCGCGCGCTGCCCGGCGGTCGCGGTCGCGCCCGAGAACCCGAGCGTGGCGTCCGTCGCGCCCGCGGCGCCGACCGGCGTGGCCGACAGCGCCTGGCCCTGGAGCAGGTTGGCGAACGACGTCGTCGACGTGCCGCCCCCGGTGACGGGGGCGGTCGGCACCGGCTGGGCCAGCGGATGGTCCAGCTGCGCGATGCGAGCCAGCACGTTCTCGACGCTCATTCCCCACGGTGATCGGCCCGCTTCGCCGATCCTTCACTCCAGGCGTCACGAGAACGACCGAGGGGCGGCCCAAGCCGCCCCTCGATGTCCCGCTCTCTGGGTGCTGCGATCCTTAGCCGATGAGCTTCAGGACGCTCTGAGGCGCCTGATTGGCCTGCGACAGCATGG
The DNA here is from genome assembly GCA_036500525.1 of Baekduia sp. Lineage (GTDB taxonomy): Bacteria > Actinomycetota > Thermoleophilia > Solirubrobacterales > Solirubrobacteraceae > Baekduia. Next base: position 82 of record DASYBY010000333.1, on the reverse strand, counting down.
ACATGCCTGCCTGCGACAGGATCTGGTTCTTGGTCAGGGAGACCATCTCGTCCGCCATGTCGACGTCGCGGATCCGCGACTC
>DASYBY010000332.1:0-7745 GCA_036500525.1 Baekduia sp. | reverse complement strand
GTCCAGGTGGCGGCGGCGCTCAAGGTTTCGGTACAAGAGTTGATCGGGCCGCCCGAGCCCGCTTCAGAACCCGAGCCTGAGCCCGTCGCCTAGCGCCGCACGGCCGGCGATCACGCCGGTCCCGCCCGGCCAGGGGAGCGCATCGACACACCGGTCCGACGCGCGCCGAGGCGGTCCACTCCATCACGAGAGCGGACCGCCCGAAGGGTCTCGCGAGCCAGCCTCAGGCCGAGACGGTCGGGTCCTCTGTCCCCGGACCCGGCACGTTCCGGAACCGAAACGGCTGCGCCTCGCGCCCGGGCTGCACGAACCACGCCTCGCCCGTCGCCCCGCCGGTCACGATCCGCAGCACCGTCGCCGCCACTGTCTCGGCGGGGATGATCGCCACGCCGGAGGCCAGGATCTCATCGCGGAACCCCGCGATGATCTTGGACTCGGCGAAGCCCGGGCAGATCGCGTTGTAGGTGATGTTGTCGGCCGCCAGCGCGGGGCCGAGCGAGCGGGCGAGCCCGACCACGGCGTGCTTGTTGCCGGCGTAGAGCGGGTCGAAGGGCACGGCGGTCAGCCCGGCCAGCGAGGCCGTGGCGACGATCGCCCCGCCCCCGCGCGCCTTCAGCGCCGGCAGCACGGCGTGGGTGCCGAAGACGACGCCGTCGAGGTTGGCCCCGTTGGCGCGGCGGTACTTGGCGACGTCGAAGTCCTCGCCGATGCCACAGCCGGTCGCCACGCCGGCGTTGAGGTAGGCGATGTCCAGCCCGCCGCAGCGCTCTACGGCGAAGGCCACCATCGCCTGGTCCTGCTCGTAGTCGGAGACGTCGCAGCGCACGAAGTGCCCGCCGATCTGCTCAGCGACCGCGCGGCCCTCGGCCTCGTCGAGATCGGCGACGACCACCTCCGCGCCCGCCTCGGCGAAGGCCAGCGCCGTCGCGCGGCCCAGGCCGCTGGCGGCGCCGGTGATCAGCGCGACCTTGTCGCGCAGCGGCGCGCCGTCGGCGCGTGCGCCGCCCACCATCAGCCGATCTCCAGCACGAGCTTGCCGACGTTCTCCCCGCGGAAGAGCATCTGCAGCGTGTCGTGGAAGTCGTCGACCGAGCCCTGCACCACGTGCTCCTGCGAAGTGATCTTGCCCTCCGCGATCCAGCCGGCGATCGCCTGCGCGCCCTCGGCGTAGCGCTGGGCGAAGTCGAAGACGACGAAGCCCTCCATCCGCGCGCGGCGCACCAGCAGCGAGAGGTAGTTGGAGGGACCCTTGACGGCCGTCTCGTTGTTGTACTGGCTGATGGCGCCGCAGATGACCACGCGCGCCTTCATTGCCAGCCGCGTCAGCGCCAGGTCGAGGATCTCGCCGCCGACGTTGTCGAAGTAGACGTCGACGCCGTCGGGCGTCGCCTCGCGCAGCGCCTGCTTGAAGCCGTCGGAGCGGTAGTCCAGCGCAGCGTCGAAGCCCAGCTCGTCGGTCAGCAGCTCGCACTTGTCGGGTCCGCCGGCGATGCCGACGACGCGGCAGCCCTTGATCTTCGCGATCTGCCCGACCATCGAGCCGACTGCGCCCGCGGCGCCCGAGACGAGCACGGTCTCGCCCTCCTTGAGCGCGCCGACGTCGAGCAGGCCGAAGTACGCGGTCATGCCCGGCATGCCGAGCGCCGACAGGTAGGTCGACAACGGCGCCGCGCCCGGATCGACGGCCAGCGCGCCGCGGCCGTCGGAGACCACGCGCTCCTGCACGCCGAACATCCCGACCACGTGGTCGCCGACGGCGAACTTGGGGTGGTTGGACTCGACCACCTCGATCACCGAGCCGGCGCGCATGACCTCGCCGAGGCCGACCGGCGGCACGTAGGACGGCCGGTCGTCCAGCCACCCGCGCATGGCCGGGTCCAGGGAGATCATGCGCGTGACGCCGGCGAACTCGCCCTCGCCGGGCGCGGCGGCCGGCGTGTCGACGTGCTCCCAGTCGGTGGGCTTGAGCTCGCCCTGGGGTCGTGCGGCCAAGCGGATCTGACGGTTGGTGTCGGGCACGGCGTCTCCTGTCGCTGCCGGGGGTGGTACCGCGTGGTACCGCGTTGGTCGCGGACAGTAGTGGGTACGGGACCGCGACACCGGCGCACTTCTGGTGTTGTCACATACCAACGCCTTCGAGAATCCCATCGGGAGGGACCCATGCACGTCAAGACCATCAGAGCCGCGCTCGGGGTGGGCGCGTTCGCGCTCGCGCTGGCGCTCCCCGTCGCCGCCCAGGCAGCGACCGCACCGGCCGTCACCACCGGCGGAGCCGCGAACATCGCCCAGCAGACGGCCCGCCTCACCGGCACGGCCAATCCCGACGGCGCGAGCACGACCGTCCAGTTCCAGTACGGACCGACCAGCGCCTACGGCTCGGTCACGCCCGAGCAGACGCTCACGGGCACCGCGAAGAAGACGGTCACGGCCGACCTCGCCGGCCTGGCGCCGGCCACGATCTACCACTACCGGTTGATCGCGCGCAACGCCAAGGGCCTGGCCAAGGGCGCCGACCGCACCTTCAAGACGCTCGTCCAGCCGCTGGGCGTGACGCTCGGCGCGCTGCCCAACCCGGTGCCGTTCGGCGGCACCACCACGCTGGCCGGCCAGCTCACCGGCACGGGCAACGGCGGCCGCGAGGTCGTGCTGCAGAGCAACCCGTTCCCCTACACCCAGGGCTTCAAGCCGGTGGGCAACAAGCTGATCACCGACCCCGCGGGCAACTTCTCCTTCGGCCTCATGGCGATCCCCCTGAACACGCAGTTCCGGGTCGCGCTGCCCGACAAGCCGGCGGTCGTCAGCCCGGTCGTCGTCGTCAGCGTCTCGGTCCTCATCAGCACGCGCCTGGGCGCCACGACGGTCCACAAGGGCCACTCGCTCACGTTCTCGGGCGCGATCCGCCCGGCCGTGGACGGCACGCCGCTGGCGATCCAGAAGCGCCGCGACGGCAAGTGGGTCACGATCGCGGGCACCTCGGCGCGCCACCACAGCGCAACGTCGTCGACCTACAGCAAGAAGGTCAAGATCACCAGCGGCGGCACCTACCGCGTCTACGCCGGCGTGGTCAACGGCAGCTTCGTGCCGAACACCGGCAGCGAGCACACCATCCACACCAAGTAGGTACGGGCGGGCGGCGGTGGGGGCTCTCGTAGAGTCCCCACCGTGCTCGATCCCGCGCTGACCGACCGCCTCCTGGACCACATCGGACTGACCGAGCGGCCGGCTCCCGATGCCTCCGGTCTCCGCACAGTCCACCGCGCGTTCCTCTCTCGGATCTCCTACGCCGGGCTCACGCCCCAACTGGGCGAGCACGCGCCGCTGGACGCCGACGCCCTCGTCACGCGCCTGCTGCCCGGCGGCCGCGGCGGCTACTGCTTCGAGATGAACACCATGCTGCTGGAGCTGCTCACCGCGCTCGGCTTCGCCGTCGAGCGCCGCGAGGCGGTCGTCAAGCCACGCGGCGCCCGCGCCGCCGGCGCGCTGACCGACCACATGGCGCTGGTCGTCGACGTCGCGGGCGAGCAGTTCATCGCCGACGCCGGCTGGGGCGAGGCGCCGCTGGATCCGATCCCGCTGCGCGACGGCCCGTTCACCGTCGGGCCGTTCACGTGGACCGTCGAGCGCGAGCCCGACGGCGGCTGGTGGCTGGAGCAGCACGAGTGGGGCGAGACGCCGGGCTTCTGGTTCGCCGGCTCCGCCTCGACCGCCGAGGACTTCGCGCCGCACCACCTCCGCATCGCGACGTCGCCCGAGTCGGGCTTCGTCAAGACGCTGGTCGTCCAGCGGCCCTACGACGAGCGCGTCGTCACGCTGCGCTCGCGGACGCTGGCCGTCGACGGCCCGGGGCTGCGCGAGCGGACGGTGATCGCCGACGCCGGCGCGTTCGCCGCGGTCCTGCGCGACACGTTCGCGATCGATCCCGACGCGCTCGGCCCGCAGCGCATGGAGCGCCTGTGGGCCCAGGCGTGCGCGCAGCACGAGGCGTTCGTCGCCGCGCGGGCCGCCGCGCAGGGCTAGCGGACCGTCACCTCGGGGTCGGACATCGGCCCGGTGCCGAGGCGCAGCCCCGCCGGCATCGCGCCGTAGCCGACCAGCTCCGGCGCCGGGATGAACTGCTCCGGGTAGCCGTACATGCCGTGCTCGGAGATGTCCAGGCCGGCGTTCTCCTCCTGCGCGCTGACGCGCAACCCGTAGGTCTTGCGGATCGCGTAGAACGTCGCGTAGGACACCAGGAACGCGAAGGCGGCGACCACGACGATGCCCACGACCTGCGCACCGAGCTGCCGCAGCGAGCCGGTCATCAGCAGGCCGCCGTGGCTCCCGGGCAGGTTGTGGGCGGCCAGGCGCGGGGCGGCGAACAGCCCGCAGGCCAGCGCGCCCCACATGCCGCACAGCCCGTGCGCGGCCAGCGCGCCGACCGGATCGTCGAGCCGCTTGTCGATCGCCAGCACGCCGTAGACGACGATGACGCCCGCGACGCCGCCGATGATCGGCGCGGCCCACGGCTCGACGTAGCCCGCCGGACCGGTGATCGCCACGAGCCCCGCGATCGCGCCGTTGCCGGCCATGCCGATGTCGAACGTGCTCGTCTTGGCGTACATGACGATCATCGCCGTGATCACACCCGCGCTGCCGGACAGCTGCGTGATCATCGCGACGGTCCCGAAGCGCCCGTCCAGCGCGCTCAGCGTCGACCCCGGGTTGAAGCCGAACCAGCCCAGCCAGAGGATCAGCACGCCGAGGCCGAAGAGCGGCATGTTGTGGCCCGGGATCGCCCGCGCGCCGCCGTCGGGTCCGTACTTGCCGCGGCGCGGCCCGAGCTGCAGCAGGATCGCCAGCCCGGCGGCGGCGCCGGTGACGTCCACGACGATCGCGCCGGCGAAGTCCTGCACGTGCACGGCGCTCGCCAGCCATCCGCCGCCGAAGATCCAGTGCGCGATGACCGGGTAGATCACGGTCGAGAAGACCACGGCGAAGATCACGTACACGCCGAACTTGATGCGCTCCAGCGTCGTGCCCCACACGATCGCCAACGCGACCGCGCAGAACGTGAACTCGAAGAACCACAGCGTCTCGGCCGTCACGCCGTGCGGGTTGGACGGGAACGACAAGGGGAAGGACGCCGCGTTCGACACGAAGAAGCCGTGCGTGCCCAGGATGTCGCCGGTCCCGCCGAAGGCGAACGCGAACCCGACCGCCCAGAAGCCGAGCGCCGCGATCGCGAAGTTCACGAGGATCTTGGCGATGACCGAGCCGGCGTTCTTGCCGCGGACGAAGCCGATCTCCAGCATCGCGAAGCCCGCCTGCATGAACATGACGAGCACCGCGGCGACCATCACCCACGCGGAGTTCAGGCCGACGTCGGCGCCGAGGTGACCGGCGAAGCCGAGGGTGTCCGTGGTCGCGTCGGCGAGGATCATGCGGCGGGGGAGCCTGACCGACCGTCCCGCGCCCGTCTTTGTCCCGGTGGACAACGATCGGCCATCCGACCCAGCCGTTCGTGAGAACCGGCGCCGGCGGATACCGTCAGGCGCATGGACATCGTCATCGCCGGAGGCCACGGCAAGATCGCGCTGGAGCTGGAGCCGCTGCTCGCCGGGGCCGGCCATCGCGTCCGCGCGCTGATCCGCAACCCCGACCACGCCGCCGACGTGCAGGCGACCGGAGCCGAGCCGGTCGTCGCCGACCTGGAGGCCCTCGACGTCGACGCGCTCGCGCAGCAGCTCGGCAGCGCCGACGCGATCGTCTTCGCCGCCGGCGCCGGCCCGGGCAGCGGGCCGCAGCGCAAGTGGACCGTCGACTACGCGGGCGCGGTCAAGCTCATGGAGGTCGCCCGGCGCAACGGGATCGGCCGCTACGTCATCGTCAGCTCGATGGGCGCCGACCCCGAGGCCGAGGACGACGGCGGCTTCGGGACCTATCTGCGCGCCAAGGGCCAGGCCGACAAGAAGCTCACCGAGAGCGGGTTGGCCTACACCATCGTCGCGCCGGGGGCGCTCACCGACGACGCCGCCACGGGCCGGGTGCAGGCCGCCGCGCAGGTGCCGCGCGGGGAGATCCCGCGGGCCGACGTCGCCGCGGTCCTGGTGGCCGTGCTCGACACGCCGGGCACCGCGGGGCGGCGGTTCGGGCTGATCTCCGGCGAGACCCCGGTCGCCGAGGCCGTCGCGCAGCTCGCCGGCTGAGCCGTCGCTGCCGCGATGGCCCGCGGCCCCGACGGGTACGTTGCGCCGTTGATGTCCACCGCTCCCTCGCTCCCACCCGCGCTGCGCAGCCTCCTGGAAGCCGGCGGCTCGCTCGTGCGCCGCTCGTCGAGCGGGCGCGTCGGCCTGGCGCGCATCGCCGACGTCGTGCCCGCCGACGCGCTGCCCGCCACGCTGAGCCGGTGGCCGGCCGAGCTGGGCGCCGCGCACGCCGCCGCGACCGTCCCGTGGGCGCCGGCCGACGTCGAGCGCGTGCTCAAGAGCGCGTGGGGCTCGGCGCCGGCGAAGGTGCTCGACAGCCTCGACCCCGAGCCGCTGGCCGTCACGCCCGCCGCCCAGGTCCACCGCGGGGTGCACGACGGCCGCCCGGTCGCGATCAAGGTGCTGCGCCCCGGGCTGGCCGCGGGCGTCCGCTCGGACCTCTCGCTCCTCGACCTCCTCGCGACGCCGGTGCGCCAGGTCTTCGGGGCGATGGACGCCGGGGCGATCCTCCGCGAGATCCGCGAGACGGCGCTCGACGAGCTGGACCTGGAGCACGAGGCGTCCAACCAGCGGCAGGTCAGGCGGCTGCTGCGGGGGATCGAGGGCCTGGTGATCCCGGCCCCGGACCTGGAGCTGAGCGGCGAGAGCGTGCTCGTGACCGAGCTGCTGGACGGCCTGACGCTGGACGAGGCCACGCCGGACGACCCCGGGCCGCTCGCGCGCCTGCTGGTCACCGCGCACGTGACGGCCGCCCGCGGCGGCATCGCCCTCACCGACCTGCGCCCCGGCCACGTCCTCCTGCTGCCCGACGGGCGCGTCGGCCTGCTCGGCGCGGGCGTGTCGCGGCCGGCCGACCGCGAGCGGGTCGCGGCGGCGCTCGCAGCGCTGGCGCACCTGCGCGGCGGCGACCAGGACGGGTTCACCGTCGCGGTCTCCGAGGCGCTGGCCGTCCTGCCCGCCGGCTGCGCGCTGAAGGCCTATGCCTTGATCAGCACGCTGGTCGGCGACCTGCTGCTCGGCGAGGCGCTGCTCGACGGCCCGGCGCTGGCGACCGCCGCCGAGCGCGGGATGGAGCACCTCGGCGGCGCGCTCGCGCTCGCCGACGAGGTCACGCCGCGCCCCGGCGACCTGGCGGTCGTGCGCTCCTTCGGGCAGGTCGCGGCGCTGCTGTCGCGCCTGGGCGCGACCGAGGACTGGGGCGCGCTGATGCTCGCGGCGGCCTAGGAGTCCTGCTCGAACAGCTGCGCCTCGACCCGCCGCTCGTGGTGGGCCTTGGTGAACTGGTTCTCCTCGTAGGTGCGATCGAGCGCGTCGAGGATCTCGTCGGTGTCGCCACCGACGACGGTCCCGTCCTCCATGATCAGGACGGGGATGATGCGCGCGCCGCCGGTCGCGCCGGCCATCGCGTCGCGCTCGTGGGGCTCGGGCTCGACCTGATGGGCGACGAACGGCACGCCCAGCTCGGTCAGCCGCTGGCGGACCTGATGGGAGAAGGGGCACCACTCGGCCTGGTAGAGCTGGATCATCACTCCAGCATGCCCGCTCGCGGCGCTCGGCGCA
>DASYBY010000331.1:0-3418 GCA_036500525.1 Baekduia sp. | reverse complement strand
GGGCAGGGCGACGACAACCGGACGACATACTGGTGCCCCGGATGTCAGACGTGACCAGACCGACCCAGCGACCCGCCGTGCGCCGCATCGGCCACAAGGGCGCCGACCACATCGCGCCCGGCAACACCGCGGCGAGCTTCGACGCGGCGATCGCCCACGGCTGCGACATGGTGGAGTTCGACGTGCTGCCCGAGCACCCCGACGGCACCGGGCGCCTCGTGCTCGCCCACGACTTCAAGGCCGCGGCCGAAGGCGACCCGCTCACGCTCGAGGAGGGCCTCGACCACCTCTGCACCGAGGCGTTCGCGGGGATCGACATCGACGTCGACCTCAAGCTCGCCGGCTACGAGCAGCAGGTGATCGACGCGCTGCGCGAGCGCGGGATGGAGGAGCGCACGCTGATCTCCACGATGGAGGTCGAGTCGCTGCCGGTCCTGCGCGCGGCGTCCTCCACGATCCGCCTCGGCTGGTCGGTCCCGCGCGTGCGGCGCAACTACCTCGCCCATCCGGCGACCAAGGGCCTCGCGCTGGCGACCGTCGCCGTGTGGCGCCGCACGATCCCCCGCATGATCGCCCGGGCGATGCGCGCCGGCGAGATCGACGCCGTCATGTCGCACTTCTCGCTCGTCACGCCGCACTTCGTCCGGACCGTCGAGCGGGCGGGCGGCGAGCTCTACGTCTGGACGGTCGACGACGCCGACCGCATCCGCCGCTTCGAGCAGATGGGCGTCACCGGCGTCATCACCAACGACCCGCGGCTGTTCGACCCGCGGCCGTAGCTACGCCTACGGCTTGATGATGCACTCCGCGGCGCTGTACCCCTTGGGGTCGGCGCCGAAGGTGTCCTTGTGGCGCGTGTGCGTGCGCTCGGTCGCCTTGTCGACGACCGTCTTGCCCTTGCGCCACTCATAGGAGACCACGCCGCGCAGGCGGTAGGTCTGGCCCGTGGGCGGCGGCGTGATCGAGAAGTTCCAGCCCGACTCACGGCGCTTGTACGTCGCGGCGCCCACCGACTGGAAGCCCGAGTCGACCGTCGCGTCCGTCGGCGCCCACTTCTGGGTCGAGGCGCGGAAGTACTGCACCTGGAACCGCATGTACATCTTCTCGCCCTTGTGCCCCGAGCCGGGCATCGAGGCGCGGATGCCGATCGTGTCGGGGTGCTTGGCGGTGTCGCAGATGTTGACCGTCGCCCACAGCAGCGGCGACTTGTCGACCGCCGGCGGCTTCGCTGGCGTGGTCGTGGTGGGCGTCGCGGCCGCGCCGGCGCCCGAGGCGCCCACGGCCAGGACGGCGGCCCCCGCGGCGACGGCGGAGGCGAGGGCGGCGGCGGCACGGCGCGGGGCGGGCACGCCGCAAATGTAGCGGCGTGTGATGAACCGGTCGCAGGACCGTAGTGTCGTCGTGGAAACAGTCATGGAGATCTCCACCTCCGAACCGTCGACGGCCCGGTTCGATGCGCTCTATCGCGAGGCGGCGTCCGACGTCTTCGCGTACGCGCTGACGCTGCTGCGCGACCGCGCGGCGGCCGAGGACGTCACGGCCGCGGCCTTCGAGCGCGCCTACCGGCGCCAGGGCAGCTTCGACCCCCGGCGCGGGACGCAGCGCGCCTGGCTCTTCGGCATCGCCCGCAACGCGGCGCTGGACGAGCTGCGCCTGCGCCGCCGCTCCGCCGCGCTGCTCGCCGACCCCGAGGACGTCACCGCCGGCGAGCGCGCCGCCGACGCGGCCGACCACGACGACGCGGCGCTGCGCCGCGCGACGGTCAGCGCCGCGCTCGCCCAGCTCGACCCGCGCGAGCGCGAGCTGATCTCCCTGAAGTTCCACGCCGGCCTCAGCAACGCCGAGATCGCCAAGGTCCTCGGCGTCTCCGAGACCAACGCCGGCACCCGCGTGCACCGCGCGGTCACCCGACTCCGGAAGGCCTGCCATGCCCCGTCGTAACGCCCTCCCGGATCCCGAGGTCGAGCGCGGGCTGCGCGAGCTGGAGGCCGCCTTGGCGCACGAGCCCGGCGCCGATCCGGACCTGGCCACGCTGGTGGCCGACGTCGAGGCGGTGCGCCCCGAGCCGGACGCGTCGTTCCTCGCCGCGCTCGACGCCCGCGTGCACGCGGGGTTCGCGAGCGAGCGGGCAGCGGCGACGCCGAAGCGCGGTGGCTCCTGGCGCGCCCGGCTGCGCCAGTCGCCGCTCCTGCTCCCCGGCCTGGGCGCCGCGGTCGCCGCGGGCCTCATCGTCGTGGTTGTGGCGCTGCCGGGATCCACCACGAGCGGCGGCGGCGACTCGGCGTCGTCCTCGTCCTCCTCGCGCCCCACCACCATCGCGCCCCTCACCGGCTCCGGCGTCCGCGGCGGCGACCCCACCATCGGCTCCGCCCCGGCCGCGCCCGGCTCCGGCGCGACCTCCAGCGCCGACGCCGCCGAGACCGCGCCCTCGACCTCCTCCTCCTCCCAGAGCGCCGCGAAGTCCGCCCCGCTCCCCGCGCCCACGACCGCCGGCCCCCGCAAGGTCGAGCGCTCCGCCGCGCTGACCCTCACGCCCGCCCCCGCCGACGTCCAGGACACCGCCGACGGCGTCGTACGGGAGACCCAGGCCGCCGGCGGCTACGTCCAGCGCTCGCACGTCACCACCCAGGACACCCGCGGCACCGCCGAGTTCACCCTGCGGATCCCGTCCGCGCACCTCGACGACGCGCTGCAGGGCCTGTCCAAGCTCGCGCACGTCGGCGGCCTGACGCAGGCCTCGACCGACATCACCGCCACGGCCGCGTCGGCCGCCGACCGGCTCGACGACGCCCGCGCCGAGCGCCGCGCGCTCCTGCAGGCGCTGGGCCGCGCGACCACCGACCGCCAGATCGCCAGCCTGAAGGCGCGCCTGGCCGACAACCGCGACGAGATCGCCGCCCGCCAGAGCGCGCTCAACAGCGTGCGCCGCCGCGCCGACCTCGCGACGGTCGAGGTCACGGTCCAGGGCACCGGCCGCCCGGCCGCGCACGGCGGCGGCGCCTGGACGCCCGGCGACGCGCTGCACGACGCCGGGCGCGTCCTGGAGGTCGCCGGCGGCGTCGCGGTCATCGCCCTCGCCGTCCTCGGGCCGCTGGCGATTCTCGCCCTGCTGGCCTGGTTCGCCGCCCGCACGCTGCGCCGCCGCCGCCGCGAGACCGCGCTGGACCGAGCCGCCTGACGGCTCGCTTAGACTGCCTCGGTGCCCTCCAGTGCGCAGAGCGTCGAACTGCTGGCTCAGGTGCCGGTGTTCGAGGCGCTCGCGCCCGGCGATCTCGGCCGCGTCGCCGACGTCGCCGTCCCGCGCCAGTTCCCCGGCGGACAAGTCATCTTCCGCGAGGGCGATGCCAGCGACACCTGTTACGTCGTCGGCAGCGGCCACGCCCGCGCGGTCCGCGAGAACGTCGACGGCCGGACGATC
>DASYBY010000330.1:0-7295 GCA_036500525.1 Baekduia sp. | reverse complement strand
AGCGAGAGGTGCTCGACGTCGGACGGGTAGTTGCGGATCTCGTCGCCGGGCAGCGGCAGGCCGTTGCCCTGGATCAGCTCGAAGATCGCCGGCATGACCAGCGCGACGGCGGCCAGCAGCAGCATCGCCGACTGCGTCGAGGCGGCGGTCCGGTCGAACCGCTGGCGGTCGCGGCCCAGGCCGCCGACGAACATCGAGGCGCCGAGGACGAGCAGGATGTTGCCGAGCATCGAGCCGATCAGCGACGCCTTGACGACCTCGTGCAGCCCCTTGTTGAGGGCGAACAGCGCGATGATGATCTCGGGCGCGTTGCCGAAGGTGACGTTCAGCAGGCCGCCGATCCCGGGGCCGGACCGGTGCGCCAGCTCCTCGGTCGCGCGACCCATCAGCGCCGCGGTCGGGATCACGCCGCCCGCGGACACGAAGAAGATGGCGACCGCGCCCGCCCCCGCGATGTCGAGGGCGATCGCCAGCGGGATGAGCGGCACCAGGAGGTACGGCCACCCCTCGCCGCTGGTCAGGAAGGAGCGCAGCTGCACCCGGCGCAGCCTATGCGACGTGCGCTACTTGAGCAGGCTGGCGCATTTCTGCGCCTTGGCCAGGTCGTCCCCGGCGTCGGCGATGCACTGCGCGTAGTCGGCCTGCGGCCCGGTGGCGGGCGCGGGCGCCGTGTCCGGCGCCGCCGGCGTGGTGGCCGTCGTGTCGGGCACCGTGCTGGAGGCCGAGCCGCTGCTGGGAGCGCCCACCAGGCCCATCTGCTGCAGGGCGCTGCGCAGCTGCGAGAGCGGCTGCGCGTCGGCCGGCTTGCTGACCTTCTGGTCCTGGTTGAGCTGGGCGATCGTCAGCTGGAAGATCACGTGGCCGGTCTTCAGGCCGCCGGCCTGGGTCTGCAGGTCCTCGGGCACGTCGACCTCGACGTCGAGCGCGACCTTGCGCAGCGTGTGGTCCTTCTGGCCGGTCCACAGGTCGAACTTCGCCGACTTGACCGAGCGGGCGATCGCGTCGCGCTGGTCGGCGGTCAGCTGCGTCGGTACCTGCGTGCCGGTCGCGGCGCCGCCCGCCGCGGTCACGCTCTTGGCCTTGCCGAGCAGCGTGCTGACGTCGTCGAGCAGCTTGGGGACGTCGACCTGGGCCGCGAGGTGGTCGGTCTGCGTGCCGGCGATGTCCTCGGTGCCCTGGTTGGTCGGATCCTTGAGCCAGTGCAGCGGCGAGATGCCCAGCGCCGACAGCGAGGACACGCCGGGCGACCCCTTGCCGCTCTGCGCCTTGGCCTTCTCGTAGGACTGCTTGAAGGTGGTGTAGAGGTCGCCGCCCAGGTTGAAGGCCTTGCCCTCGATCGAGAGGTAGGCGCCGCCCTGGGCGAAGACCGCGCCGAGGCTGATCGGCTGCGTGCCGCTCTGGAGGTCGAGCTGGAGGGCGAAGTCCGGGAGCTTCGTGCCGCCGTGGGACTGGAACGGGCCGCTGAGGTGCAGCGAGAGCGGCGTGGTCAGCTGGGCGAGGCCCTTGAGGTCGACGTCGAGCGTCGCGTCGACCTGGCCGCTGCGGATCGGGTGGTCGGCGCCGAAGGTGTCCTTCAGGAGCGCGGCGGGGTCGCCGCCGCTCGAGGCGTCGCCGCCGCTGCCGCACGCCGAGACGCCCACGGCGGCGAGGGCCAGGAGCAGCAGCGCGACGGTGAGGCGAATGGAGCGGGACATGGAGGGCGGGCAACGGGCATTGCGGCGCCGAGCGGGCGCGAGCGTACCATCGGGTCGGTGCGCCGGACGCCGGTTCTCCTGCTCGTGGCGGCGGTGCTCGCCGTGGTCTTCGTCCTCTCCGGAGGCGCGTCGCCCGCGCAGGCGCGCACGGCCACGGTCGCCGGCGAGCTGCACCGGATGGTCGCCGCGGGCACGCTCGATCCCGTGGTCGCGCAGGGCTACGAAGCGACCGACAAGCAGACGCGCGCGACCCTGAGGAAGCTCCACGGCTTCCGGCGCGCGCAGCTGGGCGCGGTGGTCGACAACCTCGACGCCGCGGCCGGCGGCGGGCTGCTGATCCCCTCGCGCCTTCCGGCGCTGTTCCTCACGCTGCAGCGCAACCGCACGTGGTGGGCGACGGCGCCGATCCCGGTCGCCGGCCAGCGCATGACGTTCGCGCCGAGCCTGATCGTGTGGCAGTTCTATCCCGGACAGGGGCTGCAGATCCAGTGGCTGGGGACGTTCGGCAAGGCCAACGCGCTGTGGGCGGCCAAGGGCCACGACCCCGAGCTGCGGCGCATCCTCGACGAGGCGATCGGGCTCGCCACGCAGCGGGCCGGCGGCCTCGCCTTCGAGTACCTCTTCCGCTTCGACGGCGGCCGGCCGCCGTGGGTCAGCAGCCTGTCGCAGGGCACGGGGCTGTCGGCGCTCGCGCGCGGGGCCGTGCGCCTGAAGGACCCGAAGTACTTCGCGGCGGCGCGCAGCGCGCTGGGGATCTTCCGCACCCCGCCGCCCTCGGGCGTGCGCGTGAAGACCGCGGCCGGCGCCCACTACCTGCAGTACTCGTTCGCGCCCAAGCTCCACATCGTCAACGGCTTCACGCAGTCGCTCAACGGGCTGCACGACTTCGCCGCGCTGGCCGACGACGCCGAGGGCCGGACGCTCTTCGCGGCGGGCGAGGCGGAGCTGCGCGCCGAGCTGCCGGGCTTCGACACGGGCGCATGGTCGCTCTACGCCAAGCCCGGCGCCGAGTCCGACCTGAGCTACCACACGCTCCTGCGCGACTTCCTGAAGGGGCTGTGCGACCGGCTCACCGGCGACGGCGGCAGCCCCGACCCCGCCCTCTACTGCGACACCGCCGCGCGCTTCACGGCCGACCTGAAGACCAAGCCCGTGCTGACCGTCACGCCGCCGAAGCGGCTGCACGCCAAGGCGTCGGGCTCGATCAAGTACACCACCAACAAGGTCGCGATCATGACCGTGACGATCGCCAAGGGCGCGACCGTCGTCCTGCAGCGCACCGCGCGCCTCGGCTACGGTCACCACGCCATCGGCTTCCGCCCCGCGCAGGCCGGCCCGCACACGGTGCACGTGCACGCCATCGACCTCGCCGGCAACGTGGCCGACGCGACCGCGACGCTGGCGGTCGCGCCCGCACGCAAGGCCAAGCGCTGACCGGCAACGGTCTAGGCTCTGCGCCCTTGGGCGTCCCGCGCACGATCCTCTACACCGGCAAGGGCGGCGTCGGCAAGACGTCGGTCGCCGCGGCCACCGCGCGCCGGTGCGCGGCCGCGGGGCTGCGTACGGTGGTGCTGAGCACCGATCCGGCCCACAGCCTCTCCGACGTGCTCCAGCAGCCGCTGGGCGGCGAGCCCATCGCGATCGGCGACCGGCTCTGGGGCCAGGAGATCAGCGCCCAGGACGAGATGGAGCGCAACTGGGCCGGCGTGCAGGACTGGCTCGGCGACCTGCTGATCGCCCGCGGCGTGGACCGGATCAGCGCCGAGGAGCTGACCGTCCCGCCCGGGATGGACGAGCTGTTCAGCCTGCTGGCGATCAAGCGCCACCACGAGTCCGGCGAGTACGACGCGATCATCGTCGACTGCGCGCCGACCGGCGAGACGCTGCGGCTGCTGTCGTTCCCCGACGTCGCGCGCTGGTGGCTGGACAAGGTCTTCCCGCAGCAGGGCCGGATCCTCGACGCCGCGCGGCCGTTCGCGCGCGCCGTGCTCGACGTGTCGCTGCCGGGCACCGAGGTCTTCGACGACGTGCAGCGCCTCGTCCGCAACCTGATCGCGATGAACGAGATCCTCCGCGACCACGAGCACGTCTCGGTGCGGTTGGTGATGACCCCTGACCGGATGGTCGTCGACGAGGCGCGGCGCACGTTCACCTACCTCAACTTGTACGGGTACCTGACCGACGCGGTGGTGGTCAACCGCGTCTTCGGCGCCGAGGTCGGCGACTACTTCGGCCCGTGGCGCGCGCGCCAGCAGGAGCAGCTGACCGCGGTCCGCGACGGCTTCGCGCCGGTGCCGGTGCTCCAGGCGCCGTACTTCGACGAGGAGGTCGTCGGCGGCGCGATGCTCGATCGCCTCGGCGACGCGCTGTTCGCCGACGGCGGCGCCGCACCCGACGCGCTGCTGCACCATGCGGTCTCCGAGCACCTCGTGCTGCGCGCCGACGGCGCCACGCTGCGCCTCGATCTCCCGTTCGCGCAGCGGGGCGACTTGTCGCTCAAGCGCCTCGGCTCGGAGTTGATCGTGCGCGTGGATGGGCACAAGCGCACCATGCTGCTGCCGCCCGCCCTCGACGACCTGCTGCCGACCGGCGCCGCCTTCGAGGACGGCGCGCTGGTCGTGACCTTCGAGCGCGCGCCCGCGGAGGCCGGGGCCGATGGAGCCTGACGCCGATCCGCAGCGCCTCGACGAGCTGCGCGAGCGACTGCGCCAGACGCAGGAGGCGGCGCAGCGCATCGCCGGCCGCGTCCCGCCACAGGGCTGGGCGACGCCGCACGAGGCCAACGAGACCGCCGCCGAGATCCAGGCGCTGGTCGCGGTGCTCCACACGCTGCGCGGCCTGATCCCCGACGACCTCTGGGAGCAGGTGCGCGAGATCGTCCGCCGGCTGCTGCTCCTGCTGCGCGCGATCCTGGATGTGGTCGCCGAGCGGCTCGCGCCCGATCGCCCGGCGGGCGGCGCGCGGTCCGGCGGCGGCCCGGATCTCCAGGACATCCCGATCTCGTGATGTCGCGAAGGCGCCCCGCGCCTACAATCGCCCCGATGGCGCAGGCACCGAGGCGGGCATGATCACGCGCGTACGACGAGCGTTCGGTGTGCTGGCCCCCGAACAGCGGCGCGTGGCCCTCGCCGCGCTGCTCGTCCTCGTCTCGATGCTGCTGCCGTGGTACTCGAAGTCGACCAACGCCATCACCAACAAGGGGCTCGACTCCGAGCACGAGGCGAAGATGGCGATCTTCGTCCCGTCGTTCATCGAGGCCTCGATCTTCCTCGTCGCGCTCGCGGTGCTGGTGCTGATGTTCGCGCGGGGCGAGCGGCGCGCGTTCCACCTGCCGTTCGGCGACGGCATCGTCGTCTCGGCCGCCGGGGTGTGGGTCGGGTTCCTGGTGTTCTACCGCTTCATCGACCAGCCGGCGGGTGGCACGTCGAAGAGCATCGCCTACAGCTACGACCTGTCGTGGGGCATCTTCTTCGGGCTGCTGGCGGCGGCGTTCCTGGTGTACGCGGGGACGCGGCTGCGGCTCTCGCGGGTGACCGAGCCGCCGCTGCCGGGCGAGGGTCCCCCGGCCGGCGAGCGCCGTCCGCGGCGGGAGCGCGACCGCGACCGCGACGAGCCGCGCCGCCCGCGCCCGCCGACCGAGACGCCGCCGCCCGACTTCGGCGACGATCCGCCCACGGCCGCCACCTCGGTCGCGCCGAGCCGTCCGGAGATCGACGGCGGCACGCAGCTGAGCTTCGACGAGCAGGACTGAAGCGCGCCGGCAACCCCGTGCGTACCGCGCGCGGGGGCCGGGAACCCTTCAGGACATGCTCCTGCGCCGCCGCCGTCCCGACTACGACGATCCCGACGTCGTCGTCGAGCCGGGAACCTCGCTCGCCAAGGGCCCCGCGCTGCTCGCGGGCTCGATCCTCGTCGCCTTCGGGCTGGCGAGCCTGCTGAAGAACTCCGACTTCCCGAAGGTCTCGTCCAGCTTCCCGGACGGCACCGTGCAGGGGACCAACTTCCTGGGGATCGAGGTCAACGGCTGGACCGCCTTCTTCTCGATCACCGCGGGCGCGCTGCTGATGTTCGGCGCCGCCCAGCATCACCTGGCCAAGTTCATGTCCTTGCTCGTCGGCCTCGCGCTGGCCGCCTGCGCGGCGATCGCGATCATCGACGGGGACGACGTCCTCGGGTTGGCTGCGGCCAACACGTGGACGAAGGTCGGCTTCGCCGTCGCGGGCGGGGCGATGCTCGTCAACGCGCTGATGCCGCGGACGACGCGGCGGCGGAGGGTCGAGCCGGCGGTCGCGGTCGATCCGGCGCCGGCGGACGAGGCGCCGACGGTGGTCGGCGGGCGCCGGCCGGCCGAAGACACCCCGACATCGGTGCGGGAGCCGGCGCCGACCGCCGAGGCCGAAGCGCCGACCACGGTCCACCGCCGCGGGCGGTTCCTCCGCGGACGCGATCGGAAGGCCGCGACGGCCGCGGACGCCGACGCCGACCAGACGACGGTCTCCGAGCGGCCCTGAGCGCGGCGTAGCTGGCGTCCCGCTCGCGGCGCTCGTCGCGGTGCGGGGCGTGGTCCGTCGGCAATGACGAGTGCGTGTTCGGTGCTTTCGCGCTGGTCTGTCCTCCGCGCGTGAGGGCGGTGCCCGGGCGGGCGTCCGTGGGATGCGTGTCCGGGCGATGGATGGCACCTGGCCGTTGCATCCCAACGTCCACGTGCCATCGGTCCCCGGGCCGGGAGGTCGATGGCACCTAGAGGTCGATATGCGACCCCGGGGGTGCCATCCGTCCTCGCGGGCGAGGGTTCACGCCCGAACGACCCGCCCCCAGGCACCCACGGAGGACACGCGGCGCCGGCGCCGCCGTAGACGCACTCGTCATTGCCGACGAACCACGCGACGCATCACCACCAACGCAGCGAGCTGGACGCCCGGCCGCGCGGGCGTGTGCCCTACGCCGCGCCCTCGCCCCGCACCGCCGTCAGGATCCGCTCCAGCGTCGCGAGATCCTCCGGCGACAGCGTCAGCAATCCCGGCGGTGGCACGTCCAGCATCCGCTCGGCCTCCGCCGCCGCGGCGCGGCCCGCGTCGGTCGCGGTCACGACCTTCACGCGGCGGTCGCTCTCGTGCGCCGCGCGGGCGACGAGGCCGCGCTGCTCCAGGTCGTCGACCATCACGGTCACGTAGGGCGGATCGGTGGCGAGGCCGGCCGCCAGCTCGCGCATCGTCCGCGGCGCGTCCGCGACCAGCCGCAGCGCCTTGGCCCGGGCGAAGCTCATGCCCAGCGCCTCGGCCACCGCACCCCGGCGGTCGTTGGCGTGCACCATGTCGCGCATCGAGCGCCAGGCGGTCGTCGCGAGGTCGGGGCGCGGGTCGGCCATCACGCCGCCACCCGGCGCAGCGGATGGTCGATCAGCCCGGCGGCTGTCCGTGCCGCGGTCTCGTGCGCCCAGCGGGTCGTGCTCGCCAGCCCGAGCGCGAGGACCGTCACACCGCAGCCGACGATGATCCACCAGCCCGTGTGGCTCGCGGAGGCGAGGCCGTCGTGCAGCGAGCCGGCGACCGCCGCGGTCGTCGTCGCCCCGATCACGGCGACGCCCATCGAGTTGCCGAC
>DASYBY010000329.1:0-6420 GCA_036500525.1 Baekduia sp. | reverse complement strand
CATGACCGCGGGCCGCGGGTTCATCGCGCTGGCCGCGCTGATCTTCGGCCGCTGGCGCCCGGGCGGGCTGCTCGCGGCGACGCTGCTGTTCGGGTTCTCCAGCGCGCTGGCGCAGCGGCTGCCGGAGTTCTCCCCGCAGCTGGCGACGCTCTTCCAGGCGCTGCCCTACGTGCTGACGCTGATCGCCGTCGCCGGCGTGGTCGGGCGCTCGACGCCGCCGGCGGCCGACGGCGTGCCGTATCAGCGCGAAGGAACGTAGCCATCGGCTCACCGGTGGCCGCGCGTGCGAGCCTCTGGGCGAGTTCGCGCAGCGAAACCCGCCCCCTGGGCGGGGCTTCGCCCCCTACCCTTGGTGGTATGAGCGGACCGAGGACCCTGCCGCACGTCGACCGGGTCGGCATCCAGGAGCGGGTTGACGCGCTGGCGAAGCGCTCGATCAAGGGCGAGGCCAAGCGTCAAGGCATCCTGATGGCGATCTCGATGCTCGACCTGACCACGCTGGAGGGCGCCGACACCCCCGGCAAGGTGCGCCAGCTGGCGGCCAAGGCGGTGACGCCGTCGCCGGCGTACCCGGAGATCCCGTCGTGCGCGGCGGTGTGCGTCTACCCGTCGATGGTGGTGACCGCGCGCGACGCGGTGGCCGGCACGGGCGTGAAGGTCGCCTCGGTCGCCACGGGCTTCCCGGCGGGCCAGACGCCGCTGGTCTCGCGCCTGGAGGAGGTGCGGATCGCGGTCGCCGACGGCGCCGACGAGATCGACATGGTGATCTCGCGGGACGCGTTCCTGGCCGGCGACGACGCCCGGGTGATCGACGAGATCGAGCAGATCAAGGACGCCTGCGGCCCGGCGCACCTGAAGGTGATCCTGGAGACCGTCGAGCTGGGGTCCTACGACCACATCCGCTACGCCTCGATGCTGGCCATGGACGCGGGCGCGGACTTCATCAAGACCTCGACCGGCAAGGCCGCCGAGGGCGCGACGCCCGGCGTGATCCTGGTCATGTTGGAGGCCATCCGCGACTACGTGCAGCGCACGGGCCGCGTGGTCGGCATGAAGCCGGCGGGCGGGGTGTCGACGTCGAAGGCGGCGCTCGGCGTGCTCGTCCTCGTCAAGGAGACGCTCGGCGACGCCTGGCTGACGCCCGACCTGCTGCGTATCGGCGCCTCGTCGGTGCTCAACGACCTGCTGCTGCAGTACGCCAAGACCGAGACCGGCCGCTACGGCCGGGCCGAGGACTTCTCGAAGGAGTGATCGCGTGAGCGAGACGACGACGACGGCCGGGCCTGCGGGCGCGAGCACGAACGGGCACGGGGCGGCGGGTGCCGCGGCGGCTCCGGCGCCGCCCGCGGGCCGGGCGCCCGTGCGCTGGGAGTACGCGCCGGCGCCGGAGTCCACCGACCACGTACGCCTCCGTGAACGCTACGGGCTCTTCATCGGTGGCGAGTTCGTGGAGCCGGCGGACGGCGTCTACGCGCCGACGATCAACCCGGCGACCGAGGAGCCGCTGGCCGAGATCGCGCAGGCGGGCGCGGCCGACGTCGAGCGCGCGGTGGCCGCGGCGCGCGCCGCGGCGGGGCCGTGGGCGGCGCTGCCCGGCCTGGAGCGCGGCAAGTACGTCTTCCGCATCGCGCGGCTCATCCAGGAGCGCGCGCGGGAGCTGGCGGTCGTCGAGACGATGGACGGCGGCAAGCCGATCAAGGAGTCGCGCGACGTCGACGTCCCGCTCGCTGCCGCGCACTTCTTCTACTACGCGGGCTGGGCCGACAAGCTGCAGTACGCGCTGCCGGGCGGCGGGGCGATCACGCCGCGGGGCGTCGTCGGCCAGGTCGTGCCGTGGAACTTCCCGCTGCTGATGGCCGCGTGGAAGCTGGCGCCCGCGCTGGCGACCGGCAACACCGCGATCCTCAAGCCCGCCGACACGACGCCGCTGACGGCGCTGCTGCTCGCCGAGATCCTGCAGGAGGCCGAGCTGCCCCCGGGCGTCGTCTCGATCCTGCCCGGCGACGGGTCGGCCGGGGCCGCTCTGGTGCGCGCCGAGGGGATCGACAAGGTCGCCTTCACCGGCTCGACCGCGGTCGGCCGCGACATCCAGGCCGCGCTGGCCGGCAAGGACATCGGGTTGACGCTGGAGCTCGGCGGCAAGTCGGCCAACATCGTCTTCGAGGACGCGGCGCTGGACCAGGCGGTCGAGGGGATCGTCCAGGGGATCTTCTTCAACCAGGGGCACGTGTGCTGCGCCGGCTCGCGGCTGCTCGTGCAGGAGTCGGTGGCGACGGAGGTCGTCGAGCGGCTGTGGGCGCGCATGCAGAAGCTGCGCGTCGGCGATCCGCTGGACAAGAACACCGACGTCGGCGCGATCAACTCCGCCGCGCAGCTGTCGCGGATCGGCGAGCTGGTCGCCGCGGGCGTCGACGAGGGCGCCGGGCTGCGCCAGGTCGCGTGCGACCTGCCCGACCGCGGCTACTGGTTCGCCCCGGCGCTGTTCACGGAGGCGTCGCCTGCGCACCGCATCTCGCGCGAGGAGATCTTCGGGCCGGTGCTGGCGATCACGACGTTCCGCACGCACGCCGAGGCGGTGGAGAAGGCCAACAACTCCAACTACGGCCTGGCGGCGGGGATCTGGACCGACAAGGGGTCCAAGGCGTTCGAGGTCGCGGCGCAGCTGCGGGCGGGCGTCGTATGGCAGAACACCTACAACCACTTCGATCCGACGGCCGCGTTCGGCGGGTTCAAGGAGAGCGGCTTCGGCCGCGAGGGCGGCGCGGCGGGGCTGCGTCCCTACGTCCGGCAGGAGGCGCGCTGATGGCGATCCGGGTGGCGGTGGCCAAGACCTACAAGTTGTACGTGGGCGGCGCGTTCGTGCGGTCGGAGTCGGGGCGCCACGATCCGGTGTCGGGCGCCGACGGCGAGCACGTCGCCAACGTGCCGCGCGGGTCGCGCAAGGACGTGCGCGACGCGGTGAAGGTCGCGCGCAAGGCGCAGGCCGGCTGGGGGAAGCGCACGGCGTACAACCGCGGGCAGGTGCTGTACCGGGCGGCCGAGGCGGTCGAGTCGCGCGCGGGCGAGCTGGCCGCGCAGGCCGTGGCGGTGCGGGGTGTCTCGTTGGCCGAGGCGGAGGCCGACGTCGGCGCCGCGGTCGATGCCCTCGTGCACTACGCGGGGTGGACCGACAAGCTGCACGCGGTGCTGGGGACGATCAACCCGGTGGCCGCGCCGTTCCTGTCGATGTCGACGCCGGAGCCGACGGGGGTCGTGGCGGTGCTGAGCGGTCCGGAGGACAGGCTCGCGTCGCTCGTCGCCTCGATCGCGGCGCCGCTGGCGGCGGGGAACACCGTCGTCGTGGCGCTGCCCGAGCGCGCGCCGCTGGCCGGCCTGGACCTCGGGGAGATCCTCGGCGTCAGCGACGTCCCGGGCGGCGTGGTCAACCTGCTGTCGGGACGGTCGTCGGAGCTGGTCGCGGCGCTGGCCGCGCACCACGACGTCAACGCGGTGCTCGACCTGACCGGCGATCCCGAGGTCGCCGTGCAGGTCGACACCTTCGCGTCGGAGACGCTCAAGCGCGTGGTGCGCGGGGAGCAGTCGCCGCTGGCGCGGCTGGAGGCGCTGACCGAGCTGCGCACCGTGTGGCACCCGGTCGGCGCCTGAGGTAGCCGCTACGGGACGATCGGGTGCTCGCCGCCGTCGACGATGTGGTCGGTGCCGGTGATCCACTGGGCGCGGTCGGAGACGAGGAAGGCGATGGTCTCGGCGAGGTCGCGCGGGTCGCCGGGGCGGCCGAGCGGCACGTGCGCCGTCGTGTCGGTCAGCGCGATGCCCATGGCGTCGGCGAAGGTCTGGCGGACGGCGTCGCCGCCGGGGGTCAGGACGTTGCCGGGCGTGACGGTGTTGACGCGGATGCCCTTCGGGGCCAGCTCGCTCGCCAGGGACTTGGTGTAGGCGTTGAGCGCCGCCTTGGCGGCCGCGTAGTGCGACAGCGGCGGCGGGGCGAGGAGCGCGGCGTTGGTGGAGACGTTGACGATCGCGCCGCCCTCGCCCTGCTCGATGAGCGCCGGCAGGAGCGCGCCGGTGAGGCGCACGGCCGACAGGAAGTTGAAGTTCAACGAGTCGAGCCACTCCTCGTCGGGGATGCTCGCGACGCCGCCGAGATGGGCGCGGGCGCCGGCGGCGTTGTTGATGATGATGTCGATGCCGCCGAGGTGCTCGAGGGCCTGCGCCGCGACCTGCTGCGCGCCGGCCAGGGTGCTGACGTCGCCGGTGAAGAACGTGGCGCCGGCCGGGGTCGTGTCGGTGGCCGTGCGGGCCGTGGTGACGACGGTCGCGCCGCCGTCGAGCAGACGCTGGACGGTCGCGGCGCCGATGCCGCGCGAGCCGCCGGTGACCAGGGCGCGGCGGCCGGCGAACTCGTCGGGGATGGGGGAGGGGAGGGTTCTGAACATGCGGTCCAGAATAGCACCGATATGGAACGCTCGTTCATAACGGACTATGATGGAGGTATGGGACGTCCACGCACCTTCGATGAGGATCAGGTCGTCGAGGCGGCTCGGCGCCAGTTCTGGGAGACCGGCTACCACGGGACGTCGGTGGGGGATCTGGCCCGGGCGACCGGCCTCGGCAAGGGCAGCCTGTACGGCGCGTTCGGCGACAAGCACCAGCTCTTCCTGCGCGTGCTCGACGAGTACTGCGCCGGGGCCGAGCGCGGCGTCGTCGCGCTGGTCGACGGCCCCGAGGACGAGGCGCTGGATCGCGCGCACCAGTGGCTGCTGCGCACGGCGCGCAGCTCGACGACGCGCGGCTGCTTCCTGGCCAAGGGGACGGCCGAGCTGTCGCGGACCGATCCCGAGGTCGCCGAGCGCGCGGCCACGACGTTCGGGGTGCTCGTCGACGCCTGCACCGCGCTGGTGGAGCAGGCCCAGCGCGCGGGCCAGGTCGATGCCGGGGCCGACGCCCACACCCTCGGCACCCTGATCGTCACGACCCAACGCGGCCTCGAAGCCCTCGGCAAGGGCGGCCTCGACACCGACTCCCTCGTCTCCGCCGCCGACGCGGCGGTCGCGGGGATGCGCATCCCGCAACCGGCCTGATCCCTCCCCGGGGTCTGACCCCTTTTCGCACCCACCCCGCAACAAGGGGTCTGACCCCTTTTCGCAGCGGCACTGCAGGAAGGGGTCTGACCCCTCAGGCGGGGGTCTTCGTGGAGGCCAGGTAGGCCGGCCAGGAGTGGTGGTGGGTGATGTCGGGGGTGTTGGCGATGGCGGTTGGCTCGCAGCCGAAGCCGACGACGGTGCGGCCGTCGGCGAGGGTGACGGGGCCGAGGACCATCGGGGGAGGGAGCGCGGCGAGGAAGGTGCCGAGGGCGGCGGGTGGGAGCAGCCACAGCTCGCCCTCGACGGCGTCGCCACCGGTGTCGACGCGAACCAGCCCCGGCTTCGGCGGTTCGGTCGCCAAGGCGTGCATCCGGTAGGTCGGCGCGGTCTCGACGGTCGCGACGAAGCGCGCGCCGCGCTCGGTGAGCTGGTGGTTGAGCGGTTGGCCGCGGCGGTGCGCGCCGATCACCAGCAGCTCGATCGCGGGCGGGGCGAGCCCGATGCGGGGCGCCGCCGCCGGGGTGCCGCAGACCAGCGCGGCGACGTCGGCGGCCACGCGATCGGCGAACGGCCGGGCCAGCACGGTGACGCCGAACTCGCCGCCGTCCGCCCGCCCGGCCGGCACGGCGACCGCGCACAGGTCGAACAGGTTGCAGAAGTTGGTGTAGATGCCCAGCCGGCTGTTGGCGCCGATCGGGTCGGCGGCGACCTCCGCGATCGTCGGCTGGGCGGTCGTGGTCGGCAGCAGCAGCGCGTCGGCGCCGTCGAACGCCGCCAGCGCCGCGATCCGCAGCCGGTCGACCCGCTCGGTGTCGGCGACGTAGGTGGCGGCGGGGACCTCTCCGGCGGCCGTGACGATCGCGCCGACGGTCGGATCGACCTCGTCGGGGTGGGCCTCGACGAACGCCCCGACGGCGGCGTACCGCTCGGCGACCAGCCCGCCCCCGTAGAGCAGCCGCGCGGCCTCCAGGAACGGCGCGAGGTCGATGTCGCACAACTCGGCGCCCGCGTCCGCCAGGCGCGCCGCTGCCGCGGTGAACGAGCGCCGCGCCGCCGGCGTGAGCGCCCCGAGCTGCTGCGGTCCGGGCACCGCCACGCGCGGGGTCGGTGGCGCGGCGAGCGGTGCGTCGGCCGGCCAGGTCCGGCTCAGCGGGTCGGCGTCGTCGGCGCCGATCATGATGGCCATCGCCTGCTCGGCCGCGGCGAGGTCCGTCGCGAAGACCGTCACGCAGTCCAGCGTGCGGCAGGCCGGGACGGTCCCGCGCACGGGCACGAGCCCGCGCGTCGCCTTGAACCCGACGATCCCGCCGAACGCCGCCGGGACCCGGCCCGAGCC
>DASYBY010000328.1:0-6368 GCA_036500525.1 Baekduia sp. | reverse complement strand
GCCATCGTCAGCGCCGCGTGGATCGAGTCCGCGAGCTCCTGGATGTCGAACGGGTTGACGCTGAGCGCGAACTCGCCGAGCTCCTCGTGGGCGCCCGTGTTCTCCGACAGGATCGAGACGCCGTGGCGCTCGTTGACCATCGGCCCCTCCTTGGCCACCAGGTTCATGCCGTCGAACATCGCGTTGACCAGGAGGACGTCGTAGTTCTTGTAGGCCGCGACCGCGTCGTCGAGGTCGTCCTTCAACTTGAGCTGGATCGGCATCCAGTCCGGCGTGCCGTGGCGGTGGTTGACGACCGCGACGATCGCCTCGATGCGCTCCAGGTACTCCGCGTACTCGGGCACGTCGGTCCGGGACGGCATCAGCTGCGCGACGAACGTGATCTTCTCGCGGAACTCCGGGTGCTGCTCCAGGAACAGGTCGAACGCCGTGAACCCGCGCAGCACGTTCTTCGACAAGTCGGCGCGGTCGACGCGCAGCACCAGGTGCTCGCGCCGCCGGCGCAGCAGCTCGGCCTCGAACTCGGCCACGCGCTCGGACTGCGCGGCCCGCCGGATCGCGTCGGCGTCGATCGGCAGCGGGTACGCGCGCACCCAGACCTCGCGATCCTCGAAGCGCACGACGCCCGCCTCGAAGTCGACCTCGACGTTGTCGAGCAGATCGCGGCAGCACTGCAGGAAGTTCCACCGGTAGGACCGCGTGTGGAAGCCGATGATGTCGTTGGCCAGCAGGCCCTCGTAGATCTCGGTCCGCACGCCGCGGGGCAGCACGCGCCACGCGTCGGGCTGCGTCCACGGGATGTGCACGAAGTGATGCAAGAACGCATCGGGGCGCGCCTTGCGCACGAGCGCCGGCAGCGTGTACAGGTGGTAGTCGTGGACCATGACGACGGGCTCGTCGACGCCGTCGATCTCCTCCACGACCGCCTTGGCCAGGTCCTCGTTGACCACGTTGTAGCCGAACTCGAAGGCCTCGATCTCGTGGCGCCGCACGTCCGGCGCGTTCGAGAGGTCCCAGAGGTAGTGCTGGATGAACCACAGCATCGGGTTCGCGAAGATGTTGTAGAAGCGGTCGTAGGCGTCGGGGTCGCTCTCGACCAGGCGGACCTGGAACGCGCCGTCGTCGCCGGCGCGCACGTCGAAGGACTTGCCGTCGGCCTCCTGGGCGCGCTTGGCGTCGCCGTCGGTCAACGCCGACGCGATCCACACCACCTCGCGATGCGAGGCCAGGCCGGTGAGCGCCGTCACCAGCCCGCCGGTGCCGCGCTTGAAGCCGCCTTCGTCGTCGAAGGTGACCGGCCCCCGGTTGGAGACGAGGACCAGGGGACGCTTCTCGGGGTTCATGAGGCTTCCTCCTCTGCGGACAGGGGCACGTCATGCGCTCCCAGTTGCTCGCTGAAGATCTTGAGGTAGTCGCGCAGGTAGCGCGGGGTGAGGAAGTGCTTGCGGACGTACTCCTTGCCGCTGCGGCCCAGCGCCTTCCCCAGGGCCGGGTCCCGCAGGATCTCCGAGCAGCGCGCCGCGCACTGCTCGGGCGTGTCGACGAGGTAGCCGCTGACGCCGTCCTGCACCTGCAGCGGGATGCCGCCGACGTCGCCGCCGACGAACGGGCGCCCCTTCCAGAGGGCCTCGCTGACCGTCAGCCCGAAACCCTCGCGCGTGGACTTCTGCACCATGACGTCGGCCTGCGACTGGAACGCGTTGACCTCGATCGAGCCCACGTTGTTGAAGTTGTTGAGGATGAAGATGTCCGGGTCGCCGTCGGCGTGGGCGACCGTCGCGTTGTAGAAGTCCCAGCCCTCGGGATCGTCGCTGGCCATCGAGCCGACCAGCGCGAGCTGGATGTCGGGCAGCTCCTCCTTGACCAACCGATAGGCGTCGATCACGCCGAGCGGGTCCTTCCACGGGTCGAAGCGCGAGACCTGGCACATCAGCGGCCGGTCGACGTCGATGCCGAACTGGTTGCAGACGTAGGACGCGTCGTCGGGCGACAAGGCCATGTTCTTGGGCGCGAGCGGGTCGATCGCCGGCGGGACGACGTTGACGGTCCCGTGCATCCCGTCGGGCACATACTGCTCCATGTGGAACAGCGACTGCGGGTAGGCCTGGATGAACGGCAGCAGCCGGTCGATCGTCGCCGGGTTCGGCGTCGAGAGGTCGATGTGGCAGCGCCACGCCCAGCTGCGCGCCTTCTCGGGGACGAGCGTCAGCAGCCCGGCGGGCTGCGGGTCGTGCACCACGCACACGTCCCAGCCGTCGGGCAGCTCCCGGGCGTTGATCTCGTTGTAGTGCTGCCAGATGTCCCACTGCTCGGACGTCAGGTCGTCGGGCGCGCCCTGCAGCGCGTTGTGCATCACCTTGGTCGCGAAGAAGAACTCCTCGCGCCCGTAGAGGATCTGCCACTCCACGTCGAGCCCGACGTCCTTCATCAGCGGCACGAGCGTGTAGAGAATCTCGGCGACGCCGCCGCCGAACGCGGTGGCCGAGATGTGGGCGATCCGGGCGCCCTGCAGCGGCTCGGCCAGCTCGCGGATCTCCGCGATCAGCTCACGACCCACGATGTGGGTGTAGTCCGCGAGTGTCTTTGACCCGACGGCGACCGGCTGGAGCACGAAGACGAGCCTAGCTACCCACGCGGCGACTGCAGCGGCCGCGTTCCGAGTTTGACCCTGATCGTCTGCGGCCGGCCGTCGCGCACGATGCCCAGCGTCACGGTCGAGCCCGGCGCGCGGTCCTGGATGGCCAGCGCGAGGTCGGCGTCGCGGCGGATCGGCGTGGCCCCGACCGCGGTGACGACGTCGCCGCCCACGCGGTACGGCGCCTCCTGGAACGACGCGCGATCGTCGCCGGCCCGCACGTCCGCCGCGGCCGCCGGGCCGCCCTTGGCCACGGTCTGGATCCACGCGCCGTGGTCGGTCCCGAGGTGGAAGCGATCGGCGAGCTGCGGGTAGACGCCCTGCGTCGAGACGCCGAGGTAGGCGTAGCGCGCCTGGCCGCCGCGGCGCAGCTGATCCAGCGAGCGGCGCACGACGTCGACCGGCACGGCGAACCCGACGCCGCTGCCCTCCCCGGACTCGGTCCGGATCTGGGAGTTGATGCCCACCACGCGCCCGCGCCGGTCCAGGAGCGGCCCGCCGGAGTTGCCGCTGTTGATCGCCGCGTCGGTCTGCAGCGCGCCGGAGGTCTCGAAGCCGGTGAGCGACTCGATCGAGCGGTCGGTGGCCGAGATCACGCCGACCGAGAGCGAGCGCTCCTCGCCGAACGGGGAGCCGATCGCGGCGACCGGCTCGCCGACGTGGACGGCGGAGATCGCCCCGAGCGGCACAGGGCGCAGCGTCAGCCCGGCGGGGTCGACCTTGAGCAGCGCGACGTCGGAGAACGGGTCGAACCCGACGACCTTCGCCGCCACCTGGTTGCCGTCGCCGAAGCGCACGAACACCTCGCGGGCCTGCTTGATGGCCTTGCCCTCGCCGGTCGTCACGACGTGCGCGTTGGTCGCGATCTCGCCGTCGCCGTCGAGGACGAACCCCGACCCGAGCCCGCCGCGCGCGTCGTCCGAGCCCGCGCCGCTGCTGATCGCCAGGATCGTCACGACGCCCGGCGACTCGCGGCGGTAGATGGCCTCCGCGTCGAAGTCCTGGCCGGCCCCGCCGTGCTCGACGACCTCCACGCGCGTGGTGCGGCGCACGGTCTGCGTGGCGGTCGCGGGCGGCGCCGTGGTCGCGCCATCGCGGTCCGCGCCGCCACCGTCCGGGGCGTCGCGCCCGCACCCGGCGCCCGCACCCACGGCGAGCGTGAGCACTGCCGCGAGACCGGCTCCCCTCATACGGGCAGCTCCAGCGTGAACGTCGTGCGCCCCGGCTGGCTGTCGACCGCCAGGTGGCCGTTCATCCGCTCCGCCAGCTCGCCCGCGATCGCCAGCCCGAGGCCGGAGCCCTGGGCGTCGTCGGTGGTCACGAACGGCTCGAAGATCCGCGGGAGCATGGTGCGGTGGATACCCGGTCCGAAGTCCCCCACTCCCAGCCGGGCGCGGTCGCCGCGGCGCGACGCCGACACCACCAGGTCGGTCCCCGGCGGCGTGTGGGTGATCGCGTTGTCGATGAGGATCCGCATGACCTGCGCGATGCGCTCGGGATCGCCGTCGACCTCGATCGCCCGCGGCGGCAGCCGCAGCTCCAGGTGCGACTCGTGGCTGCTCAGCGCCGGGCTGAACTCGCCGGCGACCATGCGCGCGACCGCGCCCAGATCGGTCCGCTCGGTCCGCAGCTCCAGCGAGCCGGCCTCGAGCTTGGAGAGGTCGAGCAGGTCGGTGGCGAGCTTCTGCATGCGGCCGACCTGCTGGCGCAGCTGCGCGACGAACCGGCGGCGGTCCTCCTCGTCGAGGTCCTCCTCCTCCAGCAGCTCGAGGAACCCGCCGAGGCTGAACAGCGGCGTGCGCAGCTCGTGCGAGGCGATCGCGATGAACCGCTTGCGCGCGCCGTCGAGCTCGGCGAGCTGGCGCCGCATCGACTCCAGCGTGCGCGCGAGCTGCCCCAGCTCGTCGCCCGAGTCCACGGGGAAGCGCGCGGCGAGGTCGCCCTGGGCGACGCGGTCGGCCACCGCCTCCAGCCGTCGCACCCGCGCCGACAGCGCGCGCGCCGTCAGCCACGCGGCCAGCGCCGCGGCCAGCAGCGCCACGAGCGACGCGATCAGCAGGCGGTGGCGCACCACCGCGACGTCGGCCGTGATGTCGTCCAGCGGCTTGGAGAAGACGATCACGCTGCCGACGACCGGGCGATGCGTGCGCGGGTCCACGTAGCGCAGCGGCAGCGCGGCCTCGCCGACGCGCCCGCTGTCGCCCGACTCCACGCCGGTGGCCGGCCGGCCGGTGCGCCCCGCGTCGGCGGCGACGTCGAAGCGCAGGTCGCGGATCTCCACCTGCCGCGTCGAGTCCGACTTGAACCACGTCTTCAGGTCGCCGTTCTGGCGGTACATCCCCAGCAGCGTCACGCGCGCGGTCGAGTTGTCGGCGGCGTCGCGGACCAGGTTGTTGATGCGCCCCGCCGAGGCGCCGCGGTCGATCGCCGTGTCGATGTCGGTCGAGTAGCGCCGGGCGTCGGCCTGCAGCTCGGTCAGGGCCTGATCGCGCAGCGCGTCCTCCAGCGCGTGCATCACGCCCAGGCCGACGATCGCGACCGCCACGAAGACGATCACGAAGACCATTGCCGCCAGGCGGGTGCGGAGCGATCTCATGCGCGCCGCGGATTGTGGCTACAACTACCGCGGCTCGTCGCGGAACCGGTAGCCGACCCCCCGCACGGTGAAGAGGTACTCGGGATCCTTGGGGTCGGTCTCGAGCTTCTCGCGCAGGTGGCGGATGTGCACGTCGATGGTGCGCGGGTCGCGATAGGCGCTGTCGCCCCAGATGCGCGTGAGCAGCATGTCGCGGGTGAACACGCGGCCCGGGTTGCGCGCCAGCGCGTTGAGGATCTCGAACTCGACGAAGGTCAGCTCGACCGCGCCGTCGCGGATCCGCACGGCGCGCTTGGCGGGGTCGATCTCCAGCTCGTGGACGGTGAGCGGCAGGTCGTCGGCCTCGGGCTCGGCCGAGGTCTGCATGCCGGCGCGGCGCAGCGCGGCCTTCACGCGGCTGCGGAACTCCCGCAGCGAGAAGGGCTTGGTGATGTAGTCGTCGGCGCCCAGCTCCAGGCCGAGGACCTTGTCGATCTCCTCCGCCTTGGCCGTGAGCATGATGATCGGCACGTTGTGGCGCGCGCGGATGCGGCGGCAGACCTCCAGGCCGTCCATCCGGGGCATCATCACGTCGAGCACGACGAGGTCGTACCGCGACTCGCTGAAGCGCGCGAGCGCCTCGCGGCCGTCGGAGGCGGTGGTCACCTCGTAGCCGTCCTTGCGCAGCGGGAAGCTCAGGAGGGTCTGGATCGACTGCTCGTCGTCCGCGAGAAGGATCCGGGGGGCGCGTTCGGCCATCGGGTGAGAGACACTGTAGGCGCATGCTCGATCCGCGCATCTACCGCGTCGCGTTCGTGCCCGTGCTCCTCGCGCTGCTGGTGGCGGCGTTCTCCCTCCAGGATCGCCCTCGGGCGATCGGGACGACGCTGAATCCGGAGGCCTTCGACGGATTCCGGGCGCAGCAGACGCTCGACGATCTCGCCAAGCGCTACCCGGACCGCCGGCCCGGCAGCGACGCGGACACGCGGCTGGCCGGCGAGGTCGCCGCGCAGCTGCGCAAGAGCGTGCCCGGCACGGTGGAGGAGCACCACTTCGAGGGCGACACGATCGACGGCGAGCGCGACCTGATCGACGTCGTCGCCACGCGCCCGGGCATCCCGGGGCCGGGTCTGGTGGTCGTCGCGCACCGCGACGCCG
>DASYBY010000327.1:0-2887 GCA_036500525.1 Baekduia sp. | reverse complement strand
CCGCCGACCGCTTCCGCGTGGACATCACCGTGCCCGGCGCCGCGGCGCCGGTGTCGTACTGCCGGATCTAGGGCGCCAGCACGGCGATCGCCGCGTCGACGCCCGCCCGCAGCTGGGCGGGCGGGGTGCCCGCGCGGGACTGGACGCGCAGGCCGAGCCAGGCGTTCAGCAACAGCTCGGCCAGCGCCGCGGGCTTGAGGCGCGTCGCGATCTCGCCCTCGCGCTGGCCGCGCGCGACGAGGTCGCGCATGGCGCGCCGGCTCGTCGCGAAGTGCTGCGCCACCGGTCCGGCCGCGTCGGGATCGCGGGCGGCCAGCTCGGTGGCGGAGTTGACGAGCAGGCAGCCCGGCGGCAGGCCGGCCGCCGCGTCGGGCAGAGCCGTCTCCAGCAGCGCGCGGATCGCCTCGGTCGCCGATCCCGTGGCCTCGGCGGCGGCGCGGATCTGCCGCTCCGTGTCGCCGGCGTATCGCGACAACGCCTTGACGAAGAGCGCGTGCTTGTCACCGAAGGTGTCGTACATGCTTCGCTTGTGGACACCCGTCCGCTCGACGAGCTCCTGTACGGACGTGCCCTCGTACCCCTGCTCCCAGAAGAGCTTCATCGCGGCGTCGAGCGCCTCGTCGGGGTCGAACTGCTTCGGTCGAGCCATGGGAACGAGTGTAGGAGAACGTACGGTGCGGAATCTTTATGGAGTTTGAGAACGAACGGTCCCAAACGCTGCTACGGTGATGGACATGGACATCAACGGATCGATCGCACTCGTCACCGGCGCCAACCGCGGCTTTGGTCGCGAGCTCGCCCAGCAGCTCCTCCAGCGCGGCGCAGCCAAGGTCTACGCCACCGCCCGCAACCCCGACACCATCGACCTCGACGGCGTCGTGGCGCTCCAGCTCGACATCACGGATCCCGAGTCCGTGCGCAAGGCGGCCGAGGCCGCAAGCGACGTCACGCTGCTCATCAACAACGCCGGCATCTCGACCCATACGGGGCTCGTCGACGGCGACATGGACAACATCAGGCTGGAGATGGAGACCCACTTCTTCGGGCCGCTGGCCGTCACGCGCGCCTTCGCGCCGGTCATCGCCGGCAACGGCGGCGGCGCGATCCTCAACGTGTTGTCGGTGCTGTCGTGGCTGCACATCCCGTCCTACGGCGCCTACGGTGCCGGCAAGGCCGCCGCGTGGGCGATGAGCGGCGTCGTCCGCAACGAGCTGGCCGGGAAGAACATCGGCGTGACCGCGCTGCACGTCGGCTACATGGACACCGACATGGCGTCCTACGTCGAGCCGGACGGCAAGAGCGACCCGGTGGTCATCGCCGCCGCCGCGCTCGACGGCATCGAGGCGGGCGCGACCGAGGTCGTCGCCGACGAGCTCAGCCGCCAGGTCAAGCAGTCGCTGGCCTCCGCGCCGGCGCTGCCCGAGGCGGCCTGAGCACCGGGGGTCAGACCCCTTTTCGCAGTGGCTGTGCGCAAAGGGGTCTGACCCCTTTTCGCAGTGGCTGTGCGCAAAGGGGTCTGACCCCTAGGGTGGGTATACGTCTGGCGATGGGATTTCCCGACGACTTCACCTACGCCACGGCGACCGAGCTCGTGGCCGCCATGGCCGCTCAGCAGGTCTCCGCGGTCGAGCTGGCCGAAGGGGCGATCGCGCGCATCGAGGCGCTGGACGATCAGCTGAACGCGGTGTGCGTGCGGGACTTCGACCGCGCGCTCGCCGCGGCGCGCGAGGCGGACGCCGCGCGAGCGACCGGCGACGCGCGCCCGCTGCTCGGCGTGCCGATGACCGTCAAGGAGTCGTTCAACGTCGCGGGCCTGCCGACGACGTGGGGGATCCCGCCGTTCAAGGACTTCACGCCGGCCGAGGACGCCGTCGCCGTCGCGCGCCTCAAGGCGGCCGGCGCCGTGATCCTCGGCAAGACCAACGTCCCGCTGGGGCTCGGCGACCTGCAGACCTACAACGACATCTACGGGACGACGAACAACCCATGGGACGTCTTGCGCACGCCCGGCGGATCGTCGGGCGGCTCGGCGGCCGCGCTGGCGGCGGGCTACGGCGCGCTGTCGATCGGCTCCGACATCGCCGGGTCGCTGCGCGAGCCGGCGCACTTCTGCGGGGTCTACGCGCACAAGGCGTCGTTCGGCCTCCTGCCCTCGCGCGGCCATACGGTGCCGCCCGCGCCGCCGCTGGCCTACGAGCGCGACCTGACCGCGATCGGGCCGATGGCCCGCAGCGCCGGCGACCTCGCGCTCCTGCTCGGCCTGCTGGCCGACCCCGACGAGACGGGGATCGGGATCGCCCACCGGCTCGCCCTGCGACCCGCGCGGCATGACGAGCTGGGCGACTACCGCGTGCTCGTGCTCGACACGCATCCGTCGATCGCGACGGCCGCGAGCGTCCGGGGCGCGATCGACGGGCTCGCCGGCCGGCTCGCGGGCGCGGGCGCGCGCGTGGAGCGCGAGAGCGCGCTGCTCCCCGATCCGGTCGAGGCCGCGCGGTTGTACATGCGGTTGCTGATGGGCGCCCTCGGCGGCACGTTTCCCGCCGAGATCTACGAGCACCTGCGCGCCGCCGCCGCGCAGGTCGATCCCGACGATCCCAGCCTCGCGGCCGAGCGCACCCGCGGCGCCGCGATGAGCCATCGCGACTGGCTGGCCGCCGACACGCTGCGCGTCCAGCACCGCGCGCGCTGGCAGGAGCTGTTCGCGGAGTTCGACGTCGTGGTGTGCCCGGCGATGCCGACGCCGGCCTTCGCCCACGACCACAGCCCGGACCCCTGGTCGCGGCGCATCGCGATCGACGGCGAGTCCTATGACTACGCCGACCAGCTGGTGTGGGCGGGCCTGGCGACGGTCCCGGGCCTCCCGGCCACCGTCGCGCCGATCGGG
>DASYBY010000326.1:0-2780 GCA_036500525.1 Baekduia sp. | reverse complement strand
CGGTGGCGGGGGAGGCCATCGACTTCGCCACGCCCACCCGCATCGACGCCGGCGCCTGGCAGGAGGCGTTCTACACCATGATGGGCGCCGACCGCTATGCCTCGGTCGGCGAGCGCCTCTGGAGCGATCCGGCGGCGCGCGAGCAGCTGAGCGAGTACGGCCACTCGCACTTCCAGCGCGCAGCGACGTTCACCGGCGCCGACTACTCCCGCGGCCTGGAGCTGCGCGCCCGCGCCCGGATCCAGACCCTCGCCGCCTTCGGCGACGCCGAGCTCCTCGTCTCACCGACGACCGCCATCGTCGCGCCGCGCACCACCGACGAGATCGTCCGCCCACCGCTGATCGGCTTCACCAACTTCTGCAACTACGTCGGCCTGCCCGCCGCGACCGTGCCCTGTGGGACGATCGACGGCCTGCCCGTGGGCCTGCAGTTCATCGGCCGCCCCGGCACCGACGCGCTCGTCCTGCGCGCCTGCCGGGCGTGGGAGCGGCTGCACCCGATCGTGCGGCCGGCGCTCTAAGCGCTCGGCGCTGACGCCGGCGATCCGCGCAGGTTCGACCCCGATGCGCGGGGTCAGACCAGCGCGCGTCGTCCGGCCCGGCGCCTCATGGCAGCAGCCCCAGCGCCGACCCCAGCGCCACCGCGCCGCTGAGGCCGAGGAGGGTCAGCGAGACGGACTCCTGGCGGGCGGCGACGGCGGGGCGGAGGCTGCGCCCGCCGACCTGCCCGACGGCGGCGACAACCAGCAGCAGCGGCGTCGCGCCGACGAGGTCGAGCGTTCCGCCGATCGCCAGCGTCACGATGATGAGGCCGTCGAAGACGACGAAGGCGGCGTTCAGCGTGTCGCGGGAGCGGTCGGGGGCCACCGCGCGGCGGAGCATCAGCAGGACCAGCGGCGGGCCGTTGAGGCCGGTCGTCGCCCCGAACGCGCCGGCCAGCACGCCGGCGATCGTGGTCTCGCCGGTGTGCGCGGCGACCACCCGGCGTGGGCGCACGGCGCGGGCCGCCACCGCACCGAGGACCGCGACCGCGACCAGCGCCCGCAGCAGCTGCGTCGACGCCGCGGCGAGGACGAGCGCGCCGATCACCGTGCCCGGGATCGACGCCGCGATCAGCGTGGCCGTGGTCTTCGGCAGCGGCCGCGGGCGATGGCCCTCGCCGATGAGGATGAGCAGGCTGACGCAGATGCCGACGACCGCGAGGGTCGGCACCGCCTGTCGCGGCGCGTAGACCGCGGTGAGCACGGGCGCGG
The DNA here is from genome assembly GCA_036500525.1 of Baekduia sp. Lineage (GTDB taxonomy): Bacteria > Actinomycetota > Thermoleophilia > Solirubrobacterales > Solirubrobacteraceae > Baekduia. Next base: position 1,527 of record DASYBY010000326.1, on the reverse strand, counting down.
CGACGACGGCGAACCCGAAGCCGGTCGCCGACTGGGCGGCGCCGCCGAGCAGCAGGGCGACCAGGGCGATCGCCTCACCGCTGCTCACGGGGCGCTACACGGCGTTGCCGAGGCGTATGCGCCTCGGCTCACGTGCGGGCGGCGATCTCCGGCGCGGTCTCCAGCGCCTCGAGGATCGCGGCGGCGAACGAGTCGGTGGTCTCGGTCCCTCCGAGGTCCGGGGTCGTCCGACCGGCCGCGAGGGTCCGATGCAGCGCGTCGGTCATCCGGGCCGCGCCGGCCTCGACGCCGCAGTGCTCCAACAACAGCGCCGCCGACAGCACGCAGGCCGACGGGTTCGCGACACCCGTCCCCGCGATGTCCGGCGCCGACCCGTGGATCGGCTCGAAGACGCCGGGGACGTCGCCCCCGGGCAGGATGTTCGCGCTCGGCGCCATGCCCAGCCCGCCCATGTAGACCGCGGCCAGGTCGGCCAGCACGTCGCCGAAGAGGTTGGAGCAGAGGACGACGTCGAAGCTCTCGGGCGCCTCGACGAAGCGCGCGGCGAGCGCGTCGACCAACACCATGTCGAACCGCACGTCGGGGTGCTCGGCCGCGACCTCGCCGACGACCTCGTCCCACAGCGTGAAGCCGTAGCGCAAGACATTGGCCTTGCTGGCCAGCGTCACCGTGCCGCGCCGGTGGCGCGCCTGCTCGAAGGCGTACCGCGCCGCCCGCTCGATGCCGGCGCGGGTGTGGACGGAGGCCTCGATCGACAGCTCGCGCGGCGTGCCCTGGAAGGCGCGCCCGCCGATCCCGAGGTACTCGCCCTCGGAGTTCTCGCGGACGATGAGCATGTCGACGTCCGCGTCGGCCTTGGCCGACGGCGCGCCCGGGAGCGCCTTGATCGGCCGCAGGTTGACGGCGAGGTCGAGCTCCTGGCGCAGCGCGACGATCAGGCCGCGCACGAGCTCGTGGTCGGGCACGTCGGGCCGGCCGACGGCGCCGAACAGCACGGCATCGTGTTCGCGGACGCGCTCGGCCCCGTCGTCGGGCATGACCGATCCCTCACGGAGGTAGCGGTCGGCGCCCCAGTCGTAGTGCGTCACCTCGACGGTGACGCCTTCGAGGGCGGCGGCCCGCACCATGACGGGGAGCGTCGCGTCGATGACTTCAGGACCGATGCCGTCGCCGCGGATCACGGCAGTTCGCAGCGTTCGGATCACTGGCCGGACCAGTTGACTAGGGGCACCGGCGGTATGAAAGCAGGGTGACGGCGCCGCGGTCAACCCCGCGGCCATCGACGGTCAGCTCGCCATGGGCGGGAGCGCGCCGTCCTCCATCGCGCTCCACAGACGATCGCGTTCGGCCGCCGGCACGAGGTGGCCGTAGTAGTCGAGCAGGTGGCGGCGCGACAGCTCGGCGGCGCGTGCGGGCTGCCGTTCGCGCACCGCGTCGAGCACCTTGCGGTGCAGCCGCAGCGTCTCGGCCATCTGCGCGCGGTGGTCCGGCGCCTCGGAGATCTTCTTCAGCACGAGCTCGAGCACG
>DASYBY010000325.1:0-6547 GCA_036500525.1 Baekduia sp. | reverse complement strand
GGTCGTCTTCGGGATCGCCGGGACGGCCGGCGGCAGCTGGGTCTCGAGGTCGCCGGGCACGCCGGAGAGCGCCTCCAGCAGCGCGCCGAGCGAGCCGTTGATCGACGCGTGCTCGCGCTGGGTCATCGCGCTCACCGCCGGCCACCGGCCGTGGTGGCCACGGCGCACGGCGCTCAGGCGCTTCCCGAGGTCCTTCATGTAGAAGTTGACCGGGATGAGCACGTCGCCGCGCCCCGAGAGGATCGGGTGCAGCGTGGCCATGACCGTGCGCGTCGCCTGCAGGTCGTCGGCCGTGGCGCGCAGCCCGGCGCCGCTCCACGGCGCGGCGACATCGCTCAGCTGGTCGCGCTGCGCGTCCTCGAGGATCTCGTGGGCGCGCGTCGCGTAGTCCAGCGGCGGGATCTCCATCTTGGCCAGCTTGCGGGGCAGCCGCGCGGTGTCGCGCTCCAGGCGCCGGGCGAAGGGGACGATCGACGCCGGCGGGCGCCCGGTCCACAGGTCGTGCTCGACGCGGTGCAGGCCGGTGAAGTGCGGGTCGCGCGTGCCCAGCGGCTGGCCGCCGGAGCCGCCGTCGATCGCGGCGTCGAGGGCGCCGAGCGCGCCGTAGGCCGCGCCGAGCAGCAGGTACTTGTCATACGCCTGACCCCAGGCGGCCTCGGCGCCGGAGCGGTCGCCGGCGCGCAGCCGCGCGGTGATCGCCGCGGCGGGCGCGGCCATCGCGCGGGCGTCCTTGATCGCGTAGCGGCGGTACGCGGCGACCGGCCCGTGGAAGGCCTTCACCGGAAGGGCGTCGACCTCGGAGCGCAGGCCGCCGGCCGTCGGCGTCTGGGCGGCCGCGTCGGCGGTCGACTGCGCGCTGGGCTCGGCATCGATCGGCGCGACGCGCGGCTTGCCGTCGCCCACGGCCACCTTCGAGATCGCGGGGACGGGCATGGCGGCGTGGTGTCCGTCGCCGGACGGAACGAGCGCCGTCGCCACGAGCGCGATGCCCGCCGCGCCGAGGACGGCCAGCAGCAGCAGGGCAGGACGAGGGACCGCGAAGGGCACGAGCGGCGACATTAGGTGGCGAACGATCACGCCAAGTTATTGCGGTGTTATCAGCCGCCCGAGGAAAGTGCGGGTTGTTGACAAGTCCGCCACAACTCCGGGGCGATCAACAGGCAGGCTGGGGGCCGCGCCGCGCCGGGTGGCCCGCGGCGCCGGAGTTCTTGAGCCACCCGCTCCACAGGAGGAACGTTCCTTGCGCACCAAGCGCATCCTGCCCCTGGCCGCTGGTGGCGGCCTGTCTGCGGTCGTGGCGGCCGTTGCCATCGGGTTGTCCGGCGCCAGCGCCGGCGCTCCGACGCCCACGCCGTCCAGCTCGCCCATCAAGCATGTTGTCGTGGTGTTCGACGAGAACGAGTCGTTCGACCATTACTTCGGCACCTACCCGAACGCCGCCAACCCGGCCGGCGAGCCGCAGTTCACCGCGGCACCGGGCACCCCGTCGGTCAACGGCCTGACCCCGGCCCTGCTGACCGCCAACCCCAACTCCTTCAACCCGACCCGTCTGGACCGCTCGCGGGCCGTGACCTGCTCGCAGAGCCACGGCTACGGCTCCGAGCAGGCCGCGTTCGATGGCGGACTCATGGACAAGTTCCCCGAGAACACCGCGGGCACCGGCGCGGGCTGCAAGCAGGCCGACGGCGTCACGGCCGACCGCAGCGTCGTCATGGACTACTACGACGGCAACACGGTCACCGGTCTCTGGAACCTCGCTCAGAACTTCTCGATGAGCGACAACTCGTACAGCACGCAGTTCGGTCCGTCGACGGTCGGCGCGATCAACCTGATCAGCGGCAACACGCACGGCGTCACGCCGGCCACCGGCAGCGGCATCGCCAACGGCACCATCAACGGCGATCCTGATCCGTCCACCGCCGTCAACGACGACTGCGCCAACGGCACCGCCGTCATGAACCCGCGCAACACCGCGGCCAAGGTCGGCGGCAACGTCGGCGACGCGATGAACGAGGCCCACGTCACGTGGGGCTGGTTCCAGGGTGGCTTCCGCCCGACGGCCACCGTCGGCGGCAAGGCCGTCTGCGGTGCCAAGCACAACAACGTGGCCGGTGGGTCGAGCAACGACTACTCGCCGCACCACAACCCGTTCGCCTACTACTCCTCGACGGCCAACCCGCACCACCTGCCGCCGAGCTCGGTCGACGCGATCGGCACCACCGATCAGGCCAACCACGAGTACGACCTGACCGACTTCGACGCGGCGCTGGACAACAACAACCTGCCGCAGGTGTCGTTCCTGAAGGCCTCGCAGTTCGAGGACGCCCACCCGGGCAACTCGGATCCGCTGGACGAGCAGCGCTGGATCGCCCGTGTCGTCGACTCCGTCGAGCAGTCCCCCGACTGGGCGAGCACCGCGATCGTCGTCGCCTACGACGACTCCGACGGCTGGTACGACCACCAGATGTCGCCGATCATGAACCCGTCGGCGGCCGCGGACGACGCCCTCAACGGCGCCGGCCACTGCGGCAACGTCAAGGACCCGAGCACGTACATCGACCGCTGCGGCTACGGCCCGCGCCAGCCCCTGCTGGTCATCTCGCCGTTCGCCAAGCAGAACTACGTCGATCACTCGATCACCGACCAGACCTCGATCCTGAAGTTCATCGAGGACAACTGGCAGCTCGGCCGCATGGGCGATCAGTCCATGGACGCCAAGGCCGGCACGCTGGGCAACATGTTCGACTTCACCGGCAAGCCGGCTCCGAAGGTCTTCCTCGACCCGACCACCGGTCAGGTCATCAAGAAGGCGCCCAAGGGCCTCACGGTGAACCCGGACGGCGAGCAGGCCACCTACACGGGCGGCAAGCCCGACGCCGGTGACCAGACGTCCGACGACGCGACGCAGGACACGTCGGGCACCGACACCACCACGCAGGGCGACACGCCGGCTCCGGCCGTCACCGCTCCCGCGACGGACGCCCCAGCCACCGCGCCGGTCGTCGCGACGTCCACCAACCCGCTGGCCCCCAAGGCCGTCAAGCTCTCCCTGACCTGCACGACCAAGGGCAAGGGTAAGACGGTCACGGTGTCCTGCAAGGCCAAGGGCGCGAAGCTGACCAAGGCCACGGCGCTGCGGTTCCGCATCGTCGCCAAGGGCGGCAAGGTCATCGCGACCACCGCCGCCAAGATCAGCGGCGCGGCCAAGATCTCGGCCAAGCTGCACACGAGCAAGGCCATCAAGAAGGGCAAGTACACCCTGCGCGTCACCATCACGCAGGCCGGCGCCGTCAGCGCCAAGAACAGCACCATCCGCCTCGGCTAGCACGCCGCCAGGCAGTCGCAGCACCCACCGGCCGTCGCGCTCCTGCGAGCGCGGCGGCCGGTGGCCTTTGACACCTGTTACCAGCCCGTGAACGGACCTGCGAGCACCGCCGCTGTGTGCCGAGCACCGTGGGTGTGCCTTCACCCGGTCCAGGGCGGCGCGCGCTCGCGCCTGCGCTCCTCCGCGTCATCTGCGTAGCGGCCACGGCCGTCGTCGTCAGCGCCTCGGTGTTGACCATCCTGGGCCTCAGCCGCGAGGCGCACCGCCGCGTCGACGAGCGCTCAGCCGTCCAGCGCCTGCGGGCCGATCTCGTCAGCGTGCAGTCCGTCGGGTGGCACGGCCTGGCCGAGGGCGCCTCGGACTTCACGATCTCCTCGGAGGCCAAGACGCTCGACGCCCGCATCCGCCGCGAGGCGCAGGCGCTGCCCGACCCGCCCGGCGGCAAGGCCGAGGGCGAGCGCACCGTCCGGCTGATCGACGAGCTGCTGCGCGGCGTCCGCGCCGAGATGGCCGACCTCGGCAAGACCGGCCGCACCGCCAAGGCGCGCCAGGACCTGACGACGACGCTGCTGGGCTCCAGCGATCTGCTCGCCGCCGCGCTGGACACGGCCGAGCACCACGCCAGCGCCCAGGCCTCGTCGGCCAACACGCGCCTGCTGCGCGGCTCGCTGGCGGCGATCGGCATCGCGGCCGGGATGTTGGGGTTGCTGGTCATCGTCGCGGTCCGCGTCCGCCGCCGCACCGAGGAGCGCTTCCGGGCGCTGGTCGAGCAGTCCTCGGAGATCCTGCTGGTGCTCGACGCCGACTGCCGCGTCACCGACGTCACCGAGGCCGCGGTCCGCCGGACGCTCGGCTGGGACCCGGCCGCGCTGCGCGGGCGCGCCGTCGACGAGCTGCTGGAGGAGGACGACCGCGCCCGGACGCGCGCCGCGCTGCAGCGGCTCCGGCAGGACGCCGGCCCGCGCCCGGCCTTCGAGATCGCCGTCCGCCACGCCGACGGCGGGCTGGTCCACCTGGAGGCGATCGGCAACAACCTGCTCGACACGCCGACGGTCGGCGGGCTCGTGCTCACGCTGCGCGACGTCACCGAGCGGCGCGTCGTCGAGGACGAGCTGCGCCACCAGGCCTTCCACGACGCGCTCACCGGGCTGCCCAACCGCGCGCTGTTCGACGACCGCCTCACGCAGGCGCTGCGCCGCACGCACCGCGGCGAGACGCAGGTCGCCGTCGTGCTCGTCGACCTCGACGACTTCAAGGCGGTCAACGACAGCCTCGGCCATGCGGCCGGCGACGCGCTGCTGGTCGAGTGCGCGCGGCGCTTCGCGGCGATCGTGCGCGGCGTCGACACGGCGGCGCGGCTCGGCGGCGACGAGTTCGCCGTGCTGCTGGAGGCCGAGGACGCCGACGCCGCGGCGGCCGACGTGGCCGACCGGCTGCGCGAGGCGCTCTCGGAGCCCGTGGTCCTGGAGGGCCGCTCGCTGCACATCGAGGCGAGCATCGGCGTGGCCCGCGCGCGGCCGGGGCTCTCGCCGCTGGACGTCGTCCGCAACGCCGACATCGCGATGTACGCCGCCAAGGGCCTGGGCGGCGACGACCTCGTCGTCTTCCGCCCCGAGATGCTCAACGCCGCGCGCGAGCGGCTCGACCTGCGCGAGGGGCTGCGCCACGCGCTGGAGCGCGGCGAGCTGGAAGTGCATTATCAACCCGTCGTGCGCCTGGAGGACCGCGCGGTCTTCGGCGTCGAGGCGCTGCTGCGCTGGAACCATCCGATCCACGGGTCGATCGCGCCGGCGCGCTTCATCCCCGTCGCCGAGGAGAGCGGGCTGATCGTGTCGATCGGCGCCTGGGTCGTCGATCGCGCCTGCCGCGACCTCGCGGCGCTGGACCGCATCACGCCCGGCGTGCGCGTCGGGGTCAACATCTCCGCGGTGCAGCTGCGCGACCCGGGCTTCGTCGCGTCGGTCCGCGACACGCTGGCCGCCACGGGCGTGCCGGCCGGCCGCCTCGTGGCCGAGCTGACCGAGTCGGTCTTCGCCGACGACGGCGAGGTGGGGGAGGCCCTGGCCGATCTGCGCGCCCTCGGGGTCGCGCTGTCGGTCGACGACTTCGGGACCGGCTACTCGTCGCTGGACTACCTGCGGCGGCTCGACGTCGACTCCGTGAAGATCGACCGCTCGTTCGTCGCCGGGATCGGCGAGGAGCCGCGCGACGCCGCGCTCGTGCGCTCGATCATCCAGCTCGGCCACGCGCTCGGGCTGACGATGGTGGCCGAGGGCGTCGAGGACGTCGGCCAGGAGCACTTCCTGCGCGACGCGGGCTGCGAGCTGGCCCAGGGCTGGCTGTTCGGCCGCCCGGCGCCGCTGCTGCCGGAGCCGGCGCCGGAGCCCGCGGCGGTCGCCTAGCTCACAGCTCCGTGGTCCAGCCCTCGTGGGCCAGGTCGATCGGCCCGTCGAAGGCGCCGCCGGCGTGCTGGGCCAGCTCGGCGCCGTCGGTGCGGGCGAGCAGGTGCGTGAGCAGCAACCGCTTGGCCTTGGCCGCCGCGGCGACCTCGCCGGCCTGCCCGGCGGTCATGTGGCCGTGTGCGGCGGCGGCGGCGACGTCGTCGGCGAAAGTCGCCTCGAGGACGAGCAGGTCGGTGCCGGCGGCCAGCTCGGCGACGACGTCCGAGGGACCGCCGTCGGCGCCGTAGACGAGCGACCGCTCGCCGTTGGCCACGCGGATCGCGCAGCACGGCGCGCCATGGTCGGCGGGAGCGAAGGTCACGCGCAGGTCGCCGACGCGCAGGCGGTCGGCCGGGTCGTAGGACGACACCGCGAAGGCGGCGGCGAAGCGGGTCTGCTCGCGGCTCTCGCCGGCGAACGCCGCGTCGAGCCGACGGAGCACGTCGCGCCCGTTGGCGGCGGGCACGTGGAGCGGGATGCGCCGGCCGTCGAGCTCGCGCCGCACGACCTCGCCGGAGAACGGAACGAGATCCAGCACATGGTCGGCGTGCATGTGCGACAGGACGATCGCGTCGATCCGCCCCAACAACTCGCGCTGCCACAGCCGCTCCAGCGTGCCGGGCCCGCAGTCCAGGAGCAAGGTGGTGTCCTTGCTCGACACCACGTAGGACGAGCAGGCACCCTGTAGCGGCGCCGCGCCGGCGAACCCCAACACGTCGAAGCGCATGGCGGTCACCGTACGGGGCGGGCGGCGGCGTCCCGTGAAGGGGTGGATAACGCG
>DASYBY010000324.1:0-9571 GCA_036500525.1 Baekduia sp. | reverse complement strand
GACCCCGCCGCTGGAGCCGGCGCTGCGCGCGCTCTGGCCCGACCTCGCCGGCGACGACGAGCACGCGCTGGCCGCCGCCTACGAGCTCGACGCGGGCGCGCAGGAGATGATCTTCGTCGCCGGGCCGCTGCTGGTCGCCGTGTCGGTGTCGGTGTGGAGCCCGGAGGGCGCGCTGCACCTCGCGTCGGCGATCGGACTGCTCGGCGCGCTGGCCTTCGCGCTCGCACCGCCGGCCCGCGGGTGGCGGCCCGCGCAGCACGACGCCGTGAGCTGGACGGCGGCGGTCCGCGCGCCGGAGGTCGGCGTGCTGCTCGTCCTCGGCGTGCTCGCGGGCGCGGCCACCGGCGTGGTCAACGTCACGACGACCGCCTTCGCCGAGCACACGCTGGGCGACCGGGACCTGGCCGGGTGGCTGCTGGCCGCGTGGGCGGTCGGCGCGCTGATCGGCGGGCTGAGCGCCGCGGCGTGGCGCTGGCGCGGGCGGCCCGAGGACCGCCTCACGCGCCTGCTGGTGATCTTCGGCCTGGCCTTCATCCCGGCGCTGCTGGCCCGGTCGACCGGCTCGATGGCCGCCGCGCTGGCGATCTCGGGCGCGCTGCTGGCCCCGACGCTGGCGTGCATCTTCGTCCTGACCGGCGCCCGCGCGCTGCCGGGGACGATCACCGAGACGTTCGCCTGGCTGACGTCGTCGTTCCTGGTCGGCAGCGCGGTCGGCTCGGGCATCGGCGGGAGCCTGACCGGCGGCGACAGCGCGGCCTCGAGCGTCCGGGGCTTCGCGGTCGCCGCGCTGATCGTGTGGCTCGGCGCGGTCGTGTGGCGGATGCGCCGCCGGGTCGCCGTCGCCGCGGCCTAGCGGCTAGGTGCCGTCGCGCAGGTAGGCCAGGACCGCGAGCACGCGGCGATGGCCGCCGTCGGCCGCCGACAGGTCGAGCTTCTCGAAGATCGCCGTGACGTGGCGCTCGACGGCCCGCTCGGTGACCTCCATCTCGGCGGCGATCGCGCGGTTGGTCTGGCCCTCGGCCATCAGCGCGAGCACCTGGCGCTCGCGCGGCGTCAGCGTGTCGAGCGGCCCGCGCACGCGGCGGCGCCCGAGCATCTGCGAGACGACCTCGGGGTCGAGCACCGAGCCGCCCTCGGCGATGCGGCGCACGCCGTCGACGAAGCGGTCGATGTCGGAGACGCGGTCCTTGAGCAGGTAGCCGACACCCTCGGTGCCCGCGGCCAGCAGGCGCTCGATGTAGGACTCCTCGACGTACTGCGACAACACGAGCACGCCGACGTCGGGCAGCTCGCCGCGCAGCGTCTCGGCGGCGCGCAGGCCCTCGTCGAGGTGGTCGGGCGGCATCCGGATGTCGATGATCGCCACGTCGGGACGGTGGGCGCGCACCTTGCGCAGCAGGTCCTCCCCGTCCCCGGCCTGGCCGACGACCTCGATGCCGGCCTCCTGCAGGATGCGCACCGCGCCCTCGCGCAGCAGCACCGAGTCGTCGGCGATCACGACCCGCACGGGATCTCCCCTCGCAAGGTGGTCCCGCCACCGGGCGGGCTGATGACGGTGAGCGTGCCGCCGATGACGGCGAGCCGGTCGATGAGGCCGCGCAGCCCGCCGCCGGCGGGATCGGCGCCGCCGTCGCCGTCGTCGCGGACCTCGACGACGAGCCGGCCCAGCGCGTCGGCGTCGATGACCTCGACCTGGATCTGCACGTCGCCGGCGTGCCGCGCGGCGTTGGTCAGGCCCTCGGCGACGAAGAAGTAGACGGCGGCCTCGATCGACGCCGGCAGTCGCCGCTCGGGCACGGCCACGACGGTCGCGGGCACCGGGCTGCGCCCGACCAGGCCGCGCAGCGCCGGGCGCAGGCCGCCCTCGGTCAGCACCGCCGGATGGATGCCGCGGGCCAGCTCGCGCAGCTCGGCGAGCGCGGTGGTCAGCGCGCCGTCGGCCTCGACGATCAGCTCGCGCGCCGCGGCGGCGTCGCCCGCGTCCAGGCGCCGCAGCGCCAGGCGCAGGTCGAGCGCGAGGCTGACGAGCTGCTGCTGGGCGCCGTCGTGGAGGTCGCGCTCGATGCGGCGGCGGGCCTCGTCGGCGCCCTCGACGATGCGGGCGCGCGAGGCGCGCAGCTCGGCCGTCGCGCGCATGCGGTCCGAGACGTCGCGGAGGTGCCCGGTGAAGAGCGCGGGACCGGGGAGCGCGATCCGGGTGATCGTCAGCTCGACCGGGAAGCGCGAGCCGTCGGCGCGCAGGGCCTCGGTGGCGATGCGGCGGTCCAAGAGCTGCGAGGCGCCGTCGGCGAGGTAGCGGCGCAGGCCCTCGCGGTGCGGTTCGCGCAGCTCCGGCGGGACGATCAGGTCGGCCATGTCGCGGCCCACGACGTCGGCCGAGGCGTGGCCGAACGTGCGCTCGGCCGCCGGGTTGAGCTCCACGACGCGCCCCTCGTGGTCCATCGTCACGACCGAGTCCAGCGCGGCGTGCAGCGTCGCGCGGTGGCGCTGGAGCGCGGCGTGGCCGGCCCGCTCGGCGCGGCGGCGCTCGACCAGCTGGCCGAGCGCGAGCCCGAGGAGGTCGATCGCGGCGGCGGGCTCGGCGAACGGGCGCTCGGCCAGCAGCTCGACGACGCCGACGGTGCCGCGCTCGCTGGTCACCGGCAGGGCCGCCGCGCCGTGCAGGCCCGCGGCGGCGGCCGCGCTGCGCTGGGCACGGTCGTCGCCCGCCGCCTCGGCCGGCCACGCGGCCTGCCCGGAGGCGAAGACCTGCCCCGGCAGCGCCTCGCCCGCGCGCAGCACGGTGGTCCGCGTCACGCCCGCGAGCGCGCGCAGCTCCGCGCCGGGCGCGTGCCAGCAGGCGACGCAGACCAGCGTGTCGCCCGCGCCGGGATCGGCCTCCCAGGCGGCGACCAGGCGCGCCTCCAACCGCTCGGCCAGCGCGCGGAGCAGCGGCGCGTAGGCCTCCTCGGCGGCGGCCGCGCCGGCGGGCGCGGGTTCTTGATGATGTTCTCGAACGGACATGGCGGAGACGGGGAAGCTACCGGCCGAGCAGCGCGTCGAGCGCGAGGCCGGAGAGATCGGCCTTCGCGAGGAAGCCGCAGGCGCCGTTGGCCGCGCCGAGGTCGGCGTAGTCCTCGGCGTCGTGCGTGCTCACCAGCACCACCGCGATGTGCGGCGCGCGCTGCGCCAGCTCCCGCGAGACCGCCAGCCCGCTGACGTCGGGCAGGCCGACGTCGAGCAGCACGAGGTCGGGCTCGGTGCGCTGCGCCTCGGCCAGCCCGCTGCGCCCGTCGACGGCCTCGCCGACGACCGTCCACCCGTCGCACTCCAGCGCCCGGCGGGCGATGGCGCGGAAGCGAGCGTGGTCGTCCACGATGAGGACCCGGCCGGGCATCGGCGCATGGTGGCGCATGCGAGAGGGCGAGATGCGTCGGGTTTCCGCCATGCTGGATCGTGATGACCGATTCCGACGCCGCCGCGCCGACCCCCGCCGCCCAGGGCTGGTGCGTCTGCGGCCAGAAGGTCGCGATCGCCGAGGCCCGCGAGATCACGCTGCCCAACGGCAAGCCGGGCTGGGAGGGCTACTGCCCGGAGTGCGGCTCGCCGATCTTCGCCGTTCGCCGCAACAAGCCGGCCGCCGCGTGATCCGCAGTACCCTCCTGGCATGACGTCCCACCTCGAAGGCGAACTCGTGACCGTCGCCGGAGCCCGGTCGTCGCGCGACGGCATCGTCTTCCACGTGCCGAGCAACTCCAAGGTCATCGTCGCCGTGCCCGACCGCGAGCGCGGAGCGGTGCTGCGCACCGTCCACCCGCGCACGCTCACCGAGCGCACCGCCGAGGGCAGCGACGACGCCGCCCTGCGCGCGCTCATCCGCCGCACGCCCCCCATGGGCGGCAGCGGTCCCCGCGCCTCCGGTGTCGCCGGCCGCGCGTCGGCGGGCCACGCGCGCTCCGCCGCGCCGCGCACCAGCGGCAAGTAGGCCTCGGCGAGCCGCGCGCCCGCCCGCTACGCCGAGAACGACTGCAGGCCGACGGCGCCCAGCAGCGCCAGCTTGCCCGCGTCGGGCGATCCCGGCACCGCCGTGTAGACGACCACGCGCAGGTCGCTGTTGCGCACCAGCAGCACGTCGCAGTCCAGCGTCATCGGCCCGACCTCGGGATGCACGACCGTCTTGCGGCTCGCCACGCGCGCCGCCACCGGCCGCTGCTCCCACAGCTCGGCGAAGCGCGGGCTCGCGGCGCGCAGGTCGGCGATCAGCGCGTGCAGCTGCTCGTCGGCCGGGTAGCGGCCGGCGGCGTCGTGCAGGTCGGCGACGATCTCGGTCCCCATGCGCAGCTTGTCCTCGTCGCTGTGCTGGACGCGCCCCGCCCCGCCGGTGAAGTGGCGCCACGCGAGGTTGCGCTCGCGCGCGCTCGCACCGGTCTGATCCCCGAGCAGCGCGTCGCCGAGCGGGTTGCGGGCGATCGTCGTCCACGACGCGTCGAGCACCGTCACCGGCACGTCGGCCAGCCGGTCGAGGATCCGCTGGACGCTCGGCGTCAGGTGGCGGCCGATCGTGCCGGCGCTGGGCGGCGCCTGGCCGGCGGCGCGGTAGAGGTGGGCGCGCTCGTCGTCGGTCAGGCGCAGCGCTCGGGCGAGCGGCGCGAGGACCGACGGCGACGGGTTGGACGCCCGGCCCTGCTCCAGCCGCGACAGGTAGTCCACCGACAACCCGGCGAGCTGCGCGACCTCCTCGCGCCGCAGCCCGGGCGCGCGCCGCGCACCGCCGGCGGGCAGGCCGGCGTCGGCCGGCGCGAGGCGGTCGCGCCACGAGCGCAGGCAGGCGGCGAGCTCGGCGGAGTCCATCCCCGAAGTGTGGCGCACCCGCGGAGCGCCAGGGTCGCCCTGTCAGTCCCCGGCAGCGGGGTCCTCTTCACAACGGGGCGGCCAGGGCGCAGGGTGTCGGACATGACCACGATCCTCATCACCGGCGCCAACAAGGGCCTCGGCCACGAGGCCGCCCGGACGCTCATCGCCACCGGCCACGACGTCTGGGTCGCCGCCCGCGACGAACGCCGCGGACGCGCCGCGGCCGACGAGCTCGGCGCGCGCTTCGTCGTCCTCGACGTCACCGACGACGCCGGCGTCGCCGCCGCCGCCGCGCACGTGGAGGCCGAGGGCGGCCTCGACGTCCTCATCAACAACGCGGGCATCATCGGCCCGCGGACGCCCGTCCTGGAGACGAGCGCCGCCGAGCTTGCCGAGGTCTACGACACCAACGTGCTCGGCGCCGTCCGCGTCACCCGCGCGTTCGTGCCGCTCCTGGCGCGCTCGGACAACCCCGTCATCGTCAACGTCTCCAGCGGCCTGGGGTCGCTGGCCGTCACCTCCGATCCCGAGCGCACCGAGTCCTCGATCGTCGCGCTCGGCTACCCCTCGTCGAAGGCCGCGCTGAACATGATCACCACGCAGTACGCCAAGGCGCTGCCGGAGATGCGCGTCAACGTCGTCGACCCGGGCCACACCGCGACCGACCTCAACGGCCACAGCGGCCCGCAGACGGTGGCCGAGGGCGTCGAGGCGATCGTCGCCATGGCGCAGATCGACGCGTCGGGCCCGACCGGCACGTTCACCGACCGCCACGGGGTGCTCGCCTGGTGAGGTGAGCGGGTCCTACCGTGGGACCCATGGAGCCCAGCCACCGTCAGGAGATCGAGGCGATCCTCGCGGGCGCGCACGCCGAGCACCGGTCGCTGCTGGAGCACGTCTCCCCCGCGCTGCGCGCCTCGCTGCCCGTCGACGCCACCGGCATCACCCAGGCGATCGAGCACCTCGCGGCCACCGCCGGCCTCGCCGACGAGCTGGCCGCCGACCAGGCGCGCGGCCACGAGGCCAACCCGGCCGTCCTGCACGGCCGGGTCTTCGGCCGCGCGCCGCTCTCGCCCGGCACCGTGCTCGCCGCGTTCACCGACGGCGCGCGCGTGCGGGCCGTCGCGCTCCAGGACCTCGCCGAGGCGATCGGCGGAGCGCCGCTGGCCGGCGAGATCCGTACGCTGCTGGCGGCCCACCCACCGCCGGCCGACGCTGAGGCGCCGGAGGTGGAAGCCGACCTGCGCGCCGCATACGCTGCCCAGGAACGCGCAACCGTCCGCCTCGCCGTCCATCTCGACGCGCACCGATGACTTCCGGCGGGCCGCCTCGTCTCAGCACCTGACCCCCTTCCCCGCTCCGACGCAGAGGATCACCACGCCGTGACCGACACCGCCACCACCCATCGAACGCCCGAGCAGCACGCCGACCGCACGCGCTGGGTCGCGCTCTACGTCCTGTGCGTCGGCGTGCTGATGATCGTCCTCGACGCGACCGTCGTGAACGTCGCGCTGCCGGCGATCCAGAACGACCTCGACTTCTCGCAGTCCAGCCTCGCATGGGTCGTCAACGCCTACTTGATCGCCTTCGGCGGCCTGCTGATGCTGGCCGGCCGGCTCGGTGACCTCGTCGGTCGCCGCAGCGTGTTCCTCGTCGGGCTGACCGTCTTCACCGCCGCCTCCCTGGTCTGCGGCCTGGCCCAGAGCCAGGAGATGCTCGTCGCCGCGCGGTTCGTGCAGGGCATCGGCGGCGCGCTGACCTCGGCCGTCGCGCTGGGGATGATCGTGACGATGTTCCCCGAGCCGCGCGAGCAGGCCAAGGCGATCGGCGTCTACGCGTTCGTCGCGTCCTGCGGCGGGGCCGTGGGCCTGCTGGTCGGCGGCGTCGTCACCCAGGCGATCAGCTGGCACTGGATCTTCTTCATCAACATCCCGATCGGCGTGGCGACCGGCGTGTCGGCGTGGCGCCTGCTGGCCAAGGACAAGGGCCTCGGCTTCGGCAGCGGCGCCGACGTCCCGGGCGCGGTCCTGATCACGGCGTCGGTCATGTTGTTCGTCTACACGATCGTCAAGCCGGCGGCCGAGGACGGCTGGGGCGCGTCGCAGACGCTGCTGCTCGGCGCCGGCGCCATCGCGCTGCTCGTCGCGTTCCTGGTGCGCGAGTCCACGGCGGCCAACCCGCTGATGCCGCTGCGGATCTTCCGCTCGCGCAACGTCTCGGGCGCCAACCTGGTCCAGGGCCTGGCCGTGGTCGGCATGTTCGGCATGTTCTTCATGGGCGCGCTGTACTTCCAGCGGATCCTGCACTACGACGCGCTGCAGACCGGCCTCGCGTTCCTGCCGACGACGATCCTCATGGGCGGCCTGTCGGTCCGGTACTCCGCACAGCTCATCACGCGCTTCGGCGCGCGCGGCGTGCTGCTGCCGGGCCTCGGGCTGTTCCTGCTCGCGCTGCTGTGGTTCGCCCGCGCGCCGGTCGACGGCGAGTACTTCGTCGACGTCCTGCCCGTGATGATCCTGCTCGGCATCGGCGCCGGCCTCGCGTTCCCCGCGCTGATGAACCTGGCGATGTCGGGCGCGACGCCGGCCGACGCGGGCCTGGCCTCCGGCCTGGTCAACACGTCGGCGCAGGTCGGCGGCGCGGTGGGCCTCGCGGTCCTCGCGACGCTCTCGACGACGCGCACCGAGCACCTCACCGAGCAAGGCCACTCGCTGGCGTCCGCGCTGGTCGGCGGCTACCACCTCGCGTTCCTGATCGGCGTGGGCTTCATCGCCGCCGCGCTGATCGTCGCCGTCACGGTGCTGCAGGCGCCGCCCGCTCCCGCCATGGCGCATGCGGCGCCGGGCGAGTCAGACGACGAAGCCCTTCCCTCCTCCGAGGCCGCCTACTCCGAGATGGTGTAGGCGGCGGCGCGAGGGCGCCGGCCGGGGCACGTACGTGGTGGTCGTGCCCCGGCCTCGGCCGCCCTCTTGCGCGGTCGCTGGTCGCTGGTCGCTGGTCGCTACCGCGTCCGCAGGCCGTAGCCGAACGGGTAGAGCGGGTCGTAGTCGGCGTCGCCGACGTTGATCGGCTCCTGGTCGAGCGTCTTGGGCCAGGTCACCGGCAGCTTGCCCGTGTAGGGCTGGGCGCCGAAGAGCGTGTCGGACACGCCCTCGCCCTCGCTGCCCGGCAGCCACGCGGCGACCAGCGCGTCGATCTCGCCGAGCTGCGCCGGGTCGATGATCAGCGGCCGGCCCGAGACGACGATGACCGTGCAGGTCGCCGCCGCCGCGCAGACCTTGTCGACCGCGGCCGTGTCGTCGGCCGACAACTGCATGTCCTTGACGGGGCGCGGCTGGCCGTTGTCGCCCGGATCGCCCGAGTACTGCGGGCCGTCGACGTCGCCGAAGCCCTCGGCGTACGGCGTCTCGCCCACGACGACCACGCCGTCGTCACCGGGCGGGACCGGCGTCGACGCGTCGGCGCTGTAGGTCACCGTGCCGTGGCGGTCGGCGTCCTGGATGCCGCCGAGGATCGTCGTGCCCGGGATCTTCGTGGTCGATCCGCCCTGCCAGGTCAGCGTCCAGCCGCCGGCCTGGTTGCCGATGTTGTCGGCGTTGCTGCCGGCGACGTAGACGTCGTCGTGGCCGCGCAGCGGCAGCGTCCGGTGATCGTTCTTGAGCAGCACCTGCGACTCGGCGACCGCGCGGCGCGCCACGGCGCGATGCTGCGGCGAGCCGATCTGGCCGAGGTCGGTGCGATCGGTGAACGGGTGCTCGAACAGGCCGAGTTCGAACTTCGCGGTGAGGATGCGGCTGACCGCGTCGTCGATGCGGCTCATCGGCACGCGGTCGGCGTTGACCTCGCCGACCAGCGTGGAGATGAAGTCGGCGAAGTTCGACGGCTGCATGAACATGTCGATGCCGGCGTTGACCGCGGTGCGCACCTGCGTCGGGAAGTCGCCCGGGATGTGGTCGATGCCGTTGTAGTCGCTGATGACGAAGCCGTCGAAGCCCATCCCGTGCTTCAGCGCGCCGGTGATCAGCTCCCCGTTGGCGTGCATGTTGGTGGGGTTGCCGACGCCGTCCTCGGTCCAGTCGACGCTGGAGTAGGACGGCATGACGCTGCCGACGTGGTGGTCCTGCACGGCCGGGACGTACTGGCGCAGCGACGTGTTCCAGAAGTCCTGGCGGTTGGTCACCGCGATGCCCTGGTCGATGGGGTAGTCACCGCTGCCGGTGCCGTACTGCGTGTCGCCGTCGCCGGCGAAGTGCTTGGCCGTGGCGAGGACGCGGTCGTGATCGCCGAGGTGGCCGGGCGGTCCCTGGAACCCGTCGATCGCCGTCTCCATGGAGATGACGAGGTCGGAGGTCTCGCCGAAGCTCTCGTACGTGCGGCCCCAGCGGTCGTCGCGCGCCGAGCAGATGCAGGGGGCGAACGCCCACTGCGGGCCGCTGGCGCGGGTCTCGTCGGCGGTGACGTGCTCGACGTCGCGCACCAGGCCGGGGTCGCGCGTCGCGCCGAGGCCGATGTTGTGCGGGAAGACGGTCGCGCCGTAGAGGTTGCCGTGGCCGTGGACGGAGTCGACGCCGTAGATCATGGGGATGTGCAGCGGCGTCGCCAGGGCGGCGCGCTGGAAGTTGTCCACCATGTCGGCCCAGGCCGTCGGCGTGTTCGGCGTCGGGACCGAGCCGCCGCCCGACAGCACGCTGCCGAGCGCGAGCGTGGTGACCGGCGACGCGTCGGGCGTCAGCGAGGC
>DASYBY010000323.1:0-2239 GCA_036500525.1 Baekduia sp. | reverse complement strand
GATCTCCCTGGCCCTGATCGCCAACGGCTCGATCAAGGGCGGCGCCGACTTCGACGTCCCGACCTGGGTCGTCGTCTCCTGCGCCCTGGCGATCGCCCTGGGCACCTACACCGGAGGCTGGCGGATCATGAAGACGCTGGGAACCAAGGTCGTGGAGGTCCGCCCGCCCCAGGGCTTCGGCTCCGAGGCGGTGGCGGCCACCGTCATCCTTGCCTCGTCGCACGCCGGCTACCCGCTGTCGACCACGCAGGTCGTCTCCGGCGCCATCACCGGCGCCGGCGTCGGGCGCCCGGGCGCGGCGGTCAACTGGGGCGTCGCGGGGCGGATCGTCGCCGGCTGGTTCCTCACGCTCCCGGCCGCGGCGGCGACCTCGGCGGTCGCCTACGCCATCATCAAGCTCCTCGGCGGCGGGGCGTTCGGCGCGGTCGTCGTCGGCGTCCTCATGGTCGGCGGCGCCTTCCAGCTCTGGCGCGCCAACAAGACGCACAACGTCGAGCCGGAGCAGACGGTCTCCGAGCACCCGGCGTTCGGCACCGCCCCGGCGGCCGCGGTGGTGGCGGCATGACCCTCCACCTGCTCAGCGCGTCGATCGACGTCGACTGGAGCGCCCTCGGCAAGGCCGGCTACGTCTCGGCGATCGCGGGCCTCCTCGTCCTGGCGCTCGCCGGCCTCGGCGTCGTCAGCTCGCTGAAGGCCCAGGACGGCAAGTCCCAGTCCGGCGGCGCGTCGGCGGTCGGCGCCTACGGCGTCGTCACGATCGCCTGCATCGTCGCCCTGTTCGCCATCGCCGCCTACGGCATCTACCTCCTCACCCAGTGACCCCGTCCTTCGACACCTCCCGGCCGCGCCCGGTCCCCACGGTCCTCGATGCCCTGCGCACGCGGATCGACCACAGCGCGTTCGACGCCGCCGTCTTCTGGCTGGAGACCGTCGCCAGCGACCTCGGCTACGGCGACATCCGCGCGCTGCCCGGCTCGGTCGCGTGGATCGACGCGCTGCGCGCCGAGGGCAAGCGCACGGTGCTGATCTCCTCGGGCGAGCGGGCCGAGGCCGCGGCCAACCTGGCGGGGATCGGCGATCGCTTCGACGTCGTGCTCTCGGGCGCGCGCGCCGCGGCGACCTACACGCGGGCGCTCGAGCCGGTCGAGGTCGAGCCGGCGCGCACGGTCGTGATCGACGCGGTCCCCGCGGGGATCGGCGCGGCGCGCGACGCGGGCATCGGGTTCACGATCGCCGTCGCCCGCGACGGCGCCTCGGCCGAGCAGCTGCGCCGCAGCGGGGCCGACACCGTCGTCGCGGACCTGCAGGAGCTGCTCGCCGCCACCCGGTGAGCGCCCGCGTGTAGGTCGCCGCGGCGCGCGCCAACCTGCAGGCGCGCCCCGACCTGCTGAGCCACGGCGTCAGCGCGGTGCTGTGGGCGATCGTGGCGAAGGTCGTCAGCGACATCCGCCCGGTGGTCGACGCGCTGGACGAGGACCTGGTCGAGCTCGAGTCGCTCATCTTCTCCGACGCCGTCGCCGACCACACGCGGCGGATCTTCGCGCTGCGCTTCCAGACCGGTCAGCTCTACCGCGCGGTCCATCCGATGCTCGCCCCGCTCGACGCGATCCAGCACGGCGCCTACGAGCGCCTCGGCCCGATGCGCCCCTACCTGCGCGAGGTCTCCGACGAGGCCAAGACGCTGCACGAGGACATCCTCGGCCTGCGCGACCGGCTGACCGGCGTGTTGGAGGCCAACCTCGCGCTCATGACCCACCGCCAGAACGAGTCGGTCCGCAAGATCGCCGGCTGGGGCGCGGTGATCGCCGTGCCGACGCTCATCGCGGGCGTGTTCGGCATGAACTTCAGCGACATCCCCGGGCTGCGCGACTCCGGCGCCTTCGGCGTGTGCCTTGCGGTGATGCCGGCGGTGTCGGTCGCGCTGTGGGTGCTGCTGCGCCGGGCGGAGTGGGTCTGACGCGGGCGGCGCGCTGCGCCCACCTCCGCCGATCCGGCTGAGGAACGGACCGGCGGAGGTCGACGCAGCCCGCGCGCGTCAGTACGACGGTGGCGGCGGTGGGGCCGAGCGCCCGCGCGCGGTGGCCATCGCGAAGAGCCCGAGCGCCAGCCCGATGACGCCGACGATCATGAGGATCACGCCGACGGTCTGGATGTCGACGCCGGCGACCGTCGCGGTGACGGCGAACTTCAGGATCGCGCCGACGGCGATGAGGAACAGGCTGGCGCCGATGGTCACCGC
>DASYBY010000322.1:0-6389 GCA_036500525.1 Baekduia sp. | reverse complement strand
TCGGTCGAGCGCGCGGTGTAGTCCTTGCTGACGTTGAACGGCGTGCACTCGTCGAAGACCAGCGCGATGTCGGAGCCGAGCGCGGCCTGGATCTCCATCGAGGTCTCGGGCGCGAGGAACTTGTCGGAGCCGTCGATGTGGCTGCGGAAGCGCACGCCGTCCTCGGTGATGCCGAGCGTCTTGCCGTGGCGCTCGCCGCCGTGCGACGCGCGGCCCTTGATCTCGTCGGCGACCGTGCCGTGGCCCATCGAGAAGACCTGGAAGCCGCCCGAGTCGGTGATGATCGGGTGCTCCCAGCGCATGAACTCGTGGAGCCCGCCGAAGCCCTTGATGCGCTCGTGGCCGGGGTCCAGGAACAGGTGATAGGTGTTGCCCAGGACCATGTCGTAGCCGAGGTCGCGGACCTCGGCGGGCGTCAGGCCCTTCACGGTGGCCTTGGTCGCCAGCGGCACGAACGCGGGCGTGCGCACCTCGCCGTGCGCGGTGCGCAGAACGCCCGCGCGCGCGAGCGAGCCCGGGTCGCGGGCCAGGATCTCCAGAGGTGAGGCCATCGGCGGACCAACCTAGCGGGGGCGCCGTTGTAGCGTCAGGGCAATGACCAAGCTCGGAACCAGTGACCTGGACGTCAGCACGCTCTGCCTCGGCACGAACGTGTTCGGCTGGAACGTCGACGAGGCCGGCTCGCACGCGGTGCTCGACGCCTACGTCGCCGCGGGCGGCAACTTCCTCGACAGCGCCGACGTCTACTCGGCCTGGCTGCCGGGCAACGAGGGCGGCGAGTCCGAGGCGATCATCGGCACGTGGCTGGCCGCGCACCCCGGGCGCCGCAACGACATGGTCGTCGCCACGAAGGTCGGTGCGCTGCCCTCCGCGCCCGGCCTGTCGCGCGCGAACATCCTCAAGGCCGCCGACGACTCGCTGCGGCGCCTGCAGACCGATCGCATCGACCTGTACTGGGCGCACAAGGACGACCCGGACACGCCGCTGGAGGAGACGCTCGGCGCGTTCGGCGAGCTGATCGCCGCCGGCAAGGTCCGCGCCATCGGCGCCTCGAACTACAGCGCCGAGCGCCTGACCGAGGCCGTGGCGATCGCGCGCCGCGAGGGCCTGCCGGGCTACGTCGCGCTGCAGCCGCAGTACAACCTGGTCGAGCGCGACGACTACGAGTCCACGCTGGCGCCCGTCGTCGCCGAGCACGGCCTGGCCACCGTGCCGTACTACGGCCTGGCCCGCGGCTTCCTCACCGGCAAGTACCGCCCGGGCGGCGCCGCCGTCGACAGCCCGCGCGCCCCGCAGGCCGCCGCCTACCTGGACCAGGGCGGCGCCGCGGTCCTCGACGCGCTCGACGAGGTCGCCGCCCACCACGACGTGCCGATCGCCGCGATCGCGCTGGCCTGGCTGGCCGCGCAGCCGACGGTCGTCTCCCCCATCGCCAGCGCCCGCACGCTGGAGCAGCTGACCGACCTCCTCCCGGTCAACGCGCTCACGCTGACCGACAGCGAGGTCGAGATCCTCTCCGCCGCCTCGCGCGCGAGCGCGTGACGCCGTGGGCCTGAACCGCATCGGGCTGGTGGTGCACCCGCACCGCCCGCTCGACAACGCGCTGGAGTACGTGCGCGTCTGGGCGGCCGACCACGGCGCCGAGGTCGTGCAGGTCCCGATCGACGGCCAGGACCGCTTCGTCGCGCCGAGCGGCGAGGCGGCCGACTGCGACCTGATCGTCGCGATGGGCGGCGACGGGACGACGCTGGCCGCGCTGCACGCGGGCGCCGCCGCCGAGAAGCCGGTGCTCGGCGTCGCCTGCGGGAGCCTCGGCGCGCTGACCTCGGTCCCGGCCTCCGACGTCGCCGAGGCGCTGCGCGACGTGGCGGCCGGCAACTGGCGCCCGCGCGTGCTGCCCGGCGTCGCGGTGGCGGCCGACGGCGGCGAGCCGCAGGTCGCGCTCAACGACCTCGTCGTCGTCCGCCAGGGCGCGAGCCAGGTCGTCATCGGCATCGAGGTCGACGGCGAGCTGTACGCGCGCTTCGCCGGCGACGGCATCGTCATCGCCACGCCGCAGGGGTCGAGCGCCTACACGATGGCCGCCGGCGGGCCGATCCTCGCGCCCGGCAGCGGGAGCTACGTCCTGACGCCGCTGGCCCCGCACGGCGGCTGCGCCCCGCCGCTGGTCGTCGGCCACGACAGCCGCGTCGTGGTCGAGATCGAGCCGCGCCACGGCGGCGCGCGGATCGAGTTCGACGGCCAGATCGAGGATCTGCACCCGACGCGCCTGGACGTCTCCTGGCGCGACGAGCACGTCACGCTCGTGCAGTTCGACGGCGCCGAGCGCCTGCTGGCCGGCCTGCGGCGGCGCCGCATCATCCTCGACAGCCCGCGCGTCATGGCGCGTGACGACCGCCTCGGGACGCCGGTCGCGGAGTAGCCCCGCCGCGCCTCAGCGGATCGAGCGCTCCGACAGCCGCAGCGCCTGGGCGGCCGTGCCCTTGGTCACGAAGTTCGGCCCGGTCGGGATCACGTCGCCCTGGGCGGGGAACAGCCCGAAGCGCGCGCGCTGGGCGAGCAGCACGACCGGCAGGTAGCCCTGCAGGTAGGCCTGCTGGTCGACGGCGAACGCGAGCCGCCCCTCGAGCACGGCGTGCAGGATCGGCGGTCCCAGGTCGAAGGAGCCGATCGGCAGCGAGCGGCCCTTCAGCCCGTCGACCGCGGCGATGCCCCCGGTCGCGTTCAGCGCCAGGACGCCGTCGGCCCGCGTCGCGTCGGCCGCCCGCGCGATCTCCCCCGGCGCGTCGGGCGAGAGGTCGTCGATCCGGACCGAGCGCATCTGCCCGCCGACCGAGCGCATCGCCCGCGCCAGCCCGCGGCAGCGCGCGTCGAGGCCGACGTTGCGGATCTTCAGGTTCACGCACAGCGCGCGGCGCACGCCCATGGTGGCCAGCCGGCGCCCCGCCTTGTAGCCCGAGGGCTCCTCGGGCTGGCCGACGTGCGCGAGCACCCCGAGCGACTTGTACATGTCGCTGCCCGAGTTGATGGTGACGGTCGGGATGCCCGCCCGCACCGCGCGGCGGATCGCCGGCGCCAGGCCCGCCTCGGGGAGCGAGACGACGAGCCCGTCGGGCTTCTCGGCGATCGCCTGGTCGACGAGCGCGATCATGTGCTCCAGGCTGTAGACGTCGGGCGCGCGGTAGGTCACCCGGACGTCCATCTGGCGCGCGGCGGCCTCGACGCCGTTGCGCACGACCGCCCAGAACGTGCTCGACGCCTGGCCGTGCGTGACGACCGCGATGCGCGTGCCGTCACCGGCCGACGGCCCGGCGGGCGACCCGGGCGTGGCGCTTGTGGCGCCGGTGAGCGGCCCACCGGAGACGGTCACCGCGGGCTCCTGCACGGTGGTCGTGCTGCCGCAGCCGGCGGCCACGAGCGCGAGCGCGGCGAGCACGAGGGCGAGCGCGCGGCTCATGCGCCCTCGGCCGCCGGCTCGGTCGGGATCCGGGCGCTCAGGCGGGTGCCGGCGCCGACCGGGCTGTCGATCGCCAGCTCGCCGTCGACGGCGGCGAGCCGGTCCTGCAGCCCGCGCAGCCCGCTGCCCGCCGCGACGTCCACCCCGCCGACCCCGTCGTCGGCCACGTCGACCAGCACGGCGCCGTTCTCCTGGCGCACGGCGACGTCGACGCACGAGGCCTGCGCGTACTTCACCACGTTGGTCAGCGCCTCGGCCACCACGAAGTAGGCCGCGGCCTCGACCGGCTCCGACAGCCGCTGCGGCACCTCGACGACCACCTCGACGGCGACCGGCGTGCGGCCCGCCAGCGCGCCGATCGCGGGCGCGAGGCCCTGGTCGCTGAGGATCGTCGGGTGGATGCCGCGCGCCAGCTCGCGCAGCTCGGCCAGCGCGCTGGACAGCCGCTCCGACAGCCCGTCGACCAGCGGCAGCAGATCGGTGCGCTCGCCGGCCCGGCCGCGCAGGATGCGCAGCTCCAGCGCGAGCGCCACGAGCTGCTGCTGCGCGCCGTCGTGGAGGTCACGCTCGATCCGCCGCCGCGCCGCGTCGGTCGCCTCGACGATCCGCAGGCGCGACACGCGCAGCTCCTCCACCCGCGCGCGCAGGTCGGCCTTCAGGCGCTCGTTGTCGATGGCCAGCCCCGCCGCCGCGGCCGCGGCCTGCACCAGCTCGCTCGTCGTCTCCAGCGCCGCGTCGTGGACGATCGCGGCCACCGGCCGCCCGTCCTGCTCGACCGCCGTCCACGACCGCCCCGACGCCGGATCGGGCAGCTCGACGCGCTGGCCGGCCTCGTCGACGAACATCTCGCGATCGGGCAGCCAGTAGGCGATCGCCACCGAATGGTCGCCGAGGCTCTCGGCCAGCAGCTCGCGCACCGGCGCGTTGGGCGTGATGCGCGGCAGCAGCAGCGCGCGGGCGACCGTGCAGAGCAGCGTGTGGAGGACGTCGAGCGCGGCGAGGGCGAGCACGGCCGCCGGCAGCGCCAGCAGGCAGAGCGCGACGCCGACGCCCGGCCCGAAGCGCCAGGGCCCGAAATACGCGGTGTCGCCGAGGTCGGCCAGCGCCTCCACGCCGAGCTTCGCGAGCCAGACGCAGAGCACGAGCGGCGCCACGCCGATGACCACCAACAACGCGATCAGCGGCGGCTTGACGGTCAGCAGCGCGACGGTGCGCCACAGCGACCGGTCGCCGAGGACGTCGAGCGAGCGGCGGCGCAGCGTGCCCGGCACCGGGCGCGGCGCGGTGGCCAGCGGCGGGATCCGCGTGCCGAGGAAGCGGTTGGCCAGGCGGCGGTCGACCCCCACGAGCGCCCGGCACGCGGCCGCCGCGCCGCGCAGCGCCGGCAGCCCGATCCCGACCACGCTCAGCGCGGCGCCCAGCACGAGCAGGAGCACCGCGAGCACGCCGAGGATCGCGAGCGGGAGGCTCGCGACGAGGTAGGCGAGCGTCTGGGTCGCACGGCGCCCGCGGCGCGGCAGCGCCAGCTCGGCGATCACGGCGCGCGCTCCACGACGACGGCGCCCGAGCCGCTCAGCGCCTGCACGGAGAAGGGCGCGGCGGAGTCGGCGGCGATCCCGCGGATCGCGGGCCGGCCGCCCGAGGTCGACGCGTCGATCCGGTAGCGCCCCGCCGGCACCTGGGCGGTCACCGCGCCCGACGTGGTGCGCATGCTCAGCTGCTGCGGCGGGCACGTCGTCGCAGCCGCGATGTTCCCGCCGTCGTCGGCCCGCGCCTGCAGCGAGAACCCGCAGTAGCCCGAGACCGTGATGTCGCCGCGCCCCGAGGTGACGGTCGCCGACCCCTGGTAGCCCCGCAGCGCGATCGACCCGTCGCCGGTCCGGACGGTCAGCGGCAGGTTGTCGGGGACGATGACGCGGTAGCCGGCCGAGCAGCCGTGCAGGACGGTGCGCGGGCAGCGCGAGTGGACGGTGAACATCCCGCCGGCGACCGTCCGGTGCACGGTCGGTCCGTGGCCGAACCCGAAGTGGTCGACGTGCTCCACCGCGATCGTCTTGCGCTGGCCGTCGCCCACGACAGTGACGTCGGCCTCGCCCAGGTCGAGCACCATCCCGCTGAGCGTGCCGCGGACCACGTAGGACGCCTGGCGCTCCTTCGACGAGCCCACGCTCCAGGCCGCGAGGACGATCGCCGCGACGAGCACGACGAGCGCGCAGCCGCCCACCAGCAGCCCCCAGGGGGACAGGCGTGGGGAACGAGCCTGACCGGACGACACCCGCGCACTGTAGAGCGGCGGGGCCGAACGGCGAAAGGGTGCTTCAGCAGCCGCAGTCGTCGACGGCGGCCGCGCCGGCGGCGCCGGGCAGCACGCGGTCCCACACCGAGCCGAGCACTTCCAGCTCCTCGGCGCCCAGATGCGCGAGGAAGAGCGTGCGCACGCTGGAGAGGTGCGTGGCCCGTGCCGCGGTCAGCTTCTCGTGCCCGGCGGGCGTCAGCTTGGCGAACGCGCCGCGCGCGTCGCTGGCGCAGGACTCGCGGACCAGCAGGCCGTCGCGCTCCAGACGGTCGACGAGCCGCGTGAGCCCGCTGCGGCTGAGGATCACCGACGACGCGAGGTCGCACATGCGCATCTTCTCCCCCTCCGCCTCGGCGAGGTACAACAGCACCTCGTAGGAGGTCAGCGGGAGGCCGTGCTCGCGATCGAGCTCGGCGTCCAAGGCCTTGGAGAGCGAGGCGTGGACGCGCAGCAGGCCGCGCCAGGCGCGCAGCTCACGTTCGTCCAGGGTGCCCGTCTCGGCGGGTGAGGGAATCGTCGTGGTGGTGGACACGAGAACCGCATGGTTGCACGAACAACCGCCATACGCCAACCGGGGCCCGGTCGGCGTGGATACCGCTGAGCCGGTGGCTCAGACGCGCTCGAGCACGACGACCG
>DASYBY010000321.1:0-7149 GCA_036500525.1 Baekduia sp. | reverse complement strand
GTGCATGTCCCGCCTCGAACGCCTGCGCGCACGGTGGCCCGTCTCGCCTCGCGTCCACGCCTACGCCGCCTGGTCGGCGCTGGTGCTGTTCACGCTGATCGTGATCTCCGGCGCCGCCGTGCGGCTGACCGGCTCGGGCCTGGGCTGCCCGGAGTGGCCGCGCTGCAACGGCACGTCGGTCACGCCGTCCAACGGCCACGCCTACATCGAGTTCTCCAACCGGATGATCACGACGCCGGTGTCGATCGCCGCGGTCCTCTGCCTCGTCTTCGCGCTGCTGCGCCGGCCGTACCGCAGGGACTTCACGATCCTCGGTGCGATCCTGCTCGTCGGCGTGATCGTCCAGGCCGTGCTGGGCGGCGTCACCGTCCTCACCGGGCTGAACCCCGTCACGGTGATGAGCCACTTCCTGCTGTCGATGGCGACGATGGTCGCCGCGGGCATGCTCGTCTGGCGCGTGGTGCGGGAGCGCAAGGAGCGGCCGGAGACGCCGATCCACGACGCGCTGCTCGTCGTCCTGGTGCGCGCGCTGGTCGTCGCCGGGGCGTTCGTCGTGGTCGTCGGGACCGCGGTCACCGCGTCGGGTCCGTACGCCGGCGGCGAGGGCACCGGCGACAGCGTCTCGCGCCTGAGCATCTTCGGCACCGACACGTTCCACACCGTGATCGCGCTGCACGCCCGCGTGGCCGCCGTCTTCGGGGTGTGCGCCGTCCTGCTCTGGGGCTTCGCCCGGCTACGCCGCGCCCGCGACCTCTACGCGCCGCTCACCGCGGTCTGCGTCGCGGTCGCCGTCACCGGCGCCATCGGGACGCTGCAGTACCACATCCTCGCCTACCCGGCCTGGACCGTCTGGTGCCACGTCGCGTCGGTATGCCTGCTCTGGAACGCGCTCGTGTGGTCGGCGCTGGCCGCCGGGCGCAGCGAGCGCGCACCGCGGCCGGGCGACCCGGTCACGCCGCTCAGCGGCACGCGCGAGCCGGCGCCGGTCTAGATGGTTGATGCGGAATTCGCGCGGTCGCTCGATCCCGCATCAACCATCTAGGCTTCGCCCCCGCGATGCGGAAGATCCCTGTGTGGTCGGCGGTGGCGGTCGTCGCCGCGCTGCTCGGCGCCGCGCCCGCCCCGGCGGCGCAGTTGACGGTGGTCAACGCCGGGCAGCCCGGGTACGCGCCGGTGCTCGGCGTCGCGGCGGCCGGCGCGGCGGATCGCGGACCGTGCGCCCAGCCCCTCACCGCGCGCGAGGCCAACGGCACGCCCAGCCCCTGCGGCCCTGGCGCGTGGCCGCCGATCGGCAACGCGTGGAGCCCCGTCGCGCTGCCGGTCGCCGGGGGCGATCGGCTGCTGCTGCACCTCGACGCCACGCCGGACGAGGTGCGCTACTCGATCACCACCAACATCCCGCCGGGCTGGCAGATCCCGGGCTCGATCCCGTGGCCCGGCAGCGGTCCGCCGACGCCGGGGCGACCCGCCCTCAACACCGCGGTCGTCGCGCCGGCAGCCGCGGTGGCGCCGGCGCCGGGTGTGCCGGACTGGTCGCTCGTGGTGCCCCACCTGCCGCTCCTCGGTCGCCCGGTGGACCTCGCCGTCACCGCCCGCACCGGCACGACGTGGGCGAGCTACGGCGTCGCGCTGATGACCCCGCGGGCGCTCGGCAGCGCCCCGATCTGCTCGGCGATGCTCTTCGACGGGGACGAGCCGCCGGTGCCGTGCGCGCCGGTCAAGGGCCCGCCGCCCGGGTTCGGCCCGTCGATCCAGGGACCGCAGCCGCCCACCCTGACCGTCGCCCGCACGCCGCGGCTGCACGCCGGCGTCGTGACCTTCGCGCTGGACGCGGTCACCGCGGGCCGGGCCTCGCTCACGCTGACCCGGACCGGCCATCGCGCGGTGCTGGCCCACGTCGAGCGCATGCTGGCGACGGGCACGACGGTCGTGCGCCTGCGCGTGCGCGCGGCCACCCTGCGCCGGCTGGTCGCACGGCACGCCGCGTCGCTGACCTACCGCGCCGACTTCTTCCCGCTGCACAGCGGCGCCGCCGCACCGGTGCGCGGGACGATCGCCCTTCCGCGCGCCCGCTAGCCCAGCGCCCGCTCGGCCCCGAGGGCCAGGAGCGCGAGCGCGCTGGTGGCGAGCGCCAGCAGCGCCGGACCCACGAGGCGCGCCCACCGGCGCCGCCGCCGGGATGACCAACCGCGGCCGCGACCGCGGCGGCTGGCCGTGCTGGCGTAGATCGGTAGCGACCTCTCCATGGGCTCTCCTGCAGCGGGCACGCCACACCGGATGGCCCGGTGGGTCAACGGCTGCGTGCGCGAGCATGCCGCACGTTGCGGACGAATCCGTGTGGGCGGTCTGAGCGGTCAGGCCGACGGCGCCCCGGCGGCGCCCAGCACCGACGCCCGCGGCACGCCGTCGGCCGATCCCTGGAGCACGAGGACGGCGACGTCGTCGCGCTGCTCGCCGAAGGCCAGGAGCGCCTCGTCGATCCGCGCGGCGACGTCGTCGACCCCCGCCGGGCCGATCTCGCGCAGCAGCGCCTCCAGCCGCTCGGTCCCGAAGCGGTCGTCGGGCCCGCGCGTGTCGGTCACGCCGTCGGTGTAGAGGACGAGCGTGTCGCCCTCGCCCAGCTCCAGCTCGGTCGGCGTCCAGACCCCGACCGGGAACGCCCCGAGCAGCGTGCCCGGCCGCCCGATCGGTCGCACCGACCCGTCGGCGCCGATCAGCAGCGGCGACGGATGGCCGGCGCACACGATCTCCAGCCGTGCGCCCACGCCGTCGGGGCTCGCGCGGACCGCGACGCACACCGCCGTGCAGATCTGGCGCCGGTCGGGATCGCCGGCCAGCGTCTGGTTGAGCCGCTGCAGCATGGCGCGCAGGTCGTCCTCGTACTGCGCGGCGGTGCGCATCGTGTACCGCGCCAGCGAGGTGATCGCGGCGGCGCCCGGGCCCTTGCCGGTCACGTCGCCCATCAACACCATCCATCGGTCACGCGCCTCGAAGAGGTCGTAGAAGTCGCCGCCGACCTCGGTCGCCGTGCCCGCGGCGCGGAACCGCGCGGCCATGGTCAGCCCGCCGATCGCCGGCAGGCGCGGCGGCAGCAGTGAGCGTTGCAGCGTGGTCGCGATGTGCGTGCGCGCGGCGTGGACGCGCGCATGCTCCACGGCGATCGCGGCGCGGCGCGCCAGCTCCTCGGCCAGCTCCAGGTCGCCCGCGCCCAGGCGCCGCCCGCTGGTCGTCGTCGTCGCGAGGTGCATCGTCCCGATCACGCGGTCGCCGATCGCCATGGGCACGATCAGCGCGCGCTCGGACCGCAGCGAGCGCCCCGTGCGCAGCACCTCGGCCGGCCCGCGGTCGGTGGCGGCGCCGAGCGGGACCTCCGGCCAGCGGCCGGGGCGGTCGGTCTCCGCGAGGTCGCGGTGCGCGACGGCCATGCGGCGCAGGTCGCCGTGATCGTCGACCAGGTCGACCCGCGCCCAGTCGGCCAGCTCGGGCACGACGGCCCAGGCCGCCTTGTCGATCGTGGCGTCGACGTCCAGCGACGAGCCCAGCAGCTTGCTCGCGTTCGACAGCAGCCGCTCGCGCAGCTCCTGGCGCTTGACCGCGGTCAGGTCCTCGCCGACCGTGACGACGAACTGCAGCTCGCCGTCGGCGTCGCGCACGGGCGCGGCGCGCGAGAGGATCCAGCGATCGCGCCCGGTGGTGCGGTCGACGGTGTGGACGAGCAGCGGCTCGGGCTCCTCGCCGGCCAGCGCGGCGGAGACCGGCAGGTCGGCGGGCGTCAGCGCGCGCCCGTCCTCGGCGTAGACCGCCCAGCGGTCCAGCGCGGAGCCGAGATCGCCCATCGCCAGGTCCTCGACCGACGCGTGGCCGGCCATCGCCGCCGTGGCGTGGTTGGCGAACAGCAGCGTGCCGTCGGGCGCGAACGCGCCGACCGCCTCGCCGAGGTTGGCGATGATCGCCTCCATCCGCCCCTCCGCGACCTGCAGCTCGCTGAACAGCCGCGCGTTGTCGAGGGCGAGCGCGGCGCGCGGCGCGAGGTCGCGCCCGAGCTGCACCTCGTCCTCGCCGAACGGCGCGCGGCCGGAGCGGCGGATGAACGAGAGCGTGCCCGCGACGTGGCCGCGGGCGACCAGCGGAAGGATCAGCACCGACTCGTAGCCGGCGCCGATCACGTGCTCGACGTGCTCGGGGCTGCTGGCGTAGATCCGCACCTGGCGGGCCGCGTCGTCGATCACCTGCGCCTCGCGCGTGCGCAGCGCGACCGCCACGGGATGGTCGCTGGCGGGATCGAGCGGGTGCTCGCGGCGCAGGCGGGCGAGGTCGTCGGCGATCTCCTGGTCGACCGCGCTGGTGACCGCGCCGCGCAGCGTGCCGTCGGGCTGCAGGAGATCGAGCACGGCGACGTCGGCCAGCTCGCCGACGAACAGGTCGGTGATGCGGGCGAGCATCGTGTCGGGCTCCAGCGGCGCCTCGAGCAGGTCGCCGATGCGGGCGAGCATGTCGGCGCGGCGGCGGCCCAGCCGCTCGGTCGCGAGCTCCGCGGTCGTCGACGCCTGGCGGGCGCGGGCCAGGCCGGCGCCGAGCACGCCGCCCGCGACGATCAGCGCCAGTGCCCGGGGCAGCGAGCGCGACCGTGCGGTCGGGGATGCATCGATCTCCACGGAGACGATGCTATGCGCGCCGCGGCGGGACCGCCATGCTCTGGCGATCCCGCGCGACACGCAGGGGCGATCAGCCGGCGATCGTCCCGGCCGGCTTGGGGGCGGGCTCGAGCGCCAGCTCGAGGACCTCGCCGACCGTCATCACCGGGTGGAACGACATGGCCTCGCGGACATCCTGCGGGACGTCGTCGAGGTCGCCGCGGTTGCGCTCGGGCAGGATCACGTCGGTGAGCCCCGCCGCGTGCGCGGCCAGCACCTTCTGCTTCAGGCCGCCGATCGGGAGCACGCGACCCTGGAGGGTCACCTCGCCCGTCATGCCGACCGTGTGCTTGACGGCGCGGCCGGTGAGCAGCGACGTCAGCGCGGTCACCATCGTGACGCCCGCGCTCGGGCCGTCCTTCGGGATCGCGCCCGCCGGGACGTGCACGTGGAACTCGCGCTCCTCGAACAGGTCCGGGTCGATGCCGAGCTCCTCGGCGTGGGCCCGCACGTAGGTCAGCGCGATGCGCGTCGACTCCTTCATGACGTCGCCGAGCTGGCCCGTGAGCTGCAGCCCGGGCTTGCTGGACTTCGTGGCGCTGGCCTCGATGAACAGCACGTCGCCGCCGGCGCCCGTGACGCTCAGCCCGGTCGCGACGCCGGGAACGGCGGTCCGCTGGGCCACGTCGTGGAACACCTTCTGGCGCCCGAGGGCGTCGCGGACGTCGTCGAGCCCGATCGCCACGGGGGCGACGACCGTCTCGCTGGCGATCCGCGTCGCGGTCTTGCGCAGCAGCGTGCCGAGCTCGCGCTCGAGCTGGCGGACGCCCGCCTCGCGGGTGTACTCGCCCACCACCGTGCGCAGGATCCCGTCGTCGGCGTTGACCTCGTCCTCGCGCAGCCCGTTGCGCTCACGCTGACGCGGGAACAGGTAGTCGCGGGCGATGGAGACCTTCTCCTCGACGGTGTACCCGTCGAAGCGGATGACCTCCATGCGGTCCAGCAGCGGGCCGGGGATCGTGTCGGCCTGGTTGGCCGTGGCGATGAAGACGACCTCGGACAGGTCGAGCTCCACGTCCAGGTAGTGATCGCGGAACGTCGAGTTCTGCGCCGGGTCCAGGACCTCGAGCAGGGCCGCGCTGGGGTCGCCGCGCCAGTCGGCGCCGACCTTGTCGACCTCGTCGAGCAGGATCACCGGGTTCATCGTCTTGGCGTCACGCAGCGCGCGCACCAGGCGGCCCGGGAGCGCGCCGATGTACGTGCGGCGGTGGCCGCGGATCTCGGCCTCGTCGCGGACGCCGCCGAGCGACATGCGGACGAACTCGCGGCCCATGGCGCGCGCGATCGACTCGCCGATCGACGTCTTGCCGGTGCCGGGAGGGCCGATCAGCGTGAGGATGGCGCCGGTATTGGAGTTTCGCCGTCCGGGACTCGCAGGCTCGTCACTCCCGGCGACGAGTGTTCCGATGCCGCGGTCCTCGCGCAGCTTCTTGACGGCGACGTACTCGACGATGCGGTCCTTGACGTCGGACAGGCCGGCGTGGTCGGCGTCGAGCACCTCACGGGTGTGGACGGGATCGAGCTGGTCCTCGGACCGCTGCGACCACGGCACGGAGATGAGCCAGTCGAGGTAGGTGCGGATCGTCTGGGCCTCGCCCGACTGCTCGCCGGCGCGCTCCAGGCGGTTGAGCTCGCGCTCGGCCTGCTCGCGCACCTCGTCCGGCATGCCGGCCTCGGCGATCTTGGTGCGGTAGTCCTCGCCGACGGTGGCATCGTCCTCGCCGAGCTCACGGCGGATCGACTCCATCTGCTTGCGCAGGACGTACTCGCGCTGCTGCTTGGCCGCGCCCGACTCGACGTCGTCGCGGATCTTGGCGCGCACCTGCAGCTCGGCCAGGCGCTCGCGCTGGCGGGTCAGGGCCAGCTCCAGGCGCTCGGTGACGTCGACCTTCTCCAGGAGCTCGACCTTCTGCTCGAAGGTGAGGTCGGGGGAGTAGCCGGAGGTGTCGGCCAGGGCACCGGGCTCGGTGATCGCGCGGACCCACGAGGAGATGCGGCCGTCGTCGCCGCGCAGC
Organism: Baekduia sp.; assembly: GCA_036500525.1. Classification (GTDB taxonomy): domain Bacteria; phylum Actinomycetota; class Thermoleophilia; order Solirubrobacterales; family Solirubrobacteraceae; genus Baekduia. Next base: position 440 of record DASYBY010000321.1, on the reverse strand, counting down.
TCGAGGATCTCCTCGATGGTGGCGCGGTACTCGCGCTCGAGATCCCGCGAGCGTCCGTCGACGGGCACGTCGTCGACGCGCTCCTCGACCTCGACGCGGAGGCGCCCGGCGTGATCGGTGTGGGCCGCGCCGGCGATGCCGCGCGAGACCCCTTCGAGCATGGCGCCATGCCCGCCGCCGGGAAGGCGGACGTGCTGGACGACCTTGGCGATCGTGCCGACCGAGGCGTACTCGCCCTCGTGCCGGGGGACGAGCAGGACGCGATCGTCGCTACCGGTGTCGACCGGCAGCGTCACGTCCATCGTGGGGAAGACGACGGTGTCGTCGAGGGGGATGAGCAGGAGAGAGGTCATGCGTGGAGATCCTTGAGTCCGCCAACCGTTGCGGATGCAACAGTAGCAAGTGATCTTAGCGCGCTTGGCTGAGATCTTCGAACTTTG
>DASYBY010000320.1:0-3317 GCA_036500525.1 Baekduia sp. | reverse complement strand
GGCGGAGGTGGTGATCGTGACGCGATCGCGGATCTCGTCGAAGTGCGCGACGTGCCCGGCGCCGCGCTTGGCCTCGTAGAGCGCGGCGTCGGCCTCGGCGCGCAGGTCCTCGGCCGACTCGCCGTCGCGCAGGTCGCTGATCCCCATGCTGACGACGATCTCGGCGGCGGTGAGCGCGCGACCCAGGCGCGCCGCGATCGTGCGTGCGCCGGCACCGTCGGTGTGGGGCAACAACATGGCGAACTCGTCGCCGCCGACGCGGAACGCGCGGTCCTCGACGCGCCCCGCGGTGAGCAGGCCGGCGACGCGCCGCAGCACGGCGTCGCCGTGAGGATGGCCGTGGCGGTCGTTGAGGAACTTGAAGTCGTCGAGGTCGAAGACGATCACCGCGAGCGGCTCGCGGAGGCGCGTCGCGGCGGCGACCGCGCGCGGGAGCTCGTCCTGGAACGCGCGGTGGTTGGGGAGGTCGGTGAGGCCGTCGCGGGTGGCGCGCTCCAGCGCGATGCGGTGGCTGCGCAGCAGCATGCGGCCGCCGACGAGGTAGAAGACGGCGGTCCCGCCGAACAGCGCGAGCAGGCCGACGAGCAGCAGCGTGTGGCGGACGTCGGCGAGGTTGGCGTGGAGCGCGCGGTCGTCGTAGGCGACCTTCAGCGCGGAGCGCCCGCCCGAGAGCGCGACGGGGGCGACGAAGGCGAAGTCGTGCGGATCGCGGTGGGCGTCGAGCTCCCGGCCGGCGTAGCTGCGGCCGTCGCTCAGGGCGCGGATGATCGTGGGGTCGGAGTCGCGCCGCTGCGTGAGCCCGCCGGCGTTGGTCGACGCCACGATGATCGAGCGCGGATCGATCAGCAGCGCCTCGAGCACGCCCTCGCGGTGGCCGATTGACGCGATCAGCTGGGCGATCGCCGGGCCGAGCGTCGTGGGGTCGGGCCGGTGGCCCAGGGCCTCGAGGCTGCGCACGTCGGCGCGCTGGGCGCGGGCGTAGTCGGCGATCTGGGTCCGGCGCAGCTGATGGGCCATCAGCGCGTAGCCGCCCCCGCCGACGACCGCCAGCGTGATCACTATCGCCAGCAGCAGGCGCGTGCCGAAGCCCGCGCGGCGGCTGCGGCCCGCGATGGGCCGGCGCGGAATCCATCTCCGCCGCAGCGACGGCAGGCTCGTCGCGATGGGTCGCGAGAGCTCGGCCACCACCTACAACATCGACGGATTCCGCGTTCATCATGAACATGTTGGTCGGGTTGGCGCCTAGGCGTGGGTGAGCGTGGCGGGCTCGGGCGCGGTGGGCTCGTCCTCGGTGGGCGCCTCGATGCGGCCCTTGGGCAGCCACAGCTTGGCCACCACGAACGCCGCGGCCATGATGCCGGCCATGATCCAGACGACGGTCTGGGTCGAGTGGGCGATGTCGACGTGGATCGCGTCGAGGAGCGCCGGGGAGCCGCCGTGCGAGCCGAGGTCGCCGGCGCCGCCGCCCCCGGTCGACGTGACCGAGTGGGCGATCCTGCTCGCCTCGGCGGCGGGGACGCCGTGGCCGGTCAGGGTGTCCTGGACGCGGTCGACGTTCTGGCTGATGAACAGCGAGCCCATGATCGCCAGGCCGAGGCTCGCGCCGACGTTGCGCACGGTCTGCGTGACGCCGGTGACCTCGCCGTAGCTCGCGTCGGGCGCGCGGTTGAGCGCGTCGGTGCTGACCGGGCCGAGCACGAGGCCGAGGCCGGCGCCCGCGAGGGCGATGGAGAACCACTGCTGGCTGAAGTCGAGGCTCGGCAGCTGACGGCCCCAGAGGTAGAAGCCGGCCGCCGACAGCAGGCAGCCGAGCACGATCGCCGGCCGGGCGCCGCGGCGGTCGAGGATCCGGCCGCCCCACTGCGCGGCCGTGGCGAAGCCGCCGAAGAAGACGAGCAGCAGGAGGCCGGCCTCGGTGGCGCTGTAGCCCAGCGACGCCTGCGCGTAGACGCTGGCGAAGAAGAAGAACGGCACGAACACGGCCGACATCAGCAGTAGGATCACGTTGTCGACGGCGAACGCGCGCTGGGCGAAGATCCGCAGCTGGATCAGCGGCTTGGCTTGGCGCAGCTCGTAGGCGACGAACCCGGCGAGCAGGAGCGCGCCGACGACGATGCAGCCGATCGTGCGGCCGTCGTTCCAGCCCCAGACGGCGGACTGCTGGAGGCCGAGGACGACGAGGCCCATCGCGGCGGAGATGAGGACGGCGCCGCGGTAGTCGATCGGGCCGCTCTGGCGCGCCTGCGCGGGCTTGGCCTTCGCGGTGAGGATCAGCGCGACGATGGCGACGGGGATGTTGATCCAGAAGATCGCACGCCACGTCCACTCGGTGAGGTAGCCGCCGGCGAGCGGGCCGATGGCGGTCAGGCCGCCGGTGATGCCGAAGAAGAGCGCGAGCGCGCGGCCGCGTTCACGCAGCGGGAAGGCGGCGATGACGATCGCCAGCGCGGCGGGGAAGAGCAGCGCGGCGAACGCGCCCTGGGCGACGCGGAAGGTGATCATCCACGCCTCGCCGTACTGGCCGGTCGGCGTTGCGCCGCAGAGCGCCGAGCAGACGGCGAACCCGGCGACGCCGATGGTCAGCATGCGCCGATGACCGAGCACGTCGGCCAGCTTGCCGCCCAGCGTGAAGAGGGCGGCCAGCGAGAGCAGGTACCCGTTGATGATCCATTGGGCGCCGGTCGAGGAGAGCGAGAGGTCGTCCTGCAGGCTCGGCACGGCGAGGGCGACGATCGTCTGGTCGATGAACATCATCGCCACGGCGAAGATCATCGCGGTGAGGACGAGGCGCTGGCCGGCGGGGCGGGGCGCGGGGTCGGGGGTCGTCGTTCGGCTCATCGGGAGGGCTCCTTGGGCGGGTGGGGTCGATGCGATGTGCTCCACGATCCCGTCCATGCGGCCGCGCGCCTTCAGTAGGCGGGTACTGCATCGGGGGCGGCGGGCTACGTAGTGGCAGCGCACCGGAAGGTAGGAGTGGGAAAGGACCTTGAGCGATGTGGAGTGCTCTGGACGAATGGCTGAAGGCGGAGAAGTCTCGGCTCCAGCACAATCGCCCGTCCCATGCACCTGTCTTCCACCTTTCGCCGCCGTCATCCTGCGATGACCGCCGCAGCGGTTCTGGCCGTCGGGGCCCTCGGGGCCGGTGTCGCGTTTGCGGCCGCCGGCGACCAGGACCCGTCCTTCAACGGCGGCACCGCGCAGCTCATCGACTTCCCGGGCGGTGGCGATGCCGGGTCCCAGGTCGCCGTCGACGGCGACGGCTCGATCGTCGTGGCCGGCACGCCCGGCATCTCGCTCGCGCGCCTGAGCGCCGGCGG
>DASYBY010000319.1:0-8976 GCA_036500525.1 Baekduia sp. | reverse complement strand
GATCGTCACCGACTACCAGACCGATCCGGCGCGCAACACGGTCGTCACGCGCTCGCGCCTGATCGCGCTGCGCGGCCGGCTGAGCGACCTGAAGCTCTACGTGCGCTTCGACCCGACGCTCAACGGCAACGGCGGTGGGGGCGACGGCAACGGCGGACCCGACGGCGGCACGGTGCTGCGCCGCGACGGCCGCTCGGTCCTCGTCGGCTCCGATCCGGTGACGGCGACCAACGCCGCCAACCGCGACTACGCGGTCCCGGTCTTCAGCGCGCTGGACGCCGACCGCCCGCTGCGCGACGCCACCAACGGCTTCGCCGGCCAGGCCTCCGACGGCCTGACGCAGCTCGACGCCGACCACCGGATCACGACGACGCACGCGTCGACCTCGGCGCCCGGCAACCTCGTGCAGACCGCGCAGGTCGACCTCGGCCACGACGGCGCGTTCACGCTCGCGCTCGGCTTCGGCACCTCGGCGGGGGCCGCCGCCGACACCGCGCGCCGCACGCTGCGGACCAACCCGAACGCGCTGGCCCGCGACTACGCGGCCGGCTGGCACGCCTACGACGCCTCGCTGCGGCGGCCCGACCGCCCGCGCGGGGTGAGCGCCGGCGCGTGGCGGTCGATCCTCGGCGAGTACGACCTGAGCGCGAACTACGTCAAGGCCGCCGAGGACAAGACGTTCCCGGGCGCGGTCGCGGCCGCGCTGGCCTCGCCGTGGGGGCAGGCGGTGTCCGCGGGCGATCCCGCCAACACGTACTTCGGGTCCTACCGCGAGGTGTTCGCGCGCGACCTGTATGAGGCGTGGACCGCGCTGTACCTGGCGGGCGACCGGGACACCGCGCGCGACATGACGCGCTTCCTCTTCGAGCGCCAGCAGCTGCCCGACGGCTCGATGCCGCGCAACAGCCTGACCAACGGCAAGGTCGCGCCCGACAGCTTCGGGACGCAGCTGGACGAGTGCGCCTACCCGATCGTCATGGCGCTCGCCGTCGGCCTGACCGGCCACGACTACTACGAGGACCACATCAAGCCCGCGGCGGACTTCGTCATCGCGCACGGGCCGAGCTACGGCAACGAGCGCTGGGAGGAGCAGGGCGGCTACTCGCCCTCGACGATCTCGGCCGAGATCGCCGGATTGGTCGCCGCGGCGGAGATCGCCGATCGCAACCACGACGCGCAGTCGGCCGCCGTCTACCGCGGCGTCGCCGACGAGTTCCAGCGCAACCTCAAGGCGTGGACGCTGACGACCAACGGGCCGCGGAGCACCGACCCGTACTTCATCCGCCTCTCGAAGACCGGCGACCCGAACGCGGCCATCACCTACAACGTGGGCAACGGCGGGCCGACGCTGGACCAGCGCGGCGTCATCGACGCGGGGTTCCTGGAGTACGCGCGCCTGGGCCTGCTGCCGGCGAACGACCCCGACATCGCGGCGTCGCTGAAGGTGGTCGACGCGGCGATCCGGGCGGGCACGCCGTCGGGCGACGGGTTCTTCCGCTACAACGGCGACGGGTACGGCGACCGCGCGTCCGACGGCCGGCCGTGGCCGCCGAGCAACCAGGGCACCGGGCATCTGTGGCCGGTGCTGGCGGGCGAGCGCGGGCAGTACGAGGTCGCGACGGGGGACGTGTCTTCCGCGATCGGCCGCCTGCAGACGATGCAGCGCATGGCCTCGGGCGTGGGGCTGATCCCCGAGCAGGCGTGGGAGCTGCCCGATCTGCCGGCGTCGCCGTTCGGCACCGATCCGACGCAGGCATCGATCGGCTTCGTCGACGGCAAGCCCGCGGGGTCGGTGGCCGCGCTGACGTGGTCGGCCGGGCAGTTCGTGCGGTTGACGCTCGACGCGGCTGCGGGGCGGCAGCTCGACACGCCGGCGTACACGGCCGACCGGTACGTCCGCCATGTGCAGGGGCAGACGGCGCTGACGGTGACGTCGCCCGAGGATCGGTCGCCGGTCGACGGGACCGTGGCCGTGCAGGGCACGTCGGCGCCGGGCAATGCCATTGCCATCGCGGCGTCGAACACCGATCAGGCCAACGCGACGACGAACGCGTCGACCGTGGCGGGCGACGACGGGACGTTCTCGGTCGACGTGCCGGTGACCGGCGGGACGACGGTGCTGAACATCGTGGCGACGGCGCGGGATGGCGCGACGGCGCGGGCGGTGCGGACGGTCGTCTTCGACTTCGTGCCGGGGACGTTGATCGCGTCGTTCGACGATCCGGACGGGGATGATCACGGGCCGGGCTCGTACGCCTATCCGACCGCGGCGGACTTCCACGCGGGCGCGTACGACCTGCAGCAGTTCCAGGTCTTCGACGCGGGCGACGACATCATCTTCCGTGCTCGGACGCGGGACCTGACGCCGACGTTCGGGAGCCCGTTGGGCGCGCAGTTGTTGGACGTGTACGTGCACGTGCCGGGGGCGGCAGGGTCGACCTCCACCGCGGCCGCGTACCCGGGGCGCAACTACGCGATCGCCCCGGCGGGCGCGTGGAGCCGGCTGATCGAGGTGCAGGGCTTCGGCCAGCTCTACCGCGACGCGGCGGGCGCGACGCTCGGCACGGTCACGATCAGCGCCAACGAGATCTCCCGGACGATCACGTTCAGCGTGCCGAAGGCGAGCCTCGGGACGCCCGGGCCGGGCTGGGGGTTCACGGTGGTCTTGCACGGCCAGGACGGCTTCAGCGCCGACCAGGGCCGCGGGTTCACCGCGACGCCGCAGGACTACCAGTTCGGCGTCTGCGCGCCGGGCGGGTCCGGTGGGATCTGCGGCGTGGACCCGACGACCGTTCCCAAGGCCATGGACATCCTTGCTCCCGCCGGGACCAGCCAAGAGGATGAGCTGGACCCGCTGGCGGGGCCGGTGGAGTTGTCGCCGGTGACGATCCCGGGCGGGTGAGGGCCGCCCGGGCGCGGAGCCGAAACCCTCGACCAACCCTCAGAAAGGGGTCTGACCCCTTGAGCGCCCGGGCGGGTGACGCGAAACCCTCGACCAACCCTCAGAAAGGGGTCTGACCCCTTCAGCCCGTGACGCGGAAGCCGCGGGCGCGGAGCGCGGGGGCGACGACGCCCCAGGCGAAGCGGCGACCGTAGAACTCGGCGTCGCCGACGAGCTGGGCGGTGGCCGACAGCGCCTCGGTCTGGTCGAGGATGCGCAGCACCGAGTCGGTGAAGCGCACGTCGTGCAGCGGCTTGGTGATCTTGCCGTCCTCGATGAGGAACGTGCCGTCGCGGGTCGTGCCGGTCACCAGCGTCTGCTGGGGATGGACGACGTTGACGTACCACAAGCGCGTCACGTAGATCCCGCGCTCGATCGGCGCGGCGAGGGCGGCGAGGTCGCGCGCGTCGCCCCCGGCCAGCACGAGGTTGGTCGGCGTGGGACCGAACTGATCGCCGCCGGGCGTGGCCGCGTGGCCGGTCGAGCGCGCGCCGCCGCCGGCCAGCGCGGCCGAGCGCGAGTCGTGGACCACGTGCTCTGCGACGCCGTCGCGGATCAGCGCGATCGGCGCCTTGGGCACGCCCTCGAAGTCGAACGCGCGCGGCAGGGTGCCGGCGGCGTGCGGCGCGTCGGTGAGGGTGATCGACGGCGCGGCGACGCGCGTGCCGAGCTTGCCCTCCAGCGCGCCGCGGCCCTCGGCGTGGCTCTGGCCGTTGAACGCGAGGCCCGCGAGCTGGTCGAGCAGGCCGCCGACCGCGTAGGCGTCGAGCACCACGGGGTACTCGCCGGGCGGGAGGGTCGCGGGCTCCTCGGCGGTGACCTTCGCGGCGGCGCGGCGGGCGCCGGCCTCGCCGTCGAGGTCGCCGACCGCCACCGCCATCTGCGCGTCCCAGCCGGTGCGCCCGCGGGCGTCGCGCAGGATGATCTTCATGTAGGCGTCGGTCACGCGGTCGACGGCGTGCATGCCGGTCGAGGAGGCCAGCGCGGTCTCGACGGCGCCGGTGCTCCAGGTGCCGAAGGCCTCCAGGTCGCGCTCGGCGGCGACGGCGAACGCGGCCTTGAGCGCCGCGCCGCCGGGGGACGGATCGACGCGCGCGGTGTCCGGGTCGTCGCCGTCGTGCGTGTCGTAGGCCGCGGGCGGCGCCGGCAGTCCGGGGTGGTCGCCCGGTCCGCCGGCGGCGCGCGCGGCGGCCTCGGCGGCGGCCATCGCGCGGCGGGCGGCGTCGCGCAGGGCCTCGTCGGTGTCGACGTTGGTCGTCGCGCTCCCGGTGTGGCCGTCGCGCAGCGCGAGGAGGTGGATCGAGGTGTCGTCGACGTCGGTCGCCTGCGTCGGGGCCGAGCGCGCGTAGCGCAGCACCAGTGAGCGCTCGTGCGTGACGGTCGCCTGGCCCTCGCCGTCGAGGAAGCGCAGGGCACGCTCGGCGAGCTCGAGCGCGCGGCTCATGCGACGCCGACCTGCACGTCGCGGAAGCGCGCGGGCGCCGTGCCGTGCGAGACCTGCATGATCTGGCCGGGCTCGCCCTTGCCGCAGTTGACCAGGCCCCAGAGGCGCCACTCGTCGGGACCGCAGACCGCGTCGAGCGAGCCCCAGAACTGCGGGGTGATCCCGGCGTAGGAGGGGTTGCGGTAGAGGCGCCCGAGCTCGCCGTCGCGGATCTCGCGGGCGACCTCGGTGGCGAACTGGAACTGCCAGCGGCGGTCGTCGATCGACCACGAGCGGTTGGACTCCAGGTAGAGCCCGTCGCCGGTGTCGGCGATCAGGTCGGCCAGCGAGCCGGCGGCGCCGGGCTCGAGCGAGACGTTGGTCATGCGGACGATCGGCTGGCGGTCGAAGCCCTCGGCGCGGGCGCAGCCGCCGGAGCCGTCGAGGCCGATCGCGGCGGCCGACTGACGGTCGCTCAGCGCGGCGCGCAGGGTGCCGTTCTCCACCAACATGGTCCGGGCGCCGGGGACGCCCTCGTCGTCCCAGCCGAACGTGCCGAGGCCGCCGGCGAGCGTCGCGTCGGCGCTGACGTTCAGGTGCTCGGAGCCGTAGCGCAGCGCGGTGGTGAGGTCGCCCGGCGCGACCCAGCTCGTCCCCGCGTAGGCCGCCTCGCCGAGCAGCATGCGGTCGAGCTCCAGCGCGTGGCCGATCGACTCGTGCAGCTGCAGCGCGACCTGCTCGCCGTGCAGGACGATCGTCCGCCGGCCCTCGGGCAGCTCGGGCGCGGTCAGCAGCTCGATCGCCTCGGCGGCGACGCGCGGCGCATGGCCGAGCAGGTCGAGGCCGAGCACGTGCTCCCAGCCGGCCGCGGCGACGTTGCCGCCGTGCGACGTCGGGTAGGTCCGCACCTGGATCTCGCCGCCGCCGGCCGCGGTCGCCTCGATGCCGGCGCCGGTCTCGGTGGAGACCTGCGTGACCGCGGTGCCGTCACTCGTCGCCAGCGCCTTGCGCGTGCGGACCATGTGGGCGCCAGCCTCGGCGCGGATGATCCGGGCGTCGCCGCGCATCGCGGCGACGGCGGCGAAGAGGTGGCCGAGCCGCTCGTCGAGCGAGATGGCGAAGGGGTCGATCGCGCACGCGCTCTCCCAGTGGCCGGTCGACGGCGCGACGGGTGCGAGCGGGCGGGCGCCGGCGGCGGGCTGCGCGGCGGCGAGGGCGAGCGCGCGCCTGAGGGCGATCTCGGCGCCGGCGGAGCTGACGTCGCGGGTGGCGGCGAAGCCCCACGCGCCGCCGACCAGCACGCGGACGCCGATGCCCTCGCTCTCGTCGGCGTCGACGGCGTCGACCAGCTCGTCGTGGACGGCCAGTGATTCCAAGCGCGTGTGGACGTGGCGGGCCTCCGCGTAGGCGCAGTGCCCGGCGGCGCGCTCGACGGTCTCGCGCAGGAGGTCGAGCATGGTCAGAAGGCCTCCGCGTAGAGGGCGCGCAGCTCGTCGCGGTCGGCGGCGGGTGGCGTGAAGGCGAGGTCGGGGCGCTGGGCGGCGGCGTCGGCGGCCTCGTCGAGCTGCGCCTCGGTGACCCCGAGGCGGTGGATGCCGTTGGCGCCGGCGCGGCGCGCGAGCTTGTGGGCCAGCGCGCCGAGGGAGCCGTCGGGGTCGACGCGGCCGGGGAAGCGGCGCTCCAGCGCGGCGATGGAGGCGGCGAGGACCGCGGCGTTGGCGTGGCCGTGGCCGACGCCGGCGACGCGCACGAGCGTCTGGCTGAGGACGTGCGCGAGGCCGTAGCGGGCGCCGTCGATCGAGTAGCCGGAGAGCAGCGAGGCGAGCGCGAGCTGCTCGCGCGCGTCGACGCCGGGATCCTCGTCCTCGATGATCCACGCGACGTCGATGAGGCGCTGGGCCTCGCGCGCGGCGAGGCTGGTGACTGGGGAGGCGAAGGTGGTGATCGTGGCTTCCACGGCGTGCGAGAGCGAGTTGGCGGAGCTGGCCGCGAGCTCGGAGACGGGCTGGGAGGCCGACAGGTTGGGGTCGTTGATGACGATCGCGGGGCGGACCTGGCGCGCGCGGCGCTCGTGGCCGGCGGGGCGGCGGTGGCCGGAGGTCATCTCGGCGGCGCTCAGGGTCGTCGGGATGGCGGCGGCGCGGGCGCTCTCGCGCGTGCCGACGATCGCCTTGGCGGTGTCGATGACGCGCCCGCCGCCGAGCGCGACGATCAGGTCGCCCTCGACGTGCAGCAGGTTGGCGGCGAGGTGATCGACGAAGCCGGGATCGACGAGGTGGACGGCCTGCGCGCCCTCGACGACCGCCGGCGCCATCTCTTGCGCACGCTCGGTGGTGAGCAAGGTATAGGTCTCGCCCAACAGCTCCGGGGCGTCGGCCACGGCACCACGCCCGAACCGGATCGTCCGCTCACCGTCCTGCCACGTGAAGTCCATGGATGCACCCTAGTGGGGGCGGTAGTGCACGCCGCGTGGGCCCTCGCTCACCCCTCGTCGCGCGCGTCGCGGGAGAGGGGGCGGAGGCGGTGGTCGGCGGTGAAGAGGCGGCGGGTGCCGAGGAGGGCGACGACGGTGCAGGTGGTCGTGACGGCGCCGAGGATCACGTACATCAACGCGAGCTGGACGCGGACGGCGTCGAGTGGGTCGACGCCGGCGAGCACGAGGCCGGTCATCGCGCCCGGGAGCACGACGATCCCCAGGGCCTTGAGGCGCTCGACGTCGCCCGCGATCCCCGTGCGCAGGACGTTGCGGATCGTCGGGCGGACGGCCAGCTGCCACGGGAGGCCGAGGGCCAGGCGCGCCTCCAGGTCGGCCCGGCGCTCGCCGACGGCCTCGACCAGGCGCCGCGCGGTGACGACGCCGGCGGCCAGCGAGTTGCCCACCACCATGCCGGCGAGCGGCACGACGGTCCGGCCCTGCACGGGGAAGATCCGCACGGCGAAGAGCACGCCAAGCCCGGCGACCGCGCTGGCGACCAGCGCCGCGAGCGCGACGCCGAAGACGCCCGGCAGCTGCGGCGCCCGCCGGCGCACCGTGAACGCGGCGAAGAGCACCATGCCGGCGACCCAGATGAACGAGTAGCCGATCCACGTCTCGGGCTTGACGATGATCCCCAGCGCGGCGGCGACCAGCAGCAGCTGCACCAGCGACCGCACCACCGCGACCACGAGGTCGCGCTCCAGCCGCAGCCGCTGCCGCCAGCTCACGACCGCGACCAGCGCGATCATGATCAGCGACGCCGCGAGCCCCCACCAGCTGACGTCGCCGCTCATGGGCGACCGCCCGTGTCCGGCCGCGGCCGCGGGGGCGGCACCGGCCGCGACCAGGTGGGCGAGGCGCTCATCCGACGACCCGCCCTTCGTCGAGCTCGACGATGCGGTCGCCGAGGCGTCGTGCTTGCTCGCGGTCGTGGCTGACGAGGATGATCGGGACGCCTTCGGCGGCGAGGTGGCGAGCGAGCGTTTCGATCAGCAGGGCTGCGGCCGGGTCCAGCGAGGAGGTCGGCTCGTCCATCAGCAGCACGCGCGGCCGGGTCCCGAGTGCGCGGGCCAGGCAGGCCCGCTGCGCCTCGCCGCCCGACAGCGTTCCGGCCTCGCGGGTCAGGAACGCGGCGGGCAGGCCGGCGCGCTCCAGCAGCGCTTCGGGCGCGTCCAGCGGACGGGCGACCGCCAGGTTGTCGGCGATCGTCCCCGGGAAGAGGAGGGGCGCCTGGAAGACCATGCCGACCTCGCGCCGGTGGGCCAGGACGTCGCGCCCGACGAGGTCCTCACCGCGGTAGCGGACCGTCCCCGCGGTCGGAGCCTCCAACCGGTTCAGCAGCCGCAGCAGCGTCGACTTGCCCGCCCCCGACGGTCCCTGCAGCACGGTGATGCCACCCTCCGACAGGGCGAGCGACACGTCGTGCAGCCGCGGGCGCTGAACGCCCGCCACGCTCACCCCGTCGAGCTCGAACAACGACACCGAGGCACATCATGTCGCCTCAGTGGACCCCGTGTCTACGTCGCGGGTGCCTGCATCCGGTCCGGGTTCCACGAGTACGCGTACTCCGGCCTGTCGTGGTCGCGCCACAGCGCCGCGAGCTTCAGCGGGCGGAACGTGTCCCACATGATCGCCAGCTCGTCGGTGTGGGTCGATCCCAGCGCCTTCTCCACGGCCCCCGGCTGCGGCCCGTGCGGGAGCCCGGACGGATGCAGCGTCAGGCAGCCGACGCCCACGCCCTTGCGCGCCGCGTAGTCCCCGGCGGCGTAGAACATGACCTCCTCGGACTGGATGTTCGAGTGGTGGTAGGGGATCGGCACGGCCTGCGGGTCCCAGTCGAGCATCCGCGGAGCGAAGGTGCAGATGACGAAGTTCGGCCCCTGGAAGGTCTGGTGCGCCGGCGGCGGCAGGTGGAAGCGGCCCGCGCGCGGCTCGAAGTCGTCGGCGTTGAACGTGTACGGGTAGACGTAGCCGTCCCAGCCGGTGACGTCGAAGGGGTGGCGATCGAGCACGTAGCTCTGAAAGCCGTCGCGCACGCGCAGGGTCAGATCGAACTCGCCCTCGTCCTCGACCGTCTCGAGCTCGGCGGGCGGGTGGAAGTCGCGCTGCGAGTAGGGCGCGTGCTCGAGCAGCTGG
>DASYBY010000318.1:0-1790 GCA_036500525.1 Baekduia sp. | reverse complement strand
GGCCAGCGCGCCGGCGTCGAGCTCGCCGAAGGTCGTGCCGGTCACGCGCCCGCCGCGGGCGGTGAAGGTCAGCTGCGGGCAGACCTGCACGTGGTAGGCGTTGGCCAGCGCGCCGTCGCGGTCGTAGCCGACGGGGAACTTCCAGCCGTGGCGCCGGATGAGCGTGCGGACGTCGTCGCGCTTGCCGCGGATCGCGATCGCCGCGAACTGGACGCCCGGCGTCTGCGCGCGCACGTGCTCCATGACGTCGAGCTGCTGGATGCACTGCTTGCCGCGCGTGGCGAAGAAGGCGAGGACGAGCGGGCCGCGCTCGCGCAGCGCGCAGCCGTTGAGGACGTCTGCGCGACGCACCGTGCAGGCCGGCCGGTTGCCGGCCTCCCCCTCGTCGGCGTGCGTCGCGAGGTTGGCGTCGCCGTCCAGCGCCGAGAGCGCCAGCGGCACCGCGAAGGCCGGCATGACCTGCCCGTTCGGGATCCCGCGCGCACCGCGCTCGGTCCCGTGCTGCAGCGTCGCGACGATCAGGACGATCACCAGCACGAGCGCGCCCGCGCCGACGACCCACAGGTAGCGCCCGCCCCCCGGCTGGCCCGGCGGCGTGCGGCGCCGCGGAGCCGGTCCCCCGCCCCCGCCGGCCGGGGCGCCGCGCGGCGACGGCTTCGGCTCGGGGGCGTCGGGGCCGGGCTCGAAGTCGAGCGGGCCGCTCATGCGGTGGGCGCCGAGGGCGGCGGCGGCGCGGCGGCCGCCGAGGCGCGGCGGCGCGGCCGGAGCCGCGGCCGGCTCGGCAGGCTGACCCGCGGGCGGCGCGGCAGGCGGGGCCGCCCGATCCGCAGGTCGCGCGGCCGCCACGTCTCGCCGAGCACCAGCGCCGACGGCAGGACCAGCAGCACGCCGAGCAGCGAGACGGTGAGGTCGACGACCGTGACCGCGCCGAAGTCGCGCAGCATCCGGATGTCGCTGAGCGCCAGCACCGCGAAGCCCGCGATCGCCGTCACGCCCGAGGCCAGCACCGCGGCGCCCGTGGAGCGGTAGGTGCGCTCCAGCGCCGCGCGCGGGTCGAGGCCGCTGAGGCGCTCGGAGCGATAGCGCTCCGACAGCAGCACGCTGAACTCGGTCGAGATCGCGATGACCAGCGCGCCGAGCGTGACCGACATGGGGTTCAACGGGATGCGGATGACGAACAGCAGCAGCGCCGACCAGCCGGTCGCCAGCGCGATCGGCACGAGCGGCACCAGCGCGCGGCGCCACGAGCGCAGCGCCACCAGCAGCACGATCCCGACGGCGAGCAGGCCGGCCAGCAGCGTCTCCAGCCGGCGCCACGGCGACGAGATCGACGCGTCGGCGTCGGCGGCCAGCACCGGCAGCCCGGCCAGCGTCGCCTGCACGCCCTCGGGCGGATGGAGGTCGGCGCGCATGCGGTCGATGACCTGCTTCTGGCGATCGAGCGGCATGAGCCGGATCCCGAAGGCCATCGTCGCGCTCGTGCGGTCGGCGGTGATGACGCCCTGGGAGAAGTAGGCGGGGACGACGTCGAGCAGCTGGTCGACCTGCGTCTGGCTCTTGATCCCGCCGTCGCCGCCGCCGAAGAGGTCGGGCAGCGAGAACGCCGGGCACAGCTCGGCCTTGCCGCAGCCCTGCTTCTCGCTGTAGCCGAAGTGCTTGAGCAGGCCCGCCTGGTAGCTCGTCATCCAGTTCAGGACGGCGGGCTGCGTGAGCCGGTCGCTGTGGACGAGGACGTCGATCTGGCCGCCGACGCTGGTCGCGTTCTCCAGCTCCTGCAGATCGCTCAGCGC
>DASYBY010000317.1:0-3728 GCA_036500525.1 Baekduia sp. | reverse complement strand
GCGCAGCCCGTGCAGCTCGGCGGTCAGCTCCTCGCGGGAGCCGATCGTCTCGTCGAGGAGGCGCTTGAGGTCGTCGTGGGCGGCGTGGACCGCGGCCAGCTCGGTGGCGAAGCCGTCCTTCTGGGCGAGCGCGTCGGCGTGCGCGGCGCGGAGACTCTCCAGCTCGGCCAGGGCCTCCGAATCGGCGACGGCGCCGGCGGGCGCGGCCTCCGCGGCCTGCGCCGCGACCCGCTCCAGCTCGGCCTGCAGGCGCTCGACCTCGGCCTCGGCCTCCTTGGCGCGCCCCTTCAGCTCCTTGCGCCCGGCGCGGACCTCGGCCAGCTCGGCCTCGAGCGCGTCGCGCCGCGCCGCGACCTCGGCGATGCGGTGCTCGACCGTGTCGCGCCCGTCGTGCAGCCCGACCAGCTCGGCGTCGAGCTCGTCGCGGCGCGCGGCCGCGGCGGCCAGCTCACCCTGCAGCGCCTCGCACCGGCCGCCCAGCTCGGCGACCTGGCGCTGGAGATCGGCGTCGCCGCTGCGCACGGCGGCCAGCTCGCCGTCGAGCAGCCCGGCCCGCTCCTGGGCGGCCGACAGCTCGCGGGCGAGGTCGTCGTGGCGGTGGACCGCCTCGGTCAGGCGCGCCTCGGCCTCGGCGGCGCGGTCGCGGGCGGCCGACAGCTCGCCGTCCAGCGAGACGGTGTGGTCGTGGACGGCGTGGAGCTGCTCGGCCAGCTCGTCGACGCGCTCGGCGACGCGGTCGCGCTCGGCGGCGGCGCGCTCGGCCTCGTCGCGCAGCGCCTCCAGCTGGCCGGCCTGGCGCTCCAGCTGCTCGGTGGCCGACCGCGACTGGATCTCGGCCTCCAGGCGCGCCTCGCGCTCGACGGCGAGCGCCTCGCGGGCGGCGAACGCCTCGGCGTCGGCGACGGCGCGGGCCTCGCGCTCGGCGACGACCTCCTCCGCCGGCGCGGTGATGCCGCTGGTGGCGACCTGGCCGACGGAGGCCTGCAGGCGCTCGCGCTGCTCGCGGCCCTGCTGCAGGTCGTCGCCCGGCGCCATGACGACGCAGACGGCCCACGGCTCGCCCTCGTCGTAGACGGGGAAGCGGCAGGCGCGCATCGCGCGGCGGCCGTCGCGGGCCAGGACGGTCTCCCGCGCGTCGAGGTGACCGTGGGCGTCGAGGACGAGCGCGTCGAGCTCGGCGACGCGATGGGCGACGTCGGCGGGCTGCAGCGCGTTGTCGGTCTTGCCCACCAGACGCGCGGACTCGAGCCCGACGAGATCGGCGAACGAGGGGTTGACCGCCACGTAGCGCCCGCCCGCGTCGCGGACGCAGGCGGGGAGGGTGGCCTCTTGGAGCGCGTCGGCGAGCGCTCCGAGGCGCTGTGCAGCTCCGCTGCTCGGATTGGTGCTGGATCCGTCGGTCATCCTTGACTCCGGACCCGCATCGGCCCCGGAAGCCGGTTCATCGCGTTCGGGGCATCGGGTTCGGACGAACGTTGGGGCGCCCACCGGTATCCTCCCGAGCCCCCTTAACGCGAGAACGTGGAGCACCAATGGCCGTCGAGACCAGCGTGTACAACGATTCCACCGACGAGCAGAAGGCCATCATCGAGATGGTCCGGCAGTTCGTCGACGAGCAGATCATCCCCAACGCCGAGCACTACGACGGCGCGGACGAGTACCCCGAGCCCATCGTCGAGCACATGAAGGAGCTCGGGCTCTTCGGCATCACCATCCCCGAGGAGTACGGCGGACTCGGCCTCGACCTCACGACGTACGTGATGGTCGTCGAGGAGCTCTCGCGCGGCTGGATCTCCATCAGCGGCGTCATCAACACGCACTTCATCGGCTCGTACTTGCTGCTGAAGTACGGCAGCGACGAGCAGAAGAAGAAGTACCTGCCGCGCATGGCGACCGGTGAGATCCGCGCCGCGTTCTCGCTGTCCGAGCCCGAGCTGGGCTCCGACGTCCAGGCGATCAAGACCAACGCCAAGAAGATCGAGGACGGCCGCTACGAGATCAACGGCCAGAAGATGTGGGTGACCAACGGCCTGATGTCGTCGCTGGTCTTCCTGCTGGTCAAGACCGATCCTGACGCGCAGCCCACGCACAAGGGCTTCACCTGCTTCATCACCGAGAAGGAGGCGGGCGTCAGCGAGAACACGGGCGAGTACGCCGGCCTGACGGTGCCGCCCAAGATCAAGAAGATGGGCTACAAGGGCGTCGAGTCCACCGAGTTGGTCTACGACGGCTACAAGGTCGGCGCCGACCACATCCTCGGTGGCGAGGACGAGGGCCTCAACGCCGGCTTCGCGCAGATGATGGACGCGCTCGAGGTCGGTCGCGCGAACGTCGCCGCCCGCGGCGTCGGCCTGGCCCAGCGTGCATTGGAGCTCGCGCTGAAGTACTCGCAGGAGCGCAAGACGTTCGGCAAGCCGATCGCCCAGCACCAGGCGATCCAGTTCAAGCTCGCCGACATGGCGACCCAGCTGGACGCCGCGCGCCTGCTCACGCGGCGCGCCGCGATGATGAAGGACGCCGGGCTGCGCTCCGACATGGAGGCCGGCATGGCGAAGCTGTTCGCCTCCGAGGCCGCGCACTTCTGCGCCGAGCAGTGCCTGCGGATCCACGGCGGCTACGGCTACTCCAAGGAGTACGAGATCGAGCGGATCTACCGCGACGCGCCGCTGCTGCTGATCGGCGAGGGCACGTCGGAGATCCAGCGCATGGTCATCGGCAAGAAGCTGCTGCAGCGCCACAAGATCTAGGGGAATGCGGGCGCCGGCCGATGAGTCCGGCGCCCGCGTACCGTCTGGGGGACATGAGCAACGTCACCTGTCAGATCTCGGTCTCCCTCGACGGCTACATGGCCGGGCCCGACCAGAGCGTGGAGAACCCGCTCGGCGTCGGCGCGGAGCGGCTGCACACCTGGTACTTCGGCGGCGAGGGGACCGTCGCGGCGGACGCCGAGCTCAAGGCGCATCTCCTGGACGGCAACGGCGCCTACATCATGGGCCGCAACATGTTCGGGCCGATCCGCGGCGAGTGGCCGGACCTGAGCTGGCGCGGCTGGTGGGGCGAGGATCCGCCGTACCACACGCCCGTGTTCGTCCTGACCCACTACGCGCGGGAGCCGCTGGAGATGGAGGGCGGGACGACCTTCCACTTCGTCACCGGCGGGTTCGACGAGGCGTTGACCCGCGCCCGCGAGGCCGCGGGCGACCGCAACATCGCGATGGCCGGCGGGGCGAGCACGCTCAACCAGGCGCTCGCGGCGGGCGCGCTCGACGAGCTGTTCCTCCACTACTCCCCGATCCTCCTCGGCGCGGGCGAGCGCCTCTTCGAGGGCCTCGACACCCCGCCCGAGCTGGAGATCGTCGAGACCATCGCCTCACCGGCGGCGACGCACGTGCGCTACCGGGTCGTTCGGAGCTAGCCGCGCGCCGCCCGGCGGGCCGTCGACTACGGCCCGCCGGTGACATGTCGATAACGTGCGGCCCGTGAGCAGCGACGCACCGCAGTTGATCGAGTCGGCCATCCGGGGAGTCCTCGAGGAGGTTCCGGCGCTCGCGCCGCTGAAGCTCGTCGTGGGCATCGACCTCCAGGGCCGCGGCGACGTCCAGCAGTACCGGGTCAAGCTGCCCGAGATGGAGGTCACCAAGGACCTCGGGACCGACGCCCGCGTCCGCATCGAGATCCGCCGCGACTTCTTCAACCTGATGGTCGAGCACGGCGCGAAGGTCGCCGAC
>DASYBY010000316.1:0-3216 GCA_036500525.1 Baekduia sp. | reverse complement strand
GCGCGCGCGGTCGAAGTCGCGGCGGGCGAGGCGCACGACGTCGCGGTCGACGTCGCCGAGGTCGCCGGCGGTGCCCGCGTCCTCCAGCTGCTGCAGCCACTCGCCGACCTCGTCGGCCGTCGCCCGCTCGTGGGCGAGGCGCTCGAGCGTCGCGAGCTGGTGGCCGCGGGCCGGCGAGCCGCCGGGCGGCATCATCGTCCGCTGGTCCCAGGCGGCGAGGTGGCCGAGGAGCGCGAGGTCGGACAGCTCGCCGAGGCGGGCGCGGAGGGCATCGAGGGCAGCCATCCCGACACCCTAGAACGCGCGGATCCTCAGGCCACGGCGGGAGCGGCGGCCGCAGGCTCCGGCAGCGCGCTCAGCCGGCTCGCCCCGCGCGGCAGGCTGAGCAGCGCGATCGTCGCCAGCGCCGCGCCGGTCAAGGCCACCAGGAACACTCCGCCGCCGGTCGCCGTGGCCGCCGCCTCGCGCGCGCCCGCCGGCGCGCTGGCGCCGTGCAGCAGCGTGGCGTAGATCGTCTCCGCGGCGGCCAGCGCGACCGCGCCGCCGATCTGGCGCACGAGCAGCAGCGTGCCCATCGCGGCGCCGATGTCGGCGGGCGCGACCGAGCGCTGCAGCGCGATCTGGAGCCCGGACAGCAGCGGGCCGACCCCGACGCCGAGCAAGCCCATGAACAACAGGCTGAGCGCGTCGGGCGTGTGGGCGTCGAAGGTGGCGAAGCCGATCGCGCCCAGCGCGATGAGCCCGAGCCCGGCGAGGATCGGCCGGCGGAACTCCCCGCTGCGGACGATGACCATCGCGCCGACGTTGACCGACACCACCAACCCGAGCAGCAGCGGGTAGATGAGCACGCCGGAGTGGGTGGCGCTGACGTCGCGCGCGAGCTGGAAGTAGCGCGGCAGCAGCAGGACGCCCGCGAACAGGGCGAACGCACCGGTCGCGCCCGCCGCGCAGATCGCGCCGACGCGGCGGTCGGCCAGCAGCCGCAGCGGGACGATCGGCGCGGCCGCGCGCCGCTCCACGCGCAGGAACGCCGCGGCGAAGAGCAGCCCCGCGATGATGAGCCCGCCGGTGCGCCACGCCGTCCACGCCGGGAGGACACCGGCGGCGTCACCGTGCGTCTTCTCGCTCAACCCCACCAACAACAGCGACACGGCCGCGGTGAGCAGCGCGATGCCGGCGAGGTCGAGCGGCACGTCGCGCCGCTCGGTCCGGCCGAGCGACGCGGGCAGCAGCGTCGCCACGGCCGCCATCGCCACCAGCCCGATCGGCAGGTTCACCGTGAAGCACGCGCGCCAGCCGACGTGGTCGGTGAGGAAGCCGCCGACCAGCGGGCCGGCGATGAACGCGAAGCCCATCATCCCCGCCATCGCGCCCTGCAGCGCGGCGTTGCGCCGGCCGCCGTAGAGGTCGGCGATCAAGATGAAGGACAAGCTCTCCAGCGCGCCGGCGCCCGCGCCCTGGATCGCCCGCGCCCCGACCAGCCACTCCATGCCGGGCGCCACGCCGGCCAGCGCCGAGCCGATCAAGAACAATGCCATGCCGATCAGCAGCAGCCGCCGGCGGCCCCAGCGGTCCGACAGCCGCGCGTAGAGCGGGAGCGTCACGGTCGCGGGGACGAGGTAGGCGGTGACGACCCACAGGTAGAGCGAGGAGCCGTCCAGCGCCGCGACGATCTGCGGCAGGGCCGTGCCGACGATCGTCTGGTCGAGCATCGCGAGCATGAGCCCGGAGACGACGGCCGCCAGCAGGAGCCGCTGGCGCGTGGGGGAGGAGGAGAGCGGCATACATGTAAGAAATTACATGTAGAATTCTGCATGTCAAGGTCGGCGTACACTCCTTGCCATGTCGCTGCGCCACGCGGTGCTCGGCCTGCTGGCGATGGAGCCGGCCACCGGCTACGAGCTCACCCGGAAGTTCGACGTCTCGCTGAGCAACGCGTGGCACGCCAGCCACAGCCAGATCTACCCCGAGCTGGCCAAGCTGGAGTCCGAGGGCATGGTCGAGGTGGTGGCGACCGGCGCCCGCAACAGCCGGACCTGGGCGCTGACGCCGGTCGGCCGCGAGGAGCTGCGCCGCTGGATGGTCGACGTCGCGCCCTCGCGCGCCACGCGCGACGAGTCGGCGATCCGCATCTTCATCGCCCCGCGCCTGCTCGAACCGGCCGACGCTCGCATCGCGCTGCAGCGCGACCTCGACTACGCCGTCGCCCACCGCGAGATCCTCGAGGAGATCGACGAGCGCCAGCGCGCCGCGGGCGGCACCGCGCCGTTCGCGCCGGCCGTCGACCTCGGCCTGCGGGTCAACCAGGTGATGCAGGAGTGGCTGCGCGACCAGCTCGCCGCGCTGCCGGCGGAGCCCAAATCGCGCCGCTGAGCGCGCTTCGCGAGCCTTATCTGACCTTTCGCATCCCTTGACACTGGCGCAAGCGCGCCGGGGCAGAGTGTTCTTCATGACCTCCTCCTCAAAGCTCGCTGCCCTCGGCGCGTGCGCCCTCCTCGCCGGCGCCGGTGGCGCGGGCCTCGCCGCGGTCGTCGTCGACGGCCACGGCTCCGACAACCACGCCGCCGCCGCCGCGCCCGCCTCCGGCTCCTCGCGCCCCGTCGCCGACACGGCCACCGACTCCACCGCCAAGGACGTGTACAACTCGTCCAAGGACGCCGTCGCCTACATCACCGCGCAGACCGGCCAGGGCACGGCCACGGGCTCCGGCTTCGTGGTCTCCTCCGACGGCAAGATCATCACCAACGAGCACGTCGTCGACGGCGCCACGAGCGTCACCGTCAAGCTCGGCACCGGCGGCAAGACGCAGACCGCCACGGTCCTCGCGGCCGACGC
The DNA here is from genome assembly GCA_036500525.1 of Baekduia sp. GTDB lineage: Bacteria > Actinomycetota > Thermoleophilia > Solirubrobacterales > Solirubrobacteraceae > Baekduia. The sequence continues at coordinate 381 of DASYBY010000316.1, read as the reverse complement.
CTCCAAGGACCTCGCGCTGCTGAAGGTCGACGACGGCTCCAACCTCCACGCGCTCTCCTTCGGCGACTCCTCCACCTTGCAGATCGGCGACAACGTGTACGCCATCGGCAACCCCTACGGGTTGGACCACACGCTGACCAGCGGCATCGTCAGCGCGCTGGACCGTGACCTCCAGTCGCCCGACGGCACCCCGATCAACGGCGCCATCCAGACCGACGCGGCGCTGAACCCCGGCAACTCCGGCGGCCCGCTGCTCGACGCCGACGGCAAGGTCGTGGGCGTCAACTCGCAGATCGCCACCGGCGGCTCCAGCGACGGCGCCGAGGGCGGCAACGTCGGCATCGGCTTCGCCATCCCGTCCTCGATCGTCAAGGACTTCGT
>DASYBY010000315.1:0-10318 GCA_036500525.1 Baekduia sp. | reverse complement strand
AGTGGCCCGACGATCGGGATCCACATGTAGGAGTTGACGTTGCCGTAGTCGCCGGGGACGGCGACCTTGCCCCAGCCCTCGATCCAGGTCAGCAGGCGCGGACCGAGGTCGCGCGCCGGGTTGATCGCGTACCCGGTGTTGGCACCGAATGAGATGCCGATCGCGACGACCACGAGGCCGACGATGAACGGCGCGAGGTTGGCCCTGGGCGGCTGGTTGCGCTCGTCGGTCAGGCCGAAGAGCACGCAGATCAACAGGCCCGTGCCGATGACCTCGTCGAGGAACGGCCCGAACCAGTTGCTGAAGTACGGCGCCGGGAACGTCGCGAAGATGCTGAACGTCGTCACCGAGTCGGCGGTGCCGCGCACGATGTGGTGCGCCGCCTCGTACGAGTTGATGGCGTCGTGGTAGTTGGTGTACACCAACGCCGCGCCGACGAACGCGCCGACCAGCTGCGCCCCGCAGTAGGGCAACACCTTGCTCCACGGGAAGCCGCGCCGCAGCGCGTTGGCGAACGTGACCGCCGGGTTGAGGTGGGCGCCGGTGACCCCGCCGGCGACGTAGACGCCGAGGGCGACCGCGAGGCCCCACCCCCAGGCGATGAGCAGCCAGTCGCCCGCGGCGTTGAAGATCAACGTGCCGCGGCCCGACTGGTTGAGCGCGGCGACGGCCATCGCGACCGAGCCCGTGCCGAACAAGATGAGGACGAACGTGCCGAGGAACTCGGCGGCCAGCTCTCCTGGGAGGGTTGCCCGCCACCCGGCCGTTGGCCCTGTAGGTGGTTGACTGGACATCCTGCCGTTCTCTCACGCGGCGGGTGCTGCCAAACCCGGGCAACGAGACTGGGCGGGCTTGAACGCGCGGTCCGCGCATCATCGCTGCGCGGTGAAGCGTAGCGTCAGCGACGCGCAGCGCTGGCCCGTGGCGATGCTCCCGCGGACCTGGAGGTGGCCGCTCAGCCGGCCGCCGCGCCGCACCGTCCCGGTCACCGTGACGCGCTGGGCGGGCTCGCCCGCGACGAAGCGGAAGCGGCCCGTGGCGGCGATCGGCGCGCGCCCGGTCTCGCGCACGCGCAGCGGGCCGACGTCGCCGAAGGTCTCGCACGTGTAGCGGGCGACGCTCGCGCGGATCCCGACGACGGCGCGGCCGCGCACCTGCACGGTCACGGCACGGCCCTCGGCGGTGTGGCCCGTGTAGGCGACGGCGTGGGCGAGCACGCGTCCAGGGTGGCAGAACGGTCGCTGGACCGCCGGTCGGAAGGCGCTCGACAGCAGGAGGAAATCGCGTGACGGCGGCGCCGCCGGCGTCTACCGTGCCGCCATGAGCGACGGTGAACGGCCTGAGGTGGTGCGGATCGTCGACGGCGACGAGCGGTCGCTCGCGCGCCGCGTCGACCTGGCGCTCTCGGGCCTGCCCGACGGCTCGCGGGTCGACCACTTCACCTACTGGTACACCGGCCGGCCGCCGCTGCACGAGGCGACGGTCTCGCCGCCCCGCGACGAGGGCTAGATCCCGCGGTCGAGTACCCAGCGCTCGACGATGCGGTGCTGCACGTCGGTGAGCGGCGGGTGCTCGCCGCGCTCCAGCGCCGCGGCGGCCGCCGACAGCGTCAGCCCCGTGCCGGTCAGCACGGAGCCGACCAGCGGCGGGACGTCGCTGCCGCAGACGCCCGAGACGCAGTGCTCAGCCTTCGACGGGCTGGCCATTGGCGGTGAGCGTCACGGGGATGTTGCCCCGCGTCGCGTTGGAGTAGGGGCACACCTGATGGGCGGCCTTGACCAGCTCGATCGCCTGCGCGTCGTCGACCGACGGCAGCGTCACGTCGAGCTCGACGGACAGGTCGAAGCCCTTGGCCTCGTTGGGGTGCAGCGACACGGAGGACTCGATCGACGCGTCGCCGGTCTCGACCTTGGCGCGCCGCGCGACGGCGCCGAGCGCACCCTCGAAGCAGGCCGCGTAGCCGACCGCGAAGAGCTGCTCGGGGTTGGTCCCGCCGCCCTGGCCACCCATCTCGGGCGGGAGGCGCAGATCGACCTCCAGCGCACCGTCGGTGGTCTTGCCGTGGCCCTTGTCACGCCCGCCGGTGACGTGGGCCGATGCCGTGTAGAGCGTCTTCGCCATAGGCACCGACGATAGCGGGACCCGCGGTCCCGGTCAGACGGGCGCCGGTTCCCTGGGCACGACGGCGGCGCCCGCCGCGGCGAGCACCTCGTCGTGGTCGTAGCGCAGCAGCGCCGGGAAGGCCAACATGATCACGCCGACGCCGGCCACGCAGGCCAGCCCGCCGGAGACGACCGAGAAGCGCACGCCGCCCAGCGCGGCGACCGAGCCGGACTCGACGTCGCCGAGCCGCGGCCCGCTGGTGACCACCAGCGAGAAGACCGACGACATCCGCCCGCGCAGGTGGTCGGGCGTCACCGACTGGTTGATCGAGGAGCGGCAGACGGCGCTGATGCTGTCGGCGGCGCCCGCGAGCGCGAGCAGTCCGGCGGCAACCCACAGCGAGCCGGCCAGCCCGGCCAGCGCGATCGCCAGCCCCCACGCGGCCACCGCGAGGATGACGACGCGCCCGAGGCGGCGCGTGTGCGCCAGCCAGCCGGTGGTGAGCGCGGCGACCGTCGCGCCCGCCGCGACGCCGGCGAAGAGCAGGCCGGTCCCGGTCGCACCGGCGTGGTAGACGCTCACCGACAGCACGGGGAACAGCGCGCGCGGCATCCCGAAGGTCATCGCCACCAGGTCCATCGCGAACGAGCCCATGAGCGCCTGGTTGCGACGCACGAAGCGCAGGCCCTCGCCGATCGCCTGCAGCACCGGCTCGTGCTCGACGACGTCGCCGCCGGGCGGTTGGGGCGACATCGCCCAGACCGCCGCGAAGATCGCCAGGCAGCTCAGCGCGTCGACCAGATAGGCCGAGCCGAGGCCGAGCGCGCCGATCAGCAGCCCGCCGATCGCCGGACCGACGACCATCGTCAGCGCGCCGAGCCCGTAGTTGAGCGCGAGCGCCGCGCGCAGCCGCTCCGGCGCGACGAGGTTGGGGACGATCGACGACGTCGTGACGTTCTGGACCGCGCCGAACCCGGCGACCATCGCGCCGAGGACGTACAGCGCGATCACCGGCGGCGAGCCGATGAACGCCAGCGCGGCCAGCGCGCCCGCGCCGATGACGAGGCCGATCTGGTCGAAGAGCAGCAGCCGGCGGCGGTCGTGGCGGTCGGCCAGCGCGCCGCCGAGCAAGGCCATCGTCATGAGCGGGATCAGCTCGACCGCGCCGAGCAGGCCCGTCAGGAACGCCGAATGGGTCTCGACGTAGAGCTGGTAGGGCAGCGCGACCAGCGCCGCCTGCGTCCCCAGGCCGGTGATCGCCTCGCCGCCCATGAGCAGCCGCAGGTCGCGGGACTCCCTCAGCGGGGTCACGTCGACGGCGATGCGGGAGAGCAGGGGCAGGGGCACGGCGGCCCGCCACGCTACTGCCCGCGCGCCAGGGCCGCCCGCCGCCGCGTGGCGGGGCCGCCCTCCGTACAGTGGGCGGCGTGAAGCCCGAGATCCACGTCCTCGGCCTGTCGATCAAGACCTTCGGCCTCTTCTTCGCCCTCAACTTCGCCGCCTGGGGCCTGGTCGCCGGGCGGCGGCTGAAGGAGCTGGGCAAGCCGTCGGACTGGGCCTACGAGATGGTCACCGTCGCGCTGATCGGCGGCCTGGTCGGCGCGCGCGGCTACTACCTGCTGCAGAACCACGACGGCCTGAGCCTCGGCGACATCTTCGGCGGCTCCGGGCTCATCTGGTACGGCGGGCTGCTCGGCGGCATCGTCGCGGTGCTGGCCTGGGCCAAGCGCAAGGACTTCCTGTCGCTCGACCTCGTCGACATCGCCGGGCCGTGCCTCGCGCTCGGCTACGCGATCGGCCGGATCGGCTGCCAGGTCTCCGGCGACGGGGACTACGGCAAGCCCTGGAACGGCCCGTGGGCGATGGGCTATCCGCACGGCACCGTGCCGACCGACCCGGGCGTCACCGTCCACCCGACGCCGATCTACGAGACCTTCACGATGGGCCTGCTGGCCTTCGCGCTGTGGCAGCTGCGCGATCGCGTCCGGCCCGGCGTGTTGTTCGCGCTCTACCTCGTGGCCAGCGGCCTGGAGCGGTTCCTCATCGAGTTCCTGCGCCGCAACGAGGACGTCTGGCTCGGCCTGACCGCCGCGCAGCTGGAGGCGGTCTCACTGTTCATCGCGGGCTGCATCTGGCTCGCCGTCGTGCTCCGCCGCCACGGCGGCCTCATGCTGCCGGTGGCCGAGCGGCGGCAGCGGGCGCGCGTCGGCCCACCGAGCCAGCAGCTGCACGCGGTCTGAGCCGCGGAGCGGTCCGGCACGGTTCCTCACCGGAGGCAGCGACTACGATCGCGCCGATGGACGACGAGCTGCTCGACACCTTCGACGAGCACGGCCGGCCGCTCGGGATCAAGCGCCGCGGCGACGTCCACCGCGACGGCGACTGGCACCTCGCCTTCCACCTGTGGGTCGTGCGCGCCGACGGCGTGCTGCTGCAACGCAGAGCGCTCACGAAGGGATCGTGGCCCGGCTTCCTCGACGCGTCGGCGGCCGGTCACCTGCTCGCCGGCGAGACCATCGCCGACGGGCTGCGCGAGGTCGAGGAGGAGTTGGGCGTGGTCTACGCGTTCGACGCCCTCGCACCGCTCGGCGTGCATCGCGTCGCCGACCGCGAGCGCGACGGGCGCACCAACCGGGAGCTGCAGCACGTCTTCGCGGTGCGCGACGAGCGGGCGCTGGAGGCGTGGACGGACTTCGATCGTGCGGAGGTCGACGGAGTGGTGCTCGTCTCGCACGCGGGGTTCGCCACGCTGGTCGCGGGCGGGTCCGACCGCGTGGCGGCGACGGCGTGGGACGGCGTGCGGGCGGCGCCGATCGCGGTCGCGGCGGGCGAGCTCGTGCCCACGCCGTACCTGAAGGACATCGCCCCCGAGCTGCTGCGGATCGCGGTCGAAACCGAACACTGAGTTCTGCTCATCGTTGATCGTGAACGCTTGCGTACCCCATCCGTACGGCGGGTGAGGAATGAGCGAGTTTGCACAGTTCTCGCCTAGGAACCTCCACAAGAACTGCTCTCACGCGCCGGTGAGCCAGCTAAGGTCACCGCACAGCCTTTGAATTGAACGAACCTCTGGACGGACCGTGAAGCCCATCACCGCCATCGATGACCCCCGCTACGTGAAGGCGATGAGCCATCCCGTACGTGTACGGATCATGGCCATGTTGCAGGAGCGCAAGGCCAGCCCGAACGAGCTCTCGCAGTGGCTCGGGACGACCCTCGGCGCCACCGCGTACCACGTGCGCACCCTCCACAAGCTCGGCCTGATCGAGCTCGTCGACGAGACCCGCGTCCGCGGCGCCGTCGAGCACCACTACAAGGCCAAGGCGCGCCCGAAGGTCACGGAGGAGAACTGGTCGAAGGCCTCGCCCGTGGCCAAGCAGGCCGCCGTCGGCTCGCAGCTGAAGATGCTCGAGGACTACACCAACGCCTCGGCCGCCGCCGGCGGGTTCGATCGCGCTGATGCCGTGCTCGAGCGCAAGACCGCCAAGCTCGACGACAAGGGCTGGAAGGCGCTCACCTTGGAGGCCGCGAAGTTCCTCGAGCGCGTCGACAAGATCGAGGCCGATGCGGCGAAGCGCCTGACCAAGGCCGGAGACGACGGCGCCATCGACGCCGGCATCGTCGTCCTGGGCTTCGAGTCGGTGCCGCTGAGCACGCAGATCCCGGACTCGAAGAAGAAGCGCACGCCGATGAAGCGCACGCGTCGCGCTGCTGCTTAGAGCGGCAACGCGCCACGCTTAAGAAGTTCTTCACACGCCCCCGGCGGCACCTTGCAGAGCATCGCAAGGCGCCTCCGGGGGCGTCGTGTTACCAGTGTGAAGCGCTCAGCATGTAGCGCTCCGGCACGCACGACGAAGATGGCAGTGAGAGAGACCGCGTCGAGCTAGCCGCGCGGCACGAGACGCACCTTGGGGGGCATCTCGAACGGCTTGGGCGGCGTCGCGTCGTGCGGCCGCAGGCGGGTGCGCCCGGACTTGCGCTCCAGCGACCAGCCGGCCAGCTCGACCTCGTAGAGCGCCTGCGCGGGCATCTGCAGCCCCTCGGCGCGCATCTCGGCGACGGAGAGGCCGGCGTCCCCGGCCTCTTCGAGCATGCGGAGGGCCAACCGGCCATCGGCGGTGGTGAGCGGGCGACCGATCGAAGACATCCAGCCAGGCAAGCTACACGGCCTTCCCGGCCCGACCTGGTTCGATGCGCCCAGCGGCCACGTCCGACTACGCCAGTTCTCGCGCTTTCTTGAGGTGGCGCTCAGGTTCGAGCGCTGAACTCCGGTGCATGCCTCCCGTCACCTCCTTCCCTGCGAGCCGCGACGAAACGCACACGACCGTCCTGGACGCCCTCCCCCGCGTCAGCTTCCGCGACCGTCGCCAGGCGGTGCCGGCCGACCACCGTCCCGCCCCCGGCCGGTACCTCGAGCTCGACGACGGCGAGGAGCGCGCCCTGCTGCCGCTGCAGCCGGGGACGACGCACGTCGGCCGCTCCTTCGCCGCCGACCTCGTGCTGGAGGACCAGTCGGTCTCGCGCCGCCACGCGATCGTGCACCAGCGCGCGACGGGCACACGCATCCTCGACGACCGCAGTGCCAACGGCACCTTCGTCAACGGCCGCCGCACGACGGAGGCCGAGCTGCGCGACGGCGACGTCGTCGTCCTCGGGCGCGTCGTCCTGACTTTCCGCGACATCCGGTAGGGCGCGACCGGCGGGCGGACCTTGGGGGGCCGTCCGCCGGCGCGCACAGGGTTCAGCTCGCCGGGCCGGGGCCGATCACCCGCGTACATGAGCGTTGAAGAGCTCCACGCGCGCGCGGTCGCGTCCTTCGAGGCCGGCGCGACCTCCGAGGCGGTCGACCTCCTGCGGGCCGCCATCGTCGAGCAGCTCGACCCCGAGCTGCTCAACGACCTCGCCGTGATGCTGGCCGGCCGCGGCGACCGCGACGCGGCGCGCTCGGTGCTCGAGGCGCTGCGGATCCTGGCGCCGGAGCTCACCGAGGCGTCGGAGAACCTGGCGGCGCTGGGCGAGCCCGCGGCCGTCGCGCACGACCCGGCCCCCGTCGCCGACGAGCGCCGCGGGCGCTTCCTGCAGACCGTCGCCGACGCGCAGCGCACGCACCTGGCCGACAACGTCGACTTCCTGTTCGAGCCGTGGGGGCGCGAGCTGCCCGATCCCGCCGGCGAGGGCGAGCGGCTGGCCGCGCAGCTCGCCGTGCTCGACCGCTGCGACGTGCTGTGGAACGGGCTCGGCGACGAGGAGAGCCGCGGCCTGCTCCTCCGCCTGCTGGCTTACCGCGCGCTCGGGCCGGCCCACGTCCGCCTCCAGCTGGAGCCCGGCCCGTACCGCCGCTCGGTGATCGGGATGACCGCCCAGCTGGTGCGCCAGCCCGGCGTCGCGGGCATGCCGGGGATGCCGTACGAGTGGGCCCACCACGTCTTCGACTTCACCGCGACGGGCTTCCCGCTGCGGCTCGCCGGCCCGCCGCTGCCGCTGGCCTCGACGCTCGTCTTCTCCCAGTACGCCTACCGCGACACGGCCGCTGCCCCCACCGCCCGGCCGCGCCCGGGCGAGGTGGTGCTCGACGTCGGCGGCTGCTGGGGCGAGACCGCGCTGTGGATGGCCCACGAGGTCGGCGCCGACGGGCACGTCCACTGCTTCGAGCCGTCGCCGCAGAACCTCGGCCTCCTCCACGACAACTTCCGGCGCAACACCGAGCACGCGGCGCGGATCACCGTCCACGTCGCGCCGCTGGCCGACGAGCCCGGCCGGCAGGTCTGGATGGACGATGCCACCGCGGCCGGCGCCACGACCCACGCCGGCGCCACCGCGCCCGAGGGCCGCGTGACGGTGCCGGTGCTGACCGACACGGTCGACGCGCTGGTCGCGCGCGGCGAGATCGCCCGCGTCGACTTCCTGAAGATGGACGTCGAGGGCGCCGAGCTCGACGTGCTGCGCGGCGCCGCCGCAACGCTGCGGGCGCAGCGTCCGCGCCTGGCGCTGGCGGCGTACCACCGCCCCGACGACCTCGCGGTGCTCCCCGCGTTCGTCGCCTCGCTGGGTCTCGAGTACTCGTGGTTCTTGCAGTGCTCGACGATGACCGACATCGACTCGATCCTGTTCGGGGTGGCCGTCGAGCGCTGAGCGTGGTCAGGCGGAGGACCGTCCCCGGGTCTTGACATCCGAACACTTCCGATATATCGTGATGCTCACACGATAAGTCAAGATGAAAGGACACCACATGACTGGTGCCTCACACGCAACGCCACATGGGCATTGCCACGACAAGCAGCACCGCGGCCAGCAGCACGGCCGTGCGTTCTTCCCCGAGCTCCTCGCGATGATGGGCGGCGGCGGACGCGGCCCGGGCGGGGAGCGCGGGTTCGGCGGAGGCGGTCCGGGCTTCGGCTTCGGTCCCGGTCCGCACGGCCGCGGAGGCCGTGGGCGGCGCGCCCGCCGCGGTGACGTCCGCGGAGCCGCGCTCCTGCTCCTCGCCGAGGAGCCCCGCAACGGCTACGGCCTGATGCAGGTCATCGAGGAGCGCAGCGGCGGCGTCTGGCGTCCGAGCCCCGGCTCGGTCTACCCGGCGCTCGCGCAGCTGGAGGACGAGGGGCTGATCCGCAGCACCGAGCACGACGGCCGCAAGACGTTCGAGCTGACCGACGAGGGCCGCGCCCACGTCGAGCAGAACCGCGAGCGCTACGGCACGCCGTGGGAGACCGTCGCCGAGGGCGTGCCGACCGAGCTGCAGGACCTGCGGCGGGCCGGACAGGCCCTGGCGGTCGCCACGATGCAGATCGCCCAGATGGGCTCGCAGGCGCAGCTGAGCGAGGCCAAGCGGATCCTGGAGGACGCCCGGCGCGGCCTCTACCGCCTGCTCGCCGGCGACGCGCCGGAGGGCGGCGACACGCCGCCGTCCGACGACGACGAGCGCTAGACCGACCCCTCTCCCCTCCGCAGCATCCGGCGCGGCGCGCACCCCACGGTGCGGGCCGCGTCCGGCGTTCGGGCCTAGGCGAAAGGGGTCTGACCCCTTTTCTCACCCTCGCTGCGAAAAGGGGTCTGACCCTGCCGTCAGGGCCGCGGCGGGATCAGCTTGCCGGGGTTCAGCACGCCGGCGGGATCGAGCCGCGCCTTGATGGCGCGCAGCAGCTCGACGCCCAACTCGCCGTCCTCGGCCGCCAGCCACGGGGCGTGGTCGGCGCCGACGGCGTGGTGATGGGTGAGCGTCGCGCCGGCCTCGGTCAGCGCGTCCATCACGGCCGCCTTCGCGCGCAGCCACTGCGCCACCGGATCGCCGGCATCGTCGCGCCGCGCGACGATCGTGAAGTACAGCGACGCGCCCGCGGCGTAGAGGTGCGAGACGTGGCAGGACACGATCGGGCTCGCGCCGTCCAGCGCCGCGCGCAGCGTGTCGCCGACGCGCGCGTGCAGCGCCGCGACGTCGCGCCAGGTCGTCGCGGTCTCCAGCGTCTCGGCCAGCAGCCCGAGCCCGAGCAGCTCGTCACGCAGCCGCGGCGCGCGGAAGCGCCCTTCGCGCCACGACGCCGCGGCCTCCTCGCCGAGCGACTCCGCGCCGGCGCCCGCCAGCAGCTCCCGCGCCCCCGCCGCGCGATGGGCGACGTCGGCCGCCGCGCCCTCCCAGCCGAGCACGAGCAGGCAGCCGCCCGCCGCGTCGGCGCCGCCGCCGCCGGTGGCGACGCCGAGCGCGGTCTCGGTCTCGTCCGACAGGCGCGCCAGGTCGGGCTTCGGCCCGCGCTGGGCGAGCGTGCGCAGCAGGTCGAGGCCCGTCGCCAGGTCGGCGACGCGCCAGCCCTCGTGGCGCACGGCCTCGGGGATCGGCCGCACGCGCACGGTCACCTCGGTGATCACGCCGAACGCGCCCTCGGAGCCGAGCAGCAGCTGGCGGAGGTCCGGGCCGGCGGCGGTGCCGGGCGCGCGGCCGAGGTCGAGGTCGCCCGCCGGCGCCGCGGCGCGCAGGCGCTCGACGAGCGCGTCGAAGCGGCCCCAGCCCGTCGACAGCTGACCGGCCGAGCGCGTCGCGGCGTACCCGCCGATCGTCGCGCGCTCGAAGCTCTGCGGCACGTGGCCGAGCGTGAAGCCGTGCTCGGCGAGCAGCTCCTCGGCGCGCGGGCCGGTCACGCCGGCCTGCAGGGTGGCGGTCCACGAGATGTCGTCGACGGCGACCAGCGCGTCGAGGCGGCGCAGGTCGAGCGCGATCACGGCC
>DASYBY010000314.1:0-1816 GCA_036500525.1 Baekduia sp. | reverse complement strand
GTCACGCGGCACGCCTCGCTGCAGCGCACCTTGAGCCGCACCACCGTCGGCGTCTCGTGGAAGAGCACGCGCTTGACCTTGGCGATGCGCGTGATCTTCGGCCCGGTCTTGTCGACGGTCCCCGGAACCGTGTTCGGCTTCGTCGGGGCCGGCGTCACGACCGGGCTGCGCGTCGCGACGGAGATCCCGCCGCCGGCGTTGCGCCAGGCCGCCACGGTGCGGGTGGCGCTGGACGCCACGGCGACGGGCGACGGCGTCCCGGCCGCACCCGCGCCGATCACCTGCGTGGCGCCGCCGGCGTCGGTCGTGACGACGCTCCCGTCGGCCGGATGGTTGACCACCACGGTCAGCGTCTTGTCGGGCGCGACGGTCACCGCCGGCGTCGAGACGATGTCGTCCGCGTAGCCGGCGAGCGCCAGGGGCGTGCCGAACGTGCCGCCGGGCGGGGAGGTCGCCGCGCGGATCGCCCCGCCGCCGGCCCACGCGGCGGCCGCGCCACCCGCCGGCGTCGCCGCGAGGTCCACGGAGGGCGCGGCGTCGCCGCCCGCCGGGTTCAGCGGCAGCGCCGCGCCGAACGCACCCGCCCCGGCGCCGCGGACCGCGTAGGCGGGGCCGAACCCGCTGTTGCCCCAGGCGACGGTGAAGGAGCCGTCGGCGCCGGCGACGATCTGCTCGCCCATGTCTCCGTTGCCCGTTGATGAGACGAGCTGCGGCGTCTCGTAGTTCAGCGCGCCCGCCTGGTAGACGGCGGCGTAGGTCTGAAAGCCCGACGGGGCCTGCTTGCGGTAGACCACGCCGACGGTGCCACCGGCGATCGCGGCGACGTCCATGCTGTCGACCACCGAGCGGGTCGTGTCGAGCGCGAGCGGCTCGGCGAAGGCGGTCGAGTCGGGCGGCGCCGTCGCGGTCGACAGCGTGGAGAAGCCGCTCGGCGCGTCCTTGGTGCGGAACGCGACGGTCGGCCGGTTGTCGGGCCCGATCGTCACGGCGACCGCGGTGGCGTTCGTCCCGGGCAGATCGACCGGCGCGCCGAGGGTTCCGCCGGGCGGTGCGAGCGCGACGTGCGCGACCCCGCCCGACACCCACGCCACCGCGAAGCTCCCGTCGGGACCGACGGCCCCGTCGACCTGCGCGAGGTCGGCGGCGGGGCTGCCGACGGGCGTCGGCGCACTGAACGCGCCGCCGGCGTTGCCGACCGCGACCAGGGGCGTCGAGCCGTCGGAGGTCACGACCAGCGAGCGGCCGTCGGAGGTGATGAACGTCTCGGCGATCCCGCTCAGCGGCGAGCTGCCGCCGGCCGTGATCGTCGTGGGCGACGACCACTGACCTTGAGCGGCATCAGCCGAGGCGGGCAAGAGCCCGGCGAGGACGACAGCGAGAGCGAGGCGTGGGGTGGACCGCATGGTTCCCGCAACGCTACGCCGACCCGAGGGTTGCGGTGCCGGATACCGGGATTCCCTGTCCCACAACGACGAAACCCCCGCCGGGGCGAGGGTTCGAAAGAGGCGCCGATGAGAATCGAACTCATGTACACGGCTTTGCAGGCCGCTGCGTAGCCACTCCGCCACGGCGCCGAGTGAACGCGTAAGGGTAGATGCTTCGGGCGTCCGGCGTCCGGTGGGGGCGCGCACCCGCGAGGACCTGCCGGAGCGGACGGTGCGAGCGCGCACCTGCGGGCCGCTGATTGCTACTCTTTCCGACCCCAGGGGCGATTAGCTCAGCTGGGAGAGCGCCTGCTCGACAAGCAGGAGGTCACTGGTTCGAGCCCAGTATCGCCCATGAGGAAGGCCCCGGAAACGGGGCCTTTTTCGTTCTG
>DASYBY010000313.1:0-7376 GCA_036500525.1 Baekduia sp. | reverse complement strand
CAGGACCGGCCATGGCGGCTGGCAGGTGTCGCGTTGGCGGACATCCGACACCCCACGCCGGACTCCCGCCGAGGCGGTCACGGGGAGACCGCACTAAGGAGGCGCGCCGTCAGCCGTGCGGATCGGGCTCGTCGGCGTCGGCGTCGGCGGCGGCCTCAGCCTCGGCCTTGGCCCGCCGGTCGCGCGCCACGATCGCCGCGAGGAGCGCCGCCGCGAAGAAGGTCCAGAGCCAGTCGCCCTCCAGGGCGAAGGCGAGCCCGATGATGACCAGGAGCGCGATGAGCCAGCGCAGGCCGGGCTGTCGTGAGACCATGGAGGCGCTCAGCCTAGCGCGGCGTGCGAGGATCTCCGGCATGGCCGAGATCGCGGTGACGGTGGAGGACTCCGGCGAGGCGTACGTGTCGCTGGTGGTCGGAGAAGCCCCGGAGGTGCGCGAGACGGTCGCGCTCGACGGGCTCGACGAGGCGGACCGCATCGCGGCCCTCGAAGGGCTCGTGCTGGAGTTCGACCACTACGGGCGGATCGTCGGGCTGCGGATCACCGGGGGCGCGGACTCGGTCCTCTCCCCCTCGCTGCTGGACGCCGCGCGCGGGACCTGAGTCGCCCCGCCGCTCAGTACGCGCGGTCCAGGTGCGCGCTCCAGCGCTCCTCGATGCGGCCGAAGCGCCAGATCGCCAGCGCGATCGCCCACGTCGCGGCGAACAGCCCGACGATCAGGTAGCCGACCAGGTTGAGGTCGATGCCGGACACGACGTCCCAGACGCCGCCCGACAGGCTGAGCTTGTCGGCCAGGACGGTCAGCAGCTCGATCGACCCGATCAACAACGCCACCGCGACCGACAGTCCGGTCACCGCGATGTTGTAGTAGATCTTGCGGATCGGCTGTGAGAACGCCCAGCCGTAGGCGAAGTTCATGAACGCGCCGTCGATCGTGTCGAACAGCGACATGCCGGCCGCGAAGAGGATCGGCAGGCAGAGGATCGCGTAGAACGGCAGCCCGCTCGCCGCCGCGCCGCCGGCCAGCACGAGCAGCGCGACCTCGGTCGCCGTGTCGAACCCCAGGCCGAAGAGCACGCCCAGCGGGTACATGTGCCACGGCTTGCGCACCGCGCGGGTCGCCCGGCCGTAGAAGCGGTTCATGAACCCACGGGAGTCGAGCTGCTCCTCCAGCTCGCGCTCGTCGAACTCGCCATGGCGCATGCGCCGGAAGATCCCCAGGACGCTCGCCAACACCATCAGGTTGAGCATCCCGATCAGGAACAGGAACGAGCCGGACACAGCCGGGCCGATGAGGCCGGTGGCCTGGTGCAGGGTCGAGTCGTTCTGCTCGACCGCGCCCGACAGCCCGCGCACCCCGAACGTGACCAGCACGCCGAGGCCGAAGACGATCGTCGAGTGGCCGAGCGAGAAGAAGAAGCCCACGCTGAGCGGGCGCTGGCCCTCGTTCATCAACTTGCGCGTGGTGTTGTCGATCGCCCCGATGTGGTCGGCGTCGAAGGCGTGGCGCAGCCCCAGGGTGTAGGCCGTGATCCCCAGGCCGAGGCCGAACGCGCCGCCCCCGCCGAGGCGGTAGTCGTGCGGCACGACCAGCGCGAGCAGGATGAAGAACCCGACGACGTGCAGGCCGACGACGGCGCCCGCCAGCAGGCCCGCGCGGCGCCACTCGGCCGGGGTCAGCGCCGCGCGCACGCGCGCCCAGCGCGTCACCGGTCCCGCTCCATCGTCGCCGCCGCGATCGCCGCCTGGCCGAACGCGATCCCGCCGTCGTTGGGCGGGAGCCGCTCGGGGACGAGGACGCGCAGGCCGCGGGCGCGCAGCGCACCGCCGGTCAAGTCGAGCAGCAGGCGGTTCTGGAAGACGCCGCCGCTGAGGACGACGGTCTCGACGCCGGCGCCGGTTGCCGCGCGGGCGCAGGCGGTGGCGGTCGCGGAGGCGACGGCGCGGTGGAAGCGCGTGGAGATGGCGCCGACGGCGGTCCCGCGCGCGACGTCGTCGCGCACCGCGGCGATGAGCGGCCGGGCATCGAGCACGAGAGCGTCGTCCACGGGCAGATCGTATGGGTCGCCGCGGGCGGGCTCGGCGGCGGCCTCCAGCGCGATCGCCGCCTGGCCCTCGTAGGTGCACTCGGCGCGCAGCCCGCAGAGGCCGGCGACGGCGTCGAAGAGCCGGCCCATGCTGGTGGTCTCGGGTGCGGCGAAGCCGCGGGCGGCCATGGCGCAGACGGTGGCCCAGGCGTCGGGGGCGACGGTGTCGCGCAGCGCGCGGGGCCGGGGCACCGCGGGATCCCCGCCCGCGCAGGCAACCAGCCACGCCGCGGCCATCCGCCACGGCTGGCGCGCGGCGCGGTCGCCGCCGGGCAGCGCGACCGCGCGCAGGTGGCCGGCGCGCGTGAAGGTGCGCAGGTCGCCGACCAGCAGCTCGCCGCCCCACACCGTGCCGTCGGTGCCGTATCCCGCGCCGTCGTAGATCGCGCCGACCGCCGGCCCGGCCAGCCCGTGCTCGGCCAGGCACGCGGCGAGGTGGGCATGATGGTGTTGAACGCCGAGCGTCGTCACGCCCTCGCGGTCGAGCGCGACCGCCGTCGACGCGTAGTCGGGATGCAGGTCATGGGCGACCGTGCGCGGCGCGACCGCGAAGAGCCGCTCGAAGTGGTCGATCCCCTCGACGAACGACGCGCGCGTGCTCGCCTCGTCCAGATCGCCGATGTGGTGGCCGACCCAGGCGCGCGCGCCCTTGGCCACGCAGAACGTGCTCTTCAGCTGCGCGCCGACGGCGAGGACGGGCTCGGCGCACGCGATCGGCAGCGTGACGCTCTCGGGCACCAGGCCGCGCGAGCGCCGCAGGACCATCGGCCGCCCGCCGGCCACGCGGACGACCGAGTCGTCGGTCCGCATGTGGATCGGGCGATCGTGGACGAGGAACGCGTCGGCGATGGGCGCCAGCCGCGCCAGGGCATCATCGTCGCGGTAGGCGATCGGCTCGTCGCTGACGTTGCCGCTGGTCAGCACGATCGGGCCGTCGGTGTCCTCCAGCAGCAGGTGGTGCAGCGGCGTGTAGGGCAGCATCAGCCCCAGCTCGCGCGAGCCGGGGGCGACCGCGGGGGCCACGCGTGCGCCACGGCGCGCCCGCAGCAGGACGATCGGCCGCGCGGGGCCACTCAGCAGCCGCTCCTCCTCCGCCCCGACCTCCGCGAGCTCGCGTGCGGCGCTCACGTCGGCCACCATCAACGCGAACGGCTTGTCCTCGCGGTGCTTGCGCGCGCGCAGCGCGGCGACGGCCGCGGCGTCGTCGGCGCGGCAGGCCAGGTGGTAGCCGCCGAGGCCCTTGACGGCGACCACGGCGCCGTCGCGCAGCAGCGCCGCGGCGGCGCTCACCGCGTCGAGGCCCAGCGCGACCGGGACGCCGAGCAGCCGCGCACGCGGCCCGCACACCGGGCAGGCGTTGGGCTGGGCGTGGAAGCGGCGGTCGCCGGGGTCGTCGTACTCGGCCTGGCAGGCGGCGCACATGGCGAAGCAGGCCATCGTCGTCAGCGGCCGGTCGTAGGGGACGCCGCGCACGATCGTGAACCGCGGCCCGCAGTTGGTGCAGTTGGTGAACGGGTAGCGGTGGCGGCGGCCGGCGGGGTCGCGCAGCTCGGCCAGGCAGTCGGCGCAGGTGGCGGAGTCGGCCGAGACGAGCGCGTCGGCGGGGCCGGCCGCGTCGCTGGCGAGGATGGCGAAGCCGGGGGCCGCGGCGGCGGCGGGCGCGAGCGCGAGCGTCGCGACCCCGACCGACTCGATGCGCGCCAGCGGCGGCGCCTGCGCGACCAAGTCCTCCAGGAACGCACCGACGGCGTCGGGATCGCCCTCGGCCTCGATCAGCACGCCGCGGGTGTCGTTGCGGACGAAGCCGTCGAGGCCGTGCTCGCCCGCCAGCCGGTAGACGAACGGGCGGAACCCGACGCCCTGGACGACGCCTTCGACGCGCACCGCCACGCGCCGCCGTGCCCGCGGGTCGGCCACCGCGCTCACGGCACCGGCTCCTCGATCAGCAGGCGCAGCGCGTGCAGCACGGTGGCCTGCGCCTCCTGGATGCGCGGGATGTGCTCGGAGCGCGTGACCACGACGTGGTCGGCGAGATGCTCGGCCGCGATGCGCCCGCCGTCGTAGCCGACCAGTGCGATCGTCACCAGGCCGCGCCGCCGCGCCTCCGCCAGCGCGCTCAGGACGTTGGCCGATCCGCCGCTGGTCGACAGCGCCACGACCACGTCGCCCGGCCGCCCGTAGGCGATGACCTGACGGGCGAAGACCGCCTCGTGGCCGACGTCGTTGGCGATCGCGGTCAGGATCGCCGGGTCCTCGGTGAGGTCGACGGCGCGGCGGGGGCGCAGCAGCGGCGCGCCGGCGCTGCGCGCGGGCGGATGCCGCAGGTCCGCCACCAAGTCCATGGCGTCGGTCGCCGAGCCGCCGTTGCCGAGCGCGAGCACGCAGCCGCCGCCGTCGAGGCTGGTCCGCAGCGCGCGCGTCGCCGCGGCGATCACCGCCCCGCCCTCGCCGAGCGTCTGCGCCCGCAGCGCGCCCACCTCGTCGGCCTTGGCGAGCACCGACGCGCGCACGTCGGCCAGCACCGCGCCCAGGTCGTCCTCGGCCTCGGCCAGGAAGGGGTACAAGAAGCTCGACGCGCCGGTGTCGTGGACCGCGCCGGCCGACCGCCCCTCGAGCAGCCCGCGGTGCTCGAAGAAGACGTGCACCAACTCCCACAGCAGGTGGTAGGTCGTCTCGACGAGCTCCTGGGCGACGAACGGGTCGTCGGTCCCGGGCCGCAGCTCCCACTCGGCGCCGACGGGCGCGAAGGCGATGGTCAGCGCCCCCGCCGCGCGCGCCGCCGCCACGCCCGCGCGCAGCACGCCGCGCTCGCGCTCGTCCTCGTCCTCGCCGAAGGCCATCACGATGTCCTCGCCCCCGCACACCAGCCCCACCTCGTCCGCCCCGATCCCGAACGCCGGCAGCGCCCGCTTGCCGACGATCACCGGGTGGACGAACTCGACGGCGACGTGGCGGACGTCGGAGCGGTCGGCCGCCGAGGCGCCGAAGGCGATCAGCCGCCCGCCGCGGGCGAAGCGCTCGGCCATCCGGTGACACAGCTCGGAGACCCGCGCGGCCTCGGCGCCGTAGAACGCGCGGTAGGCGTCGCGGCGGGCGTGCAGCAGCGCGTCCAGGCCGTCGACCGCCGAATGCGCCGCCGGGCTCATGCCGGCGCCTGCGCGCGTCCCCGCGCCGTCGGCCCGCGCTCGCCGGGCAGCGCGGCCAGCCAGTCGCGCAGCGCGTCGACGCCCTCCCCCGTGCGCGCGCTCGTCGTCAGATGCGCGACACCCGGGTGCACGGCGTCCAAGTGGTACAGGAACCGGTCGACGTCGAAGTCCGTGTGCGGCAGCAGGTCGATCTTGTTGAGGACCACCAGCTCGCACGTGCGGAACATCAAGGGGTACTTGAGCGGCTTGTCATCGCCCTCGGCGACCGAGGCCACCATGATGCGCGCGTCCTCGCCGACCGCGAACTCGGCCGGGCACACGAGGTTGCCCACGTTCTCGACGATCAGCAGGTCGAGCGCGTCCAGACCGACGGCGTCCAGCGCCGAGCGCACCATGTTGGCGTCGAGGTGGCACTCGCCGCCGAAGCCGTTGTCGGTGTTGAGCTGGGTGACGTGGACGTGCAGGTCGGCGAGGCGGTCGGCGTCGAGGCTGCCCTGCACGTCGCCCTCCAGCACGCCGACGCGCAGGCCCGGGACGCCCGGCCCGAGCACGCGCTCCAACAGCGTGGTCTTGCCCGATCCCGGCGCGCTCATGAGGTTGACGACGGTCACCCCGGCGCGGTCGAAGTCCGCGCGATTTGCCCGCGCGATGGTGTTGTTGGCGTCCAGCGCGTCCTCGACGACCCGGACCTTCACGCGGTGCATGCGGCGCCCTCCTCGACCTCGATCGACTCGACTTCCAGCTCCTCGCCGCTGAGCACGGCGACCTCGGCCCCGCCGCAGCGCGGGCAGCGGAACGCGGGGACCTCGATCTCCCACTCATACGCACACGGCGCGCACGCCAGCCGCGCGGCGACGACCTCCTGCTCCAGCACCGCGCCCTCGCACACCGTCTCGCGCGAGACCAGGTTGAAGTAGAACGCCAGCGAGTCCGGCACGACCTGGCGCAACCGGCCGAGCCGGACGCGGACGGTCAGCACGCGGCGCCCGGCGGCGTGGCGCACGGCGGTGTCGACGACGGCGGTGCTGACCGACAGCTCGTGCACGGGCGCGGTCTCTTCAGCCCGCGGCGAGCGCGGCCGCGCGCAGCTCGTCGATCGTCTGGCGCACGAGCGTCACGGCACCGTCGACCGCCGCCGCGACGCGCGGGGTCAGCCCGTAGCCGGGCTCGTCGACCTCGCCGGGCTCGCAGGCAATGACCATCACGTTGCCCGGCCAGCCGCCGACGGCGTTGACGAAGCGCAGCACCGTCCGCGGGTCCATGTCGTGGGGGTCGATCGCCTCGCCGTCCTGCAGCTCGCCGGCGAACTCCGCGCGGTCGGGCTCCATCACGTACAACGTGCCCGGCTCCCCGCCCTGGCGGCTGGCGTCGAGCAGCAGGAGCGCGTTGTACCCGCGGATGACCTCGTAGGCCAGGTCCAACCCGCCGGTCCCGAAGTCCATGACGGTCACGCCCGCGGGCACGCCGTCGCGCTCCAGGCGCCGGGCGACCTCGCCGCCGAACGCGTCGTCCTGCAGCCAGGCGTTGCCGACGCCGGCGACGAGGATCTGCGGCTCCGGCTGTGCGGTCATGCGACCACCTCGACTTCCGTGGGCTTGAAGTACAAGTACCGGCCGATGTCGCGCATCAGCTCCTGGCCGGGGTCGTCGTCGACGGTCACGCACAGGTGGACGTGATCCTCGTAGTCGATGTAGATGCGCTCGACGGTGGCCGTGCGGCCGGTGAGCAGGTGGTCCTGGGCGTTGTGGCCCGGGCCGGGGCGCAGGACGACGTGGTCGCCGCGCCGGACGATCGCGTCGCCGACGCGGGCCTGGGACTCGCCGCGGATGTCCTGGCTATCGGCGGGCGGCGCGGCGGGCGCGGGGTCGCGGACCGTGACGCGCCCGTGGAGGCCGACGAGATCCTCGGGCGCGCTCGCGATCGCCCGCTCCAGCATCGTCCGCAGCGCCGGGTCCTGCTCGCCCAGGTCGGCGCGCTCGCCGTCGCTGAGCGCGAGCAGGTGCAGCCGCAGCGCCTCCTCGATCTCGGTGGAGTCGAACAGGCTGCCGCGGCTCTCGGGCGCGATCTGCGGGTGGTCGGGCAGGACGATGGCGGCGCCGAGCAGGACGTCGTCGGCGTCGCCGGCCAGGACCGGGAAGGTGTTGAC
>DASYBY010000312.1:0-13822 GCA_036500525.1 Baekduia sp. | reverse complement strand
GGACTGAGAACACCCCATGCCATCGACAGACGCGCCCAACTGGTGGGCTGACGTGCAGCAGGAACGTGACGACCTCGCCGGTCCCGGGCGCCGTCCTGCCGAGGATTGGCTGGGGGAGGAGATCGACTTCGTCCCGCGTCGACGCCTCACGCGCACCTCCGAGCAGGCCGCCCCCGCCGAGGGCGCCGCTCATCCGCTGCACGGCGTCTTCGTCCCCACCGCGCCGCACGCGCCGGTGTCCGGGCGCGCGACCTCGCGGACCATCGAGCTGAGCGGCGACACGCGCGCTCCGTCGTCGATGACGATCGAGCTGGGCGGCGACACCCTGACGCGGACCAGCACCGGCGAGGCGCTCGTGGCCGCCACGCCCGACGACGTCGCCCACGAGCTGGCGCACCTCAGCGCCGCCGACGACCCCTTCGCGACGCCCCCGCCGCCCGTCGGCGCGCGCCGCACCGTGCAGATCAAGGGCCGTCCCGAGGAGTCCCGGATGCCCTCGATGGCCCGCCGCCATCGCCCGCGCACTGCTTCGGACCGCGTCGGCCACCGTCCCGACCGCATCGCCCTCTGGGCCGTCGCCCTCGGCGCGATCCTGATCCTGCTGGCCGCGATGACCTCCTCCTCGCAGGCCGCCGTGACGCACCACACCGCCGCGACGTCCGCCACCGCCGCGCACGTCGTCCACGCCGCGCACCACGCGCCGGCGCCCTTCACGCACCGCTAGCGCGCCACCACCACCTTCACCGGCCGCCGCACCGCGAGGTGTGGCGGCCGGTCGTCGTGCGGGGGAGGTGCGGCGGCCGGCGACGCTCGGCGAGGGCGGCCCGGGGTTGTTCGGTGTCGCGCGGGCGGGCGGTGCTCGCGCAGGGCGGGGAGGGCGGGGAGGGCGGAGAGGGCGGTCGCGGGCGTTCGGTGTCGCGCGGCGGGCGGTGCCCGCGCGGTGCGGCGAGGGCGGCCGGGCGCGTTCGGTGTTGCGCGCGCGAGCCGGCGTGCCCAGGCCCGTTGACGCCCCTCCTACACTTACCTCAGGTAAGGAAGCCCGGCGCATCGCCGGCACGGATGGCCGGCAGACCTCATCCCCCTCGCATCAGGACGCCCGCCATGAAGACCCGCATCAGTCGCTTCACCGTCCACGACGATCTCTCGGCGCCCCAGGCGTCGCAGCCGATCCTCAAGGGTGCGTTGGCCGGAGCCGGCCAGCTGCCGAACTTCCTCGGGGTCCTGGCGGGCTCGCCCGCCGCACTGCGCGGCTACACGCGCTTCCGCGCCGAGCTGCGCCACGGCGCGCTGCCCGTGATCACCCTGGAGCGCATCTCGCTCGCCGTCGCCGAGCACTTCGGCTCCGAGCCGGGGATCGACCTGCACCGCCGCGTCGCGCGCCAGGCCGGGCTCGCGCTCGACGACATCGCGCTCGCGGCCGAGTGGGACGCCCGCGACGAGGCCGATGCCGTCCTGCTGCGCTACCTCAAGGACCTCATCGTCGCCCACACCACGCCGCCCGAGCACCTCCACGAGGAGGCGCGCGAGCGCGGCTGGACCGAGGAACAGCTGCTGGAGGCGATCGCGTTCGCGTCGCTGGAGTGCTTCACCGCGATGGTCAACGTCGCCGGCGACGTGCCGCTCGACGGCTCGATCGAGCACGGCCGCCGTCTCCGGGCCGCCTGACCACCCACGCGACCATGGGTCCGGGATCTCCTCCGGCGACAGCCTCCGATGAGCCCGGACCCACCCGCCGCTCCCTGCCCGCACTACCACGCGGCGATCGAGCTGCTCGGCGCCCGCTGGACCGGCGTGATCGTCGAGGTCCTGCTGTCCTCCGGGCCGCTGCGCTTCACCGAGATCGCCAACGCGATCCCCGACCTCTCCGACCGCCTGCTCTCCCAGCGCCTCAAGGACCTGGAGGACCGCGGCATGGTCACGCGCGACGACCACTCCGGCCCTCCACGCCACACGCGCTACGCCCTGACTCCGATGGGCGACGAGCTGCGGCCGGCGGTCGCCGAGCTGAAGGCCTGGGGCCGGCGGTGGCTCGACACATCGGCGCCCGACTTTCGACGAATGTGAGAATCGCGATCCTCTAGGGTCCCGTGCCTATGACCGACCAGCCGCGCACCGTCGAGGACGTCAAGGCGATCGTCGAGGAGCACCAGCTGCGCTTCATCCGCTTCTGGTTCACCGACATCCTCGGGCAGCTCAAGTCGTTCAGCATCAACTCCGCGGAGCTGGAGGACGCCTTCGAGAACGGCATGGGCTTCGACGGCTCGTCGATCACCGGCTTCAACGCCATCGAGGAGTCCGACATGGTCGCCATGCCGGATCCGACGACCTTCGCGATCCTCCCGTGGCGCCCCGAGGAGCAGGGCGTCGGCCGCGTGTTCTGCGACATCCGGACGCCCGAGCGCACGCCCTACGAGGGCGACCCGCGCCATGTCCTGCGCCGCGCGCTCGATCGCATGGAGCAGATGGGCTTCGACAAGTTCAACGTCGGCCCCGAGCTCGAGTACTTCCTCTTCAAGGACAAGAACGGCACCGAGGTCCTCGACGAGGGCGGCTACTTCGACCTCACGACGCTCGACGCCGGCTCCGACGTGCGCCGCGAGACGGTCATCGCGCTGGAGCAGCTCGGCATCCACGTCGAGTACTCCCACCACGAGGTCGGCCCCAGCCAGCACGAGGTCGACATGCGCTACGCCGACGCCATGAAGATGGCCGACGACTGCATGACCTACCGCATCACGGTCAAGGAGTACGCCATGAAGTACGGCTGGCATGCCACGTTCATGCCCAAGCCGCTCTTCGGTGAGAACGGCTCAGGGATGCACACCCACATGAGCCTGTTCAAGGACGGGCGCAACGCGATGTTCGACGCTGACGACCCGTACTTCCTCTCCGACGTCGGCAAGGCCTTCATCGCCGGCCAGCTCAAGCACGCGCGCGAGCTCAGCTCGATCTTCGCCCAGTGGGTCAACTCCTACAAGCGCCTGGTCCCCGGTTTCGAGGCCCCCGTCTACGTCGCCTGGTCGCGCCGCAACCGCAGCGCCCTGGTCCGCGTGCCGCTCTACCACCCCGGCAAGGAGCAGGGGACCCGCATGGAGCTGCGCTGCCCCGACCCGGCGTGCAACCCCTACCTGACGTTCGCCGCGCTGCTGCAGGCGGGCCTGGAGGGCATCGAGAAGGGCTACGAGCTGCCCGAGCCGATGGAGAAGAACCTGTACCACTTGTCCCCGGACGAGCGCCGGCGCCTCGGCATCGAGCAGCTCCCCGAGACGCTCGGCGAGGCCGTCGAGCTGACCGCGGAGTCCGAGCTGGTCCTCCGCACGCTGGGCGAGCACATGTTCAACCGCTTCATCGAGATCAAGCGCCAGGAGTGGGAGGACTACCGCGTGCAGGTCACGCAGTGGGAGCTCGACCGCTACCTCCCGGTGCTGTAGCCGGCTAGCGCAGGAACACCGAGATCTTCAGCACCAGGGCGGGGCGGGTCGACGCCTTGTAGTGCTTGCTGCCGTCGAGCTGCACCGTCCACGTGCCGGTGCGCAGCGGCTTCACCGGGATCCCGGCGGCGCGGGCGTGCAGCAGGCCGCAGGCGCCCTTCGTCTTGCCGAAGCGGTGGTTGGTCATCGTCTTGCCCTTGAGGCGGAAGTGGCCGTAGACCGTCGCGCCCGCCGGGAAGCCCGAGAAGAACCAGGTGCGCACCGACCGCGGGTCGTGGCTCTGGCCGCGGTCCACGTCGAAGTTCGCGAGCTGGTAGGGCACCGAGGCGTTCTGCGCGGGGTTGGTCGGATCGGTGACCGTGAGCGTCGCCCTGGTCACCGAGGAGGGCCGCGCCCCGTGCTTGGCCGGCGCCGGCGCGGTCAGGCCGATCGCGAAGTTGCCCATCGGATCGGCCACCGCGCCCGGGAACGCGCTGGAGCCGCCGAGCGTCAGCGCCGTGCCGGGCGTGAACGCCGCGCCCGAGGCGACCATCGGCTGGCCCGGCACGTAACAGGGCCGGTCGAGCGTCACCGTCCCCGCCTGCGCCGCGACGGGCGCGACGGCCAGGGCGGTGGCGAGCGGCGCGGCGGCGAGGCCGAGGGCGATCAGGGACGGCGGGCGACGGAACCGAGGCATGGCCGTACCCATGCCCCGGAACCGCGGCGGCCGAACACACCGGATCCCGGCGAGCCACCCGACCTGGTGCGCGCGCGCCTCGTCACTCCCCGTCGGGATCGAGCAGCGCGCGCAGCGCGCCCGCCTCCACCACCGGCCGTTGGCACGCGAACCGCTCGCACACGTACGCCGCCGGCGCCCCGTCGACCGCGCCGCGGCCTTCCATCAGCGGGACGCCCGCACCGGGCGGCCCCGCCACCACGACGCCCGGGCGCAGCCGCTCCCGCACGACCGCGGCCAGCCCGGCCACGGCACCGGCGTCCGCGCCCGCCAGCGCCACCTCCAACCCGGGGGAGACCAGCAGGTCCAGCGCCACCAGCGCGTGGGCGAACGCCTGCGGGTGGCGGCCCAGCAGCGGCGCGACGAGGCGCAGGTGCGACACCGCGGCCTCCTCGTAGCGCGCCTCGCCCGTCAGCGCCGCCAGACGCAGCAGGCCGACCGCGGCCGACGACGAGCCCGACGGGATCGGCGCGTCCTCCATGTCCTTGCGCCGCACGACCAGCTGCTCGTGATCCGACGACGTCGCGAAGAACCCGCCCGCGGCCGGATCCGGATCGGCGAAGCGCTCCAGGATCGCGTCGGCCAGCGTGCGCGCCTCCGCGAACCAGCGCGGGTCGAACGTCGCCTCGTAGAGCGCGAGCATCGCCTCCAGGAGGTACGCGTGGTCCTCCAGGTAGGCGTTCAACTTGCCTTCGCCGTCCTTCCACGTGCGCAGCAGGCGACCGTCACCACCCCGCAGCGACGACACGACGAACGCGGCGCCCGCCTCCGCGATCTCCACGAAGTCGTCGCGCCCGAGCACCGCGCCCGCCTCGGCGAACGCGTGGATCGCCAGCCCGTTCCAGGCGGCCAGCCGCTTGTCGTCCAGCCCCGGCCGCACGCGCCCGGCGCGCACCGCCATCAGCGCCCTGCGGATCCGCTCACGCTGCTCGGCCGGCGGCTCCGGCCCGCGGCCCGTCAGCACGTTCCAGCCCTCGACCGGATGGTGCGGATCGACGAAGTTCCCCGCCTCGGTCACGCCGAGCCAGGCGAGCGCGGCCTCGGCGTCGCCCGGGGCGACCGCCGCGCGCAGCTCGTCCACCGTCCACACGTAGAACTTGCCCTCGACGCCCTCGCTGTCGGCGTCCAAGGCACTCAAGAACCCGCCCTCGGGCCCGCGCAGCTCCCGCGCGACGAACTCCAGCGTCTCCTCGCACACCCGCCGAAATGCGAGATCGCCGGTCATCAGCCACCCGTGCAGGTACGCCCGCGCCAGCAGCGCGTTGTCGTACAACATCTTCTCGAAGTGCGGGACCGTCCACGTCGCGTCGACCGCGTAGCGCGCGAACCCGCCGCCGATCTGGTCGACCATCCCGCCCGCGGCCATCGCCCGCAGCGTCGCGCCGGCCATGTCACCCGCCTTGGTCGCCCAGGTCCCGCCGCGCGCCGCCCGCGCCCACAGGAACAGCAGCACGGGCGACGGCGGGAACTTCGGCGCGCCGCCGAACCCGCCGTTCTCCGTGTCGAACGTCGCGCGCAGGTTGCGCACCGCGTCGTCCAGCGGCTCGCTCCCCAACGCCGCATCCTCGGCCGGTCGCAGCGCCCCCGTCTGCGCCAGCCGCTCGGCCATCCGCTCGCCCTGGCCCAGGACCTCGTCGCGCTTGCCGCGCCACGCCTCGGCGACCGCCTCCAGCACCGCGGGCCACGCCGGCATCCCGTGGCGCGGCTCCGGCGGGAAGTACGTCCCGCCGTAGAACGGCACCTGATCGGGCGTGAGGAAGACGTTCAGCGGCCAGCCGCCGTGGCCGGTCATCAGCTGCACGGCCTCCATGGCGATGGCGTCGATGTCGGGCCGCTCCTCGCGGTCGACCTTCACGCACACGAAGTTGTCGTTCATCACCGCGGCCACCGCCGGGTCCTCGAAGGACTCGCGCTCCATGACGTGGCACCAGTGGCACGCCGAGTACCCGATCGACACGAGCAGCGGGACGTCGCGCTCCCGCGCCGCCGCCAGCGCCTCCGGTCCCCACGGCCGCCAGTCGACGGGGTTCTCGCGGTGCTGCAGCAGGTACGGGGAGGTCTCGTGCGCCAGGGCGTTGGCCATCGCGCCGAGGCTACCCGGCGCGATGGCCCTGCGAAGCGACCCGCGACCCGCTCAGCGGCCCAGGTGCGGGCGTGCCAGCGCCGCGGCGAGCGACGGCAGCGTCGATCGCACGGCGCTGGAGGCCGCGATCCGCACCCGCTTGCCGCCGAGCGTCCCGCTGACCGCGCCGCTGGAGGCCAGCTTCAGCGAGCCGCTGAGCGCGCCGCCGCCGCGGATCGTCACCTTCGCGTTGAACGACTTGTCGACCGTGCCGCTGACCAGCACGCCCGGGATGTACTGGTAGTGCGTCAGGCGGAACGACGGGGCGTTGCCGGTGACCGTCGCGTTGCCGCCGCGCAGGCCGCCGACGTGCAGCGGCAGCTTGTCGAGCGCGAGCGCGTCGCCGATGATCTGGCGCGCGGCGTCGCCGACGGAGGCCTCGGCCGCCGCGATCGTCCGCTTGGCCGGGCTCTTGATGCCGAGCTGGCCGAGGTTGGTCGGCGGACGGCGCGTCGGCGCGAACGGGTTGGTGCCGGGCGCGCACGGGGCCGGCACGCCGCCGGCGAAGAACGTCGCGAGCGCGCCCTTGGTGCAGGCGCTGTCCTTCGTCTCGTCGGAGGTGACGGTCGAGTGGCCGGTGAACGGCACCTGGACGAGGGCGGAGCCGGGGATGCGCGCGGCGACCTGCGCGGCGTCCTCGTAGGGCGTGCGCAGGTCCATCTGGCCGTCGAGGATGAGCG
Source organism: Baekduia sp. (assembly GCA_036500525.1). Lineage (GTDB taxonomy): Bacteria > Actinomycetota > Thermoleophilia > Solirubrobacterales > Solirubrobacteraceae > Baekduia. The sequence continues at coordinate 6,874 of DASYBY010000312.1, read as the reverse complement.
TGCGGACCGGCGGCAGCGGCGCCGCGGCGGGCGGTGCCGGCGAGGCGTCGGGCCACCCGAGGCAGACCGGGGCCAGGCCGCCGTTGAGGGCGGCCGACGGCGAGAACGGGCCGAGCTGCGCCTTCGGGATCGCCTTGGCGGCGGCGGTGATCTCGGCCGTGCGCTGGTCGACGTTCGCGGCGCGCGTCCAGGCGAACGGCGCCTCCTCGCACGTCGTGGCGAGGTAGAGGCCGTCGCTCTGGTCGGCGTTGCTCTCGGTCTGCAGGCCCGTCGTCAGGCCCTCGGACCGGACGCTGAGGCGCAGCAGCGGGGAGGCGTCGCCGCGCAGGGCGGCGCGCATCGAGCCGGGCAGCTCGGCGCGCAGCGTCGGGTTCAGGTCGCCCGCCAGCAGGATGTCGAGCAGGCCGGTCTGGTCCATGGCGTACTTCACGCGCTGGCCCGAGCCGATCGTGACCTTCCCGCGCAGCACGTGCTTGCGCAGCTTCGCCGCGAGCCGGGAGAGGTCGCTCTTGACGTTGTCGGTCGCGCCGCGGCAGGCGTTGTTGGCGCACAAGTCCTGCAACACGCGGGGCGCGTTGGCCAGCGTCGAGCGCTGGAACGGATCCGGCCCCTCGGGCGGGACGACGCTGTCGAGCACGAGCGCCTCGACGTTCTGCGGGTAGGCGGCCGCGTAGTCCTCGGCGACCTTCGTGCCGTAGCTGACGCCGAACAGCACGAGCTTGGAGTAGCCGCCGGCGACGCGCAGGGCCTCGATGTCGGCGACGCTGTCGGCCGTCCGGTAGAAGCCGCGGCCGGCGCCCAGCTGGGCCGCGCAGCCCTTCGCCGCGGTGACGGGCGAGGTGCTCTGGCTGAGCACGTCGTCACAGTTGATGACGCCGGAAGAGCCCGTGCCGCGCTGGTCGTAGATCAGCAGGTCGCGGTCGGCGATCGCGGGGGCCATGATCTTCGCGAAGTCCTGGGAGATCGGCAGCGCCGCCTGGCCCGGTCCGCCGGCCAGCGGGACGACCGCCGTGTTGGTGGGGTTGGTCGCGGCGGGCACGCGCGCGACCGACAGGTTGACCGCGCCCCCGACGGCGCCGCTGCGGTCGAGCGGGACCGCGACGGTCGCGCACTCGTAGCCCGTCGTCGGCTTGCTGCTGTCGTGGGGCGCCGCCGGACAGGGCGTCCACGGGATCGCGGCCTCGGCGGAGCGGCTGAGCCAGCCCGACGCGATCAGCAGGAGCACGACCGGCAGGAGCAGGCGGGCCGTGGGGGAGAGGCGGCGGGCGGGCATGAGGCGCGGACGGTAGCGTCCAGACCCAAGACCCGTCGAAGGAGAACTGCTTACGATGTCAGCCGGTCGCCAAGCCATCACCGCCAACGGGGCTCCCGCCGCCGTCGGTCCGTACAGCCACGCGGTGCGCACCGGGGACCTGCTGTTCCTCTCGGGGCAGACGCCGCTCGACCCGGCGACGGGCAAGCTCGTGGAGGGCAGCATCGGCGACCAGACGCGCCAGTGCCTGGAGAACCTCCAGACCGTGTGCGCGGCCGCCGGCACGTCGCTGGACAAGGCCGTGCGGTGCGGCATCTACGTCACCGACATGAGCACGTTCGCCCAGGTCAACGAGGTGTACGCCACGTTCTTCAGCGATCCGCAGCCGGCGCGCTCGACCATCGGCGTCGCGTCGCTGCCGATCGGCGCGCAGGTCGAGATCGACGCTGTCGTCGCGCTGGCGGACTGAGGCCCGGACATGGCCGGACGGGTGGGCTCGGGGTCGGCGGTCACCGCGCAGGACGTCGAGCGCGCCCGCGACGCGATCGGCGACGTCGCGCGCCACACGCCGGTCCTGGCGTCCGCGACGCTCGACGAGCGCTGCGGAGGCGACGTCGTCCTCAAGGCCGAGACGCTGCAGCGCACCGGCGCCTTCAAGATCCGCGGGGCGCTGAACAAGCTCGCGGCGCTGGGCGACGCCTGCGCGGCCGGCGTCGTGTGCGGCAGCGCCGGCAACCACGCCCAGGCGCTCGCGCTGGCGGCGCGCGAGCGGGGCGTGCCGTGCGAGGTCTTCATGCCCGAGAGCGCGCCGATCGCCAAGGTCGAGGCGACTGCCGCGCTGGGCGCGACGGTCGTCATCACCGGCGCGACGGTCGACGACTGCCTGATCGCCGCCCACGCCCGGGCGGCCGAGGCGGGCCTGGCCTTCGTCCATCCCTTCGACGACGCCGACGTGGTCGCCGGGCAGGGGACGCTCGGTCTCGAGCTGCTCGACGACGTGCCCGACCTGGCGACCGTGATCGTCCCGGTCGGCGGCGGCGGGCTGGCCAGCGGGGTCGCGATCGCGGTCAAGTCCGCGCGGCCCGAGGTGCGGGTCATCGGCGTGCAGGTCGAGTCCGTGGCGTCGTTCCCGGCGTCGCTGGCGGCCGGCGTGCCGGTCGAGGTCGGCGCGTCGCTGACGCTGGCCGACGGCATCGCGGTCAAGCGCCCCGGCGTGCTGACGCTGCCGCTGATCGCCCAGTGGGTGGACGACATCGTGGTGGTCTCCGAGGAGCTGGTCGCCGAGGCGATGGTCATGTTGATGGAGAAGGCCAAGCTGGTCGTCGAGGGCGCGGGCGCGGTCGGCGTCGCGGCGCTGCTCGGCGGCCAGGCGCGGCCCGCCGCGTCGGGGACGACCTGCGTCGTGCTCAGCGGCGGCAACGTCGACGCGGGGCTGCTGGCGACGATCGCGCGCCGTCACGAGACGATGGCCGGGCGTCGCCTCGTCCTGCTCACGCGCGTGCCGGACCGGCCGGGCGCGCTGGCGGCGCTGCTGGACTGCGTCGCGGAGCAGGGCGCGAACATCGTCGAGGTCTCGCACCTGCGCGAGGGGATCGACCTGCATGTCCGCGAGACCGGCGTGCAGCTGACGATCGAGACGCGCTCGCGCGAGCACGCCGACGCCGTCGCGGCGGCGGTCGTCGCGGCGGGCTACGGCGTGTCGCGGTACCCGAGCCTGGGCTAGACCAGCGCCCCGCGCGCCGCCTCCCGGCGGTAGTCCTCCAGGCGCCCGCGCTGGCTCTCGGCGCGGGCGACGAGTTCGGCCAGCCGCTCGGCGCTCAGCGGGATGCTCTCGATCTCGGCCAGCGCGAGCCACAGCAGCCGCTTGCCCTCGATCCCGATCGACAGCATCTCCAGCTCGACCAGCGGCGTCAGCGGCGACGGGCCGCGCAGCTCGCCGTTGGGCTTGAGCCGGCCGGCCTTCTCACCGGCCCAGGCGACGGCGACCTTGGCGCGATCGGCGTGCACGCCGAGCTGCTCCATCAGGTCCTCCAGCGCCCGGCGGTCGTCGGCGATCTCGTCGCGCAGCTGCGCCAGGAACGTCCCGAGCGGCGTGCCGTCGTGCTCACCCGCCGCGCGCTTGGCGAGCTCCACGCCACCCGTCGACCCGGCGAGGTGATCCTGCAGGTAGATCCCGAGGTACTTCGTGGTCGTTGCGGACATGTTGGAGGGGCTACCCGCAAGTCGGCCGAACAGTGTGCTTGCATCCTGCGACTCATGTCTCAGGTCGACAAGCTCCAGGACGCCGAAGAACACGTCGGGCAGATGCGCGAGGAGGCGGCGAAGGCCGCTCGGGAGGAGCGGGAGGCGGATCTGCGCAAGGCGCCGCTCGCCGACACCGCCTCCAAGGCGCACACGCTCGTCACCGCGCCGCTCGCCCACGTGCGCACGATGGTCAACATGCGGACCGGCGCGCTGCCGGACCTGCACGAGCTGGCCGTCTCGATCAAGGAGACGGGGCTGCTGCACCCGCCGCTGGTGCGCGCCACCGGCGACGAGGAGGTCCCGTACGAGCTGCTGGCCGGCCGCCGGCGCTTCAGCGCGATGACGCTGCTCGACGAGGCCGAGGGCGCGCGCGAGGACTGGCGCTTCACGCTCGTGGACGGCATCTCCAAGCGCGAGGCGCTGACGATGCAGTTCGCCGAGAACTTCCACCAGGCCAAGCCCGAGCCGGTGCAGTTCGCCCGCGCCGCGCGGGCGATCATGAGCGAGGACCCCGAGCTGACGGCGGCCGACGTGTCGCGCCTGGTCGGCGCGCCGATGGCCTGGACGCGCAAGTCGCTGCGCCTGCTCGACCTGCCCGAGGCGGTCGTGCAGCGCGTCGAGCAGGGCGACCTGTCGTTCACGGTCGCCGACGTCGTGCGGCGCGGGATCGCCCGCGGCGACGTGTCGGCCGAGAAGGCCGAGGAGCTGGTCGAGCAGCACGTCTCCGGCGAGATCACCGGCGGCGCCCTGAAGCTCGGCGTCGGCTACGTGCCGCCCAAGCCCAAGGACTACGAGGAGCAGGCCCGCAAGCTCGACGAGTCGCGCTGGGCGGCCGAGCGGGCGGGGACCGACGGCGCGAGCGCCGCGCAGCGCGACTGGGACTCCCGCGCCGGCGGCGACAACGGATCCCAAGGCGGCCCGATCCGCGACGGCGGCGACATCATCTCCGCGCCGCGGATCGTCGCGAAGGTCGGCGGCCCGGAGGCCGAGGACATCGAGCTCGACGTCGCCGACCTCGACGCCTACGTGTTGGGCCTCGTCCTGGCGCGTGTCGCGACCGCCGAGCACCGCTCGCACCTCGGCGTCGCCGGCGGCCACGAGGCGGCGCAGGACTACGCCTTCTCGCTGCACCCCGACCGGCGCCTGGAGGTCCTCCGCGCGCTGGCCGGCGAGATGCTCTCGGCCGACCCGGTGCCGCCGAAGGCGCTGCGCTCGCTGCTGCCGGCGTAGGGGGCGGGCGCGGTCAGCGCCGGCGGAGGTCCAGCCGCGCCGGCGCGGCCCCTGCACCGCCGGCGCGCACCTGCAGGCGCGAGCGCGGATCGACCCACACGGCGACCCAGAGGTCGCCGGCGTCGGCGAGCGCGAACGTCTCCGGCCTGCCGTCGATCGTCGCCGGGAGCGGGCGCACGGCGGCCTCGATCGCCCGCCGCCCGGCGGGCCGCGCGCCGAGCAGCGGCGCGAGGCGCTGCTCGACGAGGTCGAGCGCCTCGCGCTCGGGGTCGTCGATCGGCCAGTCGCCGCCGTCCTCGGTCTCGATCTCGACCTCCGCGTGCGCGAGGGTGAGCCCGTCCGCGCGGTCGTCGCCGCTCCAACCGCGCAGCTCGGGCTCGGCGCCGAAGGCGTCGTCCCACAGCGCCGGCACGCGCGCGCGGGCGAGCACCTCCGCGTCCGTCGGCTGCGGCTCGGGCTCCTGCGCCTCGCCGCCGCCGGAGGCGCCGACGCTGAACGTCGTCCATGGCTCGCCGCTCCGAGGCTTTGGCTCCGGCTCCGGCAGCGCCACCTCCGCGCCCGCCGCGTCGGTGAACACGACTGGCGGCGTTCCGCCGCGCGCCGCGTGCGGGAGCACGCAGAGCCAGACGCCGTGGCCGGTCATGGCGTCGTGCCAGGCGTCGCGGAGATCCTGGACGCGCGCGGCGACCGCTCCCTCGGGCAGCGCGCCCGCGGCGATCGCCGGGTCGTCGCCCAGGAGGACGATCGGCCGATCCAGGCCGACGCCGCCGCGGCCCGACAGGTCGTGCGTGCCGATGCGATGGTCTCCGTCCACGGAGATCCCCGCCTGCCGGCCGTCGGGCAGCGCGACCGCCAGCAGCACGTCGCGCGCCGGCTCGCCCGGCCGCGGGGCGTCGAGCGGCGCCAGCCAGCCACGCGCCTCCCACGCGGCCGCGTCCTCGGCGGAGAGCTGCCGGCGCACCTGGACGGGAGCATCGACGCGGGTGCCGTCGTAGGACTCGTAGCCGACGGGCACACCCCACAGCGCGTGCAGGCGATCGCCGAGGGCGGTGAAGTAGACCTCGACGAGGTCGTCCGCGTCGTGCTGCTCGATGTGGTCGAGGAGCGCCTCGCCGAGCGCCCACAGCGCCGGGTCGTCGTGGAGGTCGGGGACCGCGAGATCGACCACCATGTCCGGCGGGTCGTACAGGTTGAACAGGTCCTCAGGCGCGCCGTGCGCGGCGGCCCACTCTGCCTTGCCGACGGTGATCGCCGCGGTCTCGCCGACCCAGTGCGACGCGTCGGAGCCGTCCCAGTACACGAGCATCCCGACGCCCACGATCGGCGCGTCGATCGCGCCGAGGTCGACCAGCTCTCCGAACGCCGCCGCGACCGCGTCGGCCAGCTCGCCGACCATGGCCTGCTCCGCGGCGTTCGGGCGGCGCGTTCCGGGCGTCTCCATGCGCGCCCGCTACTGCGGCGTCACGTAGGCCGCCGACAGCCCGCCGTCGATCAGGAACGTCGACGCGGTCATGAACGAGGACTCGTCGGAGGCGAGGAAGAGGACGCCGTTGGCGATCTCCTCCACCTTGCCGAAGCGGCCGATCGGGACGTGGACCAGGCGGCGGGCGGCCCGCTCGGGATCCTTGGCGAACAGCTCCTGCAGCAGCGGGGTGTCGACCGGGCCGGGGCAGAGCGCGTTGACGCGGACGCCGCGGCGCGCGAACTCCACGCCCAGCTCGCGCGACATCGACAGCACGCCGCCCTTGGAGGCGGTGTAGGAGATCTGCGACGTCGCGGCGCCCATGATCGCCACGAACGACGCGGTGTTGATGACCGAGCCGCCGCCGGCCTCCAGCAGGTGCGGGATGCCGTGCTTGCAGCACAGGAACACCGACTTGAGGTTGACGTCCTGCACGCGCTGCCACGCCTCGAGCGTCGTCTCCAGCACGGAGGTGTCGTCGTCGGGGGAGATGCCGGCGTTGTTGAACAGGATGTCGATCCGGCCGAACTGCTCGGCGACCTGGGCGTACATCTGCTGGACGGCGAACTCCTCGGTGACGTCGACCGACAGCGCCAGGTCGCCCGGCGCGCCCTCCAGCAGGTCGACGCCCACCACCTTGGCGCCCTCGCGCTGGAAGACCTCCACGGTCGCGGCGCCGATCCCCC
>DASYBY010000311.1:0-7492 GCA_036500525.1 Baekduia sp. | reverse complement strand
TACCGCCTGCGGGCCGAGGACTTCGGCGAGCTGCGCCACCACGACGGGCTCTCCCCCGCGTGGCCGATCTCCTACGACGAGATGGAGCCGTACTACACGCGCGCCGAGCAGCTCTACCACGTGCACGGCGCCCGCGGCGAGGACCCGACCGAGCCGCCGGCCAGCGCGCCCTATCCCCATCCGGCGGTCTCGCACGAGCCGCGGATCCAGCAGCTCTCCGACGACCTCGAGGCCGCCGGCCACCAGCCGTTCCACGCGCCCTGCGGGATCATGCTCGACGAGGGCAACATGCCCTACAGCGCGTGCGTGCGCTGCGCGACCTGCGACGGCTTCCCGTGCCTGGTGCACGCGAAGTCCGACGCCGAGGTGCTCGGCGTCCGGCCGGCGCTCGAGCACGGCAACGTGGCGCTGATGACCAACGCGCGGGCGGTGAACCTGGAGACCGACGCGTCCGGCCGGACGGTCACCGGCGTCGTCGTCGAGCACCACGGCCGCCGGGAGACGATCGGCGGCGACGTCGTCGTCGTCGCCTGCGGCGCGGCCAACAGCGCCAAGCTCCTGCTCGCCTCGGCCAGCGAGCGCCATCCCCACGGGCTGGCTAACGGCTCCGACCAGGTCGGGCGCAACTACATGTTCCACAACAGCCAGGCCGTGCTGGCGCTCTCGGTGGAGCCCAACCCCACCGTCTTCCAGAAGACGCTCGGGGTCAACACCTACTACTTCGCGACCAAGGACATCGACTTCCCGCTGGGCAACATCCAGATGGTCGGCAAGTCCTCGGCCGAGATGTACCGCGGCGAGAAGCCGCTGCAGACCAAGCTCGCGCCGCAGTGGGGGCTGGATGACGTCGCCCGCCACGCGGTCGACTTCTGGCTGTCGACCGAGGACCTGCCGCGCCCCGACAACCGCGTGACGCTGCGCCACGACGGCAGCGTCCGGCTGACCTACACGGCGAGCAACGAGGTCCCCAAGCAGCGGCTGATGCACGAGCTGCGCTCGATGCTCGCCCGGCTCGGGATGCGCCACGACCACCTGCTCCCGCGCCACGCCTACCTCAAGAACGACATCCCGGTGGCCGGCGTCGCCCACCAGGCCGGCACCTGCCGCTTCGGGACCGATCCCGCGACGTCGGTGCTCGACACCGACTGCCGCGCGCACGAGGTCGACAACCTGTACGTCGTCGACACGAGCTGCTTCCCGAGCATCGGCGCGGTCAACCCGGCGCTGACCGTCATGGCCAACGCGCTGCGCGTCGGCGACCACCTCCTCGACCGGCTGGGCGCATCCGCGGCGCCGGCCCGCTCCCAGCATGTCCTCCGCTCCGTCTGACCGACCGCCCCATGTCGTCATCGTCGGAGGGGGCTTCGCGGGCGTCGGGTGCGCCCGGCGCCTGGCCGAGCACGACGACGTCGAGATCACGCTGCTGGACCGCAACAACTACCACCAGTTCCAGCCGCTGCTCTACCAGGTGGCGACGTCGCAGCTGGCCCCCAGCGACATCGCCTACTCGCTGCGCAAGCTCTTCGCCGATCGGCGCAACGTCCACGTCAAGCTCGCCGAGGTCACGGCGGTCGACCCCGCGACGCGCACGGTGGCGACCACCGACGGCGAGCGCTTCTCCGGCGACGCGATCGTCCTCGCCGCCGGCTCGCAGCCGAACTTCTTCCGCACGCCGGGCGCCGCCGAGCACGCCTTCCCGCTCTACTGCCTCGACGACGCCCAGCAGCTGCGGTCGCGGATCCTCGGCGTGTTCGAGGCGGCCGACAGCGATCCCTCGCTCATCGACCAGGGCGCGCTGAACTTCGTCGTCGTCGGCGGTGGCCCGACCGGCGTGGAGCTCGCCGGCGCGCTGGCCGACCTGCTCCACGACACGATGACCGACGAGTACCACGACCTCGCGGTGAGCGCCGCGCAGATCCACATCGTCGACCTCGGGCCGACGCTGCTGGCGCCGTTCTCCGACACCGCGCACGACTACGTCGCCAAGGTGCTGGGCCGCAAGGGCGTGCGGATGCACCTCGGCGTCGCGGTGACCGAGATCGGACCGGGCCACGTCACGCTGGCCGACGGCACGACGATCCGGACGCGCTGCGTGATCTGGGGCGGCGGGATCAAGGCGCCGGCCGTCGCCGGCGCGGCGGGCCTCGGGCAGGGCCGCGGCGGGCGCCTCGACGTGCGGCCCGACCTCACCCTCGGCGACGCGCCGGGGATCTACGCGATCGGCGACGTCGCCAACATCCCGGCGCCCGACGGCGGCGCCCATCCGCAGCTCGGGTCGGTCGCGCTGCAGAGCGGCGAGCACGCCGCCGACAACCTCCTCGCCGACCTGGCGGGCCGGCCGCGCACGGCGTTCCACTACCACGACAAGGGCATCATGGCGATGATCGGGCGGGGCGCCGCGATCGCCGAGGTCGGCGCGCACCGCCACGAGCTGCACGGCGTGATCGCCCACTCCGCGTGGCTCGGCGTCCACGCGACGCTGATGAACGGCGTGCGCAACCGCGTCGACGCGTTCGTGAGCTGGGGCGCGGGATCCTTCGCGCACCATCGCGGGCCGCAGGTGCTCGACCGCAGCGACGCGGCGCGGATCGACTGGGACGACGACCGGACGGCGGCGACGGCCGCCGAGCCGCCGGTCGCGCGCGCTTAGTCACCCTCCCGGTCCAGGCGCTCCTCGATCGCCCGCAGCCGGTCGCGGATCTCGTCGAGCACCGCTCGGACCTCCTCAGCATCGCGGCCGCGCTGCGCATCGACCTCCGCGGCCCGGTCCTCCTGGCTGCCCGAGACGAAGTAGGAGGTGATGGTCGCGGTCAGGATCGACAGGAACGTGATGCCGCAGATGATCACGACCGAGCCGAGCACCCGCCCCCACGCCGTGTGGGGGACGATGTCGCCGTAGCCGACCGTCGCGAGGGTGACGAGCGCCCACCACAGGGCGTCGCCCAGCGTGTGGAAGTCCTTGCGGTCGGTCAGCCACGCGACCACGCCCGACAGCAACGAGAGCACCAGGGTGGCGCCCGCGAGGTAGCGGAACACGTGGCGCTTGGCGATCGCCTGCGCCGCCCGGCGCTGGAAGCGGGCGTGCGCGCGCGGCAGGCGCCGCGGCGGCGGGCCGCTGCGCGCCGGCGAGGCGTCGGGCCCCGCCGGCACGGTCGTGCGGTCGCTAGATGCGCCGGCGCGAGGTGCGCCGTGCGGTTCGCCGGCCGGTGCGTCGTGCGACGCGACGTGCTCCGAACATGGTGGGGTCCTCTCGGGTGGTCGTGGACGGTGGGTCAGGGCGTGCCGCCGGCGCCCGCGGGCTCCAGGGCGGCCAGCAGCGCGGCCTCGTCGGCCTCCATCACGCCGATGGCCACCAGGTCGAGCGGGCTGATGAACCCGTCGGCGATCCGGAAGCCGTTGGCCCGCGCGATCGCGTCGCGCAGCGGCACGGCCCAGTGGTGCTCGATCAGCACGAGCGCGGCGGCGGAGTCGTTGGGGATGTCGGCCAGGACGTCCCACTCCTCGGCGTCGTCGAAGACGCCGGCGCCCTCCAGCGCGGCCTCGGCGCCCACCTCGGCCCCGGCGACCATGCCCTCCTCGCCGTCGAGCCCGAGGCCGATCAGCGCCGCGACGGTGCTGCCCAGCTCGACGGCCTCGGCCTCGGTGAGGTTGCTCAGGTGCTCGACCTCCAGGGCGCCGGCGTCGTCCTTGTAGACCGCCAGCGCGTCGATGACGCGGACGGTGTCGCTCTCGCGCAGGCGCTCCAGCTCGGCGATGATCTCGCCGTGGAAGTCAGGGTGGTTGAACCCCAGCACGAGCAGCTGTACGGGTCCGATCGCCATGTGTGTGCTCCCCTCGTCGGTGAGCCCCGATGGTCGCCACGCGGCCCGGCGGCGCGCATCACCCCGTCGGGGTGATGTCCGCTCCCGCGTGACGTGGCTGTACTGGGTTGATGCCCGACCCGCTCGTGCTGCTGCGCAGCCGCAGCTACGTGCAGCTGCTCGTCGTCGCCGCGCTGATCGGCATCCCGGTCTCGGCGCTGGCCTACGGCTTCCTCAAGCTCGTCGACGTGATCCAGACCGAGCTGTTCGACGACCTGCCCGGGCAGCTCGGCTTCGCCGGCACGCCCGCGTGGTGGCCGCTGCCGATCCTCGTGCTCTCGGGGCTGCTCACCGCGCTGGCGATCACGCGCCTCCCCGGGACCGGCGGGCACTCGCCGGCCGACGGCTTCCACGCCGGCGGCGTGACCCGGCCGATCGAGCTGCCCGGGATCCTCTTCGCCGCGCTGGCGACGCTGGGCTTCGGCGCCGTGCTCGGGCCGGAGGCGCCGCTGATCGTCATGGGCAGCGGGCTCGGCGTGCTGGCCGTGCGGCTGGCGTCCCGCGACGCGCCCGACCAGGCGGTGGCGATCATCTCCGCCGCGGGCAGCTTCGCGGCGATCAGCTCGCTGCTCGGGTCGCCGCTGCTCGGCGCGTTCCTGCTGCTGGAGGCCTCCGGCCTCGGCGGCCCGATGCTCGGGCTGGTCCTCGTCCCGGGCCTGCTGGCGGCGGGCATCGGCTCGCTCGTGTTCATCGGGTTGGACTCGCTCACCGGCTTCGGCACGCTGAGCCTCGCGATCCCCGGCCTGCCGCCCGTCGGCCATCCGACCGGCACGTGGCTGGCGTGGGCGGTCGCCGTCGGCCTCGTCGCGCCGTTCGTCGGCCGGGCGATCTCGTGGCTCGCGATCGCGGTCCGGGCGCGCGTCGAGCCGCGCATGGTCGTGGCGATGCCGGTGCTCGGGCTGCTGATCGGCGGGCTGGCGGTCGCCTTCGAGCAGGCCACCGACCACCCCGCGAGCGAGGTCCTGTTCTCGGGGCAGAACGCGCTCGGCCCGCTGATCGACAACGCCGCGACGTGGTCAGTCGGCGCGCTGCTCCTGCTGATCGCGGCCAAGTCCTTGGCCTACGCGCTGACGCTCAGCAGCTTCCGCGGCGGCCCGGTCTTCCCCTCGATGTTCGTCGGCGCGGCGATCGGCGTGGCGGCCTCGCACCTGCCCGGCCTGCCGCTGATCCCCGCCGTCGCCATGGGGATCGGCGCGATGTGCACCACCATGCTCAAGCTGCCGCTGACCGCCACGCTGCTGGCGACGCTGCTGCTGGGGACCGACGGCACGAACGTCATCCCGGTGGTGATCGTCGCGGTGGTCGTCAGCCACATCGTCACCGCGCGGCTGGAGCCGCCGCCCGCGCCCGGCCGTTCACCCGGATCAGGTGATGACCCCGCCAGGGCGGGCCCCGAGCATCCCGGCCCATGGCCACCGCCGACGTCCTCGTCGTCTTCGGCATCACCGGCGACCTCGCGAAGGTGATGACGCTGCGATCGCTCTACCGACTGGAGCGCCGCGGGCTGCTGAGCTGCCCGATCGTCGGCGTCGCGGTCGACGACTGGACGGTGGACGACCTCCGCCAGCGCGCCCGCGAGGCGATCGTCGACGGCGGCGAGCCGCTCGACCCGGAGGTCTTCGATCGCTTCGCCGCGCGGCTGCGCTACGTCTCCGGCGACTTCGCCGACCCGGCCACGTTCGCCCGCGTCGCCGTCGCGATCAAGGGCGCCCAGAGCCCGGTCTTCTACCTCGAGATCCCGCCGTTCCTCTTCGGCCCGGTCGTCAAGGGGCTCTCCGACGCGGGGCTCACGCCCAACGCCCGCGTCGTCGTCGAGAAGCCGTTCGGCCACGACGTGGAGTCGGCGCGCGCCCTCGCCGCCGAGATCCACCAGTACCTCGACGAGTCCCAGCTCTTCCGCATCGACCACTTCCTGGGGAAGATGGGCCTGGTCGAGATCCTGTACCTGCGCTTCGCCAACGCGATGCTGGAGCCGGTCTGGAACCGCAACTACCTGTCCTCGGTGCAGATCACGATGGCCGAGAGCTTCGGCGTCGAGGACCGCGGGCACTTCTACGACCCGGTCGGCGCGCTGCGCGACGTCGTGGTCAACCACATGATGCAGGTGGTCGCCGCCGCGGCCATGGAGGCGCCGGCCGGGCGCGACCCGACGACCATCAAGGACGCGATCGCCTCGCTCTTCAAGGCGATGCCCGCGGCCGATCCCGCCGCCTACGTGCGCGGGCAGTACAACGGCTACCGCGACATCCCCGGCGTCGCCGCCGACTCCACGACCGAGACCTACGCCGCGATGCGGCTGGAGGTCGACAACTGGCGCTGGTCGGGCGTGCCGTTCCTCCTGCGGACCGGCAAGCACCTGCCGATCACGCAGACCGAGATGCGGCTCGTGTTCGACCGCCCGCCGCGGCTGGGGTTCAACGGCCACGGCGGGCGCCGCCCGGAGCCCGACCAGCTCGTCGTCAAGCTCGACCCCGCCACCGGCGTGCGCTTCCTGCTGGAGGCCCAGCACGGCGACCCGCCCGGCGCCGAGCAGATCAGCATGGACATGGAGTTCGCCCAGGAGGGCGGCGAGGGTCCGGCGCCGTACGAGGTGCTGCTCCACGCCGCGATGCAGGGCGACAGCACGCGGTTCACGCGCCAGGACGGCGTCGAGGAGGCGTGGCGGATCATGGAGCCGCTGCTGACCGCGCCGCCGCCGGTCCACGCCTACGACCAGGGCACCTGGGGCCCGGACGCCTGCGACCGCCTGGTGGCGGGGCACGGCCGCTGGCATCCGCCATGGACGCCGTGAGCTGGCACCCCAGCTCGCCGCGGCGCAGCGTGCTGGGGTTCGTGGTGGCGTGGATCGTCGCGGCCGCGGCGGTCTGGGTGACCGCCTGGCTGCTGCCCGGCGTGAGCATCGGCCACACCGGTGCCGCGTTCGTCGCCGCGGCCACCATCGCGCTGCTCAACGCGATCCTGCCGCCCGTGCTGGCGGCGATCCGGCTCCCCTACATGTTGATCGCCGGCTTCTTGCTCGTGCTCGCCGGCGACGCGCTCGTCCTGCTCGGCGCCGCCGCGCTGCTGGACGACAACGACATCCGCGTCGACTCGTTCGGCACCGCCGTGCTCGCCGCGCTGGTCATCACGGCCGTCAGCATGATCCTGCAGATCCTGCTCGGCACCAACGACGACGACGAGTACGCGTTGCGCGTCACCCGCCGGGTCGCCAAGCGCCAGGGCGGTGCGACGCAGACCGACGTGCCGGGCATCCTGTTCCTGGAGATCGACGGCCTCGGCCTGCCGATCCTGCGCGACGCGATGCGCGACGGCAGCGCGCCGACGATGGCACGGTGGATCGCGCAGGACGGCTACCGGCTCGCCGAGTGGGAGACCGACCTGTCGTCGCAGACCGGCGCCAGCCAGGCCGGGATCCTGCTGGGATCGAACGAGGACATCCCCGCCTTCCGCTGGGTCGACAAGCGGACCGGCCAGGTGATCGCCTGTTCGGGGCCTGACGACTGCGCGGAGATGGAGAAACGCCTGGCCACCGGCGTCGGGTTGCTGGTCGGCGGCGGCGCCAGCCGTGGCAACCTGTTCTCGGGCGAGGCCCAGGAGACGATCCTGACCGTCAGCCGTCTCAGCGCCGAGAA
>DASYBY010000310.1:0-22190 GCA_036500525.1 Baekduia sp. | reverse complement strand
AGGGCCGCCGCCGATGTCCGCCGGCGGGTCCATCCCTCCAACGCCCGGCGCTCATCCTCAGACAGCTCGATCGGCACAGCAGCAGGACTCGGCACCACCAAATCCTACTACTGCACAACAACTAATGACTCACGACACTAGTCGCCGGACGGCCGGAACGCCGGATGCGTGATCCGGTGGATCGCGCCGCCGACGGGTCCGCCGGTGTCGGGGAGCGGACGGCAGCGCGCATTGGTCAGCTCGTAGATGGCGTCCGTCGTCGCGGCGAGGGCGCAGGCGGTGGTGGTGTTCGGCGTGATCGGGGCGGCGGTCGTCGGCACCGTCCCGGGTCGAGGGGCGTCGAGAAGATCGCGCGGAAGGGCGACGAGCTCGAGCGACGTGGTGGTGGTGTTGTCGTCGTCGATCTCCTCCCAGTACACCGCCGAGCGCGTCACCGCGGGGCCGATCTCCAGTCCGGTCGAGCCGGCGCTGGAGCGGTACGGCCACTGCACGGCGCGCCAGCGGGCGGGCGGGCCCGCGTCGACGTCGAGCGCCGCGACCGTGGTGCCCTCCAGCCCGTCGAGGTCCTGCGCCTCAGCCTTGCCGTCGATCCAGACGAACGCGTAGCGACCGTGCAGCTCCGCGTGGTCGAAGCGCGTGCAGTACGTGTACAAGCCGCCGGCGAACTGCACCGCAGGGAGGGCGCGCCCGCCGGTGCCGTCCAGGCCGGCGATCGCGAGGCTCGGCGCGCAGCCGCCGGCACCGCCCGTGTGGCCGGGGCGCGGCCCGACGATCACGCGCCGCCCGCCGTCGATCCGCCCGGCGACGGCCGCGACGGCCGAGGGGTCGGTGGCGCGGCTGACGATCCGGAGCGGGCCGGCGGCGAGCGTGGCCAGCTGGGTGGTGCAGCGATGCACCGCGCGATCGACGCAGCTCTCCGCGGCGAGCTGGGGCTCGGCCTCCGCGCCCGGCCCGTGCAGCATCCGCAGCCGGCGCACCCACCGCCGGCCGAGGTCGATCCGCAGCGGCTCGCCGCCGCGCTCGTCGGCCACCACCACGATGGAGCGCTCAGGCAGGCGCAGCGGTGACGCGGCGTCGAGGTCGGCGTCGTCCTCCCGCAGGCGGTCGGCCGGGGTGCGGACGCTCCAGGCCACCAGGTGATCGATCGCGGCGATCCGCTCGATCTGCCCCTGCGGATCATCGACGAACACGCCGCGCTGCGTCGGGCCGTGCGGGTCGGGCGCGCCGAGCAGGACGTGCTCGGTCGACGGTGGATCGTCACCGTCGTCGGTGCCGCGAGCGCCGTAGACCACGCCCGCCGCACAGGCACCCGCGGCGAGCGCGGCCAGGACCAGGCGGACGGCGCGGGGCACGAGGGCGATGTTGGCAGCGTTCGGTGCGGTGTGCGTCGGCCTACGGCAACGGCGACGAGCGGACCTGCGACACCCCGGCGACCGCCGGTGGGGCGATCCACGCGACGGTGTCGCCCGCGAGGCCGAAGCCCCGCGCGTCGAGAGACGTCCTCAGGAACGCTGCGGCGGCGAGCCGCGGCTCCGCGAGCCACGCGCCGGTGGGCAGCAACCGGCCGGCCCACAGGCCGGACCCGACCGACCACGCCAGCCCCCAACCGCCGTCGGGCAGCGCGCTGACGTCGACCGCGTCGGTCAGGTCGGCGTCGTCGGTCACGTCGCCCCCCGGTCCAGCCGCCGGCCAGGCGGCGCGCGGGACCGGCGCGGTGGACCCGGGCGCGTCCGGGTCGTAGGCCCAGGTGCGCAGCGTTCGGCGGCCGTCGGCGCGCTCGTCGATCCAGCCGACCAGCACGCGTCCGGCGGCGTCCTCGGCGGCGGCGAACGACGGGCCGAGGGCGACCGCGTCGGTGGGTTGCGTGACCGGGGCGCCGACCGCGCTCCCGCTCGCGTCGAGGGCGGTGACCGCGATGCCGTCGCCGCCGTCGCCGCCGCGGAACCACACCAGCGTGCCGTCGGAGCGCCCGACGAGCAGCCCGTCGCCGAGCTCCAGGCCGTTCGCCAGCATGCCGCCCGGGCCCGCGGGGCGCCCGTCGGCACCGAGCCGGACGATCCTCCGCGTGGCGGTGACGACGGTGGCGGTGGCGGAGCCGGCGGGCATCGGCACCACCACTGAGCCGCCGCCGACGTCGTTGTCGAACTTGCCGTCCGTCACGCCGGCGGCGACCAGTAGAACGGGCCCGCGCGGCCGCCCGTCGCGTCCGATGGGGATCGCGCGGGTTTCGAGGTTGCCGAAGCCGGTCTCGATCACCAGCGCGCCGTCACCGACCGGCGCGATCCCCGTCACCGACCAGAGCCGCTCGTCCTGGCGGTCCAATGTCGCGACGGTCGTCGTGGGGCCGGCAGCAGCGCCGGCCGCCACCGGCCGCGCCGAGGCCGCATAGCCGGCCGACCACGCCACGAGCCCCGCACCCGACGCCAGCCCGTCGACGGAGAAGCAGGTCAGCGCCCACAGCCCCAACGGCGTCCGGCAGCCGGGCGGCGCCGATCGCTCCGACAGCGACGGGACGGCCGCGTCGCTGTCGGGCCACGTGGCGGTCGCCGACGGCGAGCCGACGTCGGCCGGCGCGGGAAGGCGAAGCGCCCGGTAGAAGCTGCGCGACGGCTTGGCGAGTGCCCAGCGCCCGCCGGAACGAACCGCGAACACCACATCGGACCAGCGCCGCGAACGCAGCGCGTAGCCGGGCCGACGCGCGCTGTGCACCGCCCGCGTGGCGACCGCCGTGACGTCGAGCCGCGCGCGGCCGGGCGCGGTGCGGTGGACGGTGAAGCGTGCGAGGCGCACGGCCAGGCCGGCCGCATCGAGGCCGCCCAAGGCGACGCGCACGCAGCCGCCGTCGCGGCCGGCGAGCGGCGCACCGCGCGCCAGGAGATCGCACAGCATCGTCGCGTTGCCCGAGAGCGCGAGCAGCTCGTCGTCGGCGAGCCGCCGCAGCGCCGCCTCGGTCCCCGCCGGCGCGGGATCCGGAGCCGCCGACCCGGGCCGCGAGGTGCCGAGCGCGATCGGGGCGCCGGCCGCGACGATGCGCCAGCGCCCGTCGATCCGGTGCAGCAGCAGGCGGGTGCGGCTGACGCGGGGTGGAACGTTGGGTGCGCCGGCGCCGTCGTCGACGACCAGGCCCACCACGACACGAGCCCGCGTGCCGCGGGTCAGCGCGCCCGGCTCGATGCGCGCGCGGAGGATCTTCACGTCCGTCTCGAGGCTCGTCCGGCAGGCCCCCTGCGACCGCGACACGCTCGGATCGACCAGGGCGCACGCACCCCTGGCGTCGTGGCGCCCGAGCGCCGCCACGTACGCGCGCACGGTCGCCGGCGGCGTGCGCGCCGACGTGGCCGCGTCCGCGCTCGCGGGCGCGAGGACGGCGACCGCCACCGCCACGAATCCGATCCGCTTCAGGTTCCTCACCGGCGCCAGCCTAGCCGCAGCCGTGCGGGCACACCGACCGTCGTCCGCGCCGGCCGCCGCCCCGTCAGCCGCGGCGCTTGCGCGCCGGCGCCTGCTTCTTCGCGATCGCCACCGCGTGCTTCACCCCCGACGTCTCCGCGAACGTGACCGTCACGGTCCCCTTGGCCCGCGCCGCACTCCCCCGGCTCAGCGACCGCGGCGGCGTCAACGTCACGCTCCACCGCCCCTTCGCCCCTTCGCCCCTTCGCCGCCTTCTTCACGCCGATCGTCGCGTGCCCAAGGGGCCCAGGCCCACTCCTCACTCAGCGGGCGAGATACCGCACAACGGCGAGCACGCGCCGGTGGTCCTGCTCGCTCTGGTCGATCCCCAGCTCGTCGTAGATGTGCGAGGTGTGCCGTGCGACGGTCTTCTCGGTGATGACCAGCGCGGCGGCGATCGCGGCGTTGCTGCGGCCCTCAGCCATGAGCGCGAGGACCTCGCGCTGGCGGGCGGTGAGGCCGCCGACGAGGTCAGTCGGCGCGCGGCCGGTCGAGCATCGCGGCGACGACGACCGGGTCGAGCACGGTCTCGCCGACGAGCACGCGGGGCAGGTCGGCGACGAACGTGTCGACGTCGGCGATCCGCTGCTTGAGGAGATAGCCGACGCCGCGCGGGCCGGCCTCCAGCAGCTGGGTCGCGTAGCGGCGCTTGACGTGCTGGGAGAGGACGATGACCGGCAAGTCGGGGCGCTCGGCGCGGAGCTCCAGCGCGGCGCGCAGCCCGTCGTCGGTGTGGGTCGGCGGCATGCGGATGTCGGCGACGACGAGGTCGGGCGTGAGGTCGCGGACGGCCCGCAGCAGCTCGGGCGCGTCGCCGGCCTCGCCGGCGATGGTGAAGCCCGCGCGCTCGAGCACGACGCGCAGGCCCTCGCGCATCAAGACCTGGTCCTCGCCGATCACGACGCGCACGGGATCACCGCCCGCACGCGGGTGCCGCCGGCCGCGCTGTCGATCACGAGCCGGCCGCCGAGGGCCGCGACGCGGTCGCCCATCCCGCGCATGCCGTTTCCGCCGCCGGCCCGCGCACCGCCGACGCCACCGTCTGAGACCTCGATCGCCAGGCTCCCGCGCGACCGATCGAGCGAGACCGAAAGCACCGTCGATCCTGAGTGCTTCACGGCGTTGACGATCGCCTCCGAGACGATGAAGTACGCGGCGGTCTCGACCTCGGGTGCGAGGCGGTCCTCGAAGCCGGCCACCTTGAGCACGATCGGCGTCGGCAAGCGATCGGCGAGGTCCTCGACCGCGGCGGGCAGTCCCAGCTCGGTGAGCTGCGTGGGCATGACGCCCTCGACGAGGTCGCGCAGCTGGTCGATCGCCGCCTCGATCCCCGCGCGCACGGTGCCGGACTCGGCGCCCGTCCCCGCCTGCACCGCGAGGAAGACGAGGCGCGACTGCAGCCCGTCGTGCAGATCGCGGGCGATCCGGCGGCGCTCGTCGTCGGCCGCGGCCACGAGACGGCTCCGCGACGCGCGCAGCTCGACGACCAGCCGCTCGCGCTCGAAGGCCAGCACGATCACCCGTCCCGCCTCGCGGACGTCGGTCGAGCAGGACGGCGTCGTAGTCCAGCGCACCCACGGGCTCTCCCGCCAGCTCGATGTCGACCACGCCCCGCGGCCCGCCGCGGGCCGGGCGCGCCACGGCCGCGCCGCGGTCGTCGACCAGCGCCTCGTCGCCCGGCAGCCGGAACAGCAGCGCCAGCGACGGGTCGCCCAGCGTGTCGGCCAGCGCCTGACGCAACGCCGGCCGCGCACCATCGGCCGCCCCGAGCCACGTGCCCAGCTCGGCGACGTCGGCGGTCCGCGCGAAGCCCCCACGCGACGCCGCGACCGCGAACCCGATGAGCACGAGCCCGAGCAGCGTGAGCTGGACCGTGGGCAGCGTGAGGCCGCCGCCACCGAACCACCGGTCGGCGATCGCGCTGCTGACGGGCACGAGCAGCAGCGCGAAGATGCCGTAGACCGAGAGCGGCGCGAGGACGCGGCGCTGCCCGGGCGTGGCCCGGCGCATCCGGGCGACGAGGATCGCCGTGGTTGCGAGCACCACGCACCCTCCGACCACGCGCTGCGCGTTGATCGCGGCGCTGACCAGGTGCGGACGATCGGCGATCGCGAGCGCCCCCGTCGGCTCGAACAGCCAGATCGGCGCCTGCAGGATCAGGCACGTGGCATAGCCGCCCGCGACGGTGAGGCGCTCGGCGCCCGTGCGGAGCCGGCCGGTCGGGAAGCCGATCAGCAGGTGGACGATCACGCCGATCCCCAGCGTGCGCGTGACCTCCCCGACCGCCACCAGCGCCGGCGAGCCGGTGTTGACGAGCCCGGCGAGGAGCCACGCGCCACCGCCGACGACGATGAGCAGGCCGAGGCCGCTACTCGGGCGCCGCGCCCACGCGGCGAGCCCCGCCGCGACGTACACGAGCGCGACAGCCGGAAACAGCGCCACGGGCCACGGGGCCGCCGGCGGCTGCAGCATCAGCGCCAGCTCCGCCCCGGCCACGCACACCGCGGCGATCCCGATCAGCGGCGCGAAGCCGGTGACGGGACGAGCACGGACGCGGCCGGCATCCGCCAGCGGATGGGGCGCGCGCATGCGACGCATCCCGCCAGGTGCCCGGCGGGGCCGGCCTCACCAAGATCTCTCAACACCCTTAACAAGTACCTCAGCGGACGGCGCGGTCCAGGCGAGCGAGCGTGACCTCGACGACGTCCCGCTCACTGCGCGCCGGACCGAGGTCCGCACGGCGATCGCCAACGCCCGAGCGGCGTCGTGGCGCTGCACGCGCCCGCACCGCCGGGAGCGACCACCCTCACTTGACGATCGTGAAGGTCAGCGTGACCGGCTTGGCGCGGACGTGGCCGGCGTCGGTCGCGCCGATCGTCACCGTGTAGGTCCCCGCCGCCAGGTGCTTGGTGCGGCTGATCGCGCCGGTGAACGAGATGGTGTTCTTGCCCGCCTTCCCCTTGGCCGTGACCGTCCCCTTCGCGACCAGCCGCGTGCACTTGGGGTCCTTCGCGTTGTGCGTGCTCTGCGCCGCGCACTTGCCCTTCACCTTCCGGCCCGGCAGGCGCTGCACGAACGCGAGCGAGACCGTCGCCGCGCGGCCGAGCGTGAACGAGAACGTCGTCCCGACCGGGTCCTTGTGCTTGGCCTTCTTCTTCTCGCGCCAGGTCTTGTGCGACTGGGCCGCGTGGATGAGCGTGAGCGCGGCCGGCACCGCGGGCGGCGGCACCACCGCCGGCCCGCCGGGTGGCGCCGGCCCGCCGCCCCCAGGCCCGGCCGGCGCCGGCGCCACCACGATCGCCTGGGACCCGCTCGTCGCGTTGCCCACCGCGTCGGTCCCGGTCACCGTCACCGCGTAGGTCCCCGCCGCCGCGAACGTGTGCGCCACGCTCAGGCCCGCCGCGCTCGCGCCGTCGCCGAACGCCCACGTCGTCGCACCCAGCGGCGACCACCAGTCCACCGGCGCGACGCCGAGCGCCACCGGCTGTCCGGCGACCGCCGTGGCCGGGATCGCCAACCCCTGCAACAAGGGTCCGGTGGCGTCCAGCGCCGCCGTCTCGACCGTGTCCAGCGTGCCGTCGAAGCTCGACCAGACCGTCGCGGCATCGCCCTGCGGGTCCACCGCGACGCTGGGCGGGACGATGCTGTTGGACTGGCCCACGCGGGCCGGCACCTGCCACGCGCCGCCGGCCGGCCGCGTCGCCCCGAAGATCGCCTCGTTCGCACCCGTGGTGGCCGCCCACACCGCCACGGCGTCGCCGGCGGGGTCGATGGCGACGAACGGCGCCAGCGTGTCCGTCGTCTCGGACGAGACGTTCACCGGCGCGGTCCAGCCGCCCGCCGGCGGCCGGCTCGCCGACTGCACCGAGCCTGAGAAGTTGTCGGACCGCGCCCACACCGCGACGGTCTCGCCGTCCGGCGTGGACGCGAGCTGCGCGTTGGCCGTGTTCACCCCGGCGCTCGACAGGTCCACCGGGGGCTGCCAGATCCCGTTGGCCGCCGCGCGGGTGGCGGCCTGGGCCGCGTAGGTGTTGGTGGTGTCGTCGAACTCCTCCCACACCGCGACGGCATCGCCGCGCGCGTCGACGGCGACGTGGGGCTGCTGAGCGTCGTGCAACGTCGACGACACGTTCGTCACCGGCCCCCAGGCCCCGGCGGCCGGCCGCACCGAGGACTGCACGAACTGGTGCTGGCCGCCGCCGGCCCGGTACCAGACGGCGATCGCGTCGCCGACGTCGTCGAGCCCCACGTCCGGCGTCACCCCGGTGTAGGTCCCGCTCCCCGCCGCGAGCGTGGTCGGCAGCGGCCACGAGGTCCCGGCCCGGCGGGCCGTGGCCAGGATGCTGAAGTAGTTGCCGTCGTAGCTCTCCCAGATCGCCGCGGCGTCCCCCGCGGGGTCGACGGCCAGCCGCGGGTACTGCGCCGACACGGACGGCGACGAGAGGCTCGACGGCGACGACCACGATCCGCCGGCCGGGCGGACCGCCACCTGGACGATGTCGTGGGTGCCGTTGTCGCGCTCCCAGAGCGCGGTGACGTTCCCGCGCGCGTCGACCGCCACCTGCGGCGAGTTGGCCGCCTGGCCCGCGGCCGAGAGCGTCGCCGGCGCGCCCCAGCTCCCGCCGGCCGGCCGCGTGGACGTCTGGACGCGGTTGTGGCTGCCGTCGGACCAGACCCACACCGCGGTCGCGTCGCCCTGCGCATCGACCGCGACCTGCTGCTGGCCGGCGTCCTGGGACGGGATCGAGAGGGCGGTCGGCGCCAGCCAGGACGGCGCGGCCTGCGCTGCTCCAGGGACGGCGACCAGCGCCAGGGCGGCGGCGACCGCGACCGCGGCGGAGCGCGCCAGGAGACGAGGATCGGACATCGTGCCAGTCAACCCGCGGGAGCCGTCCGCGGATACCGTCGTGGCCACGGTGATCGCGTAGGGAGCGGCCCGCGCGTCACGCCTGCGATAGTCACCTGCGTGTTCCTGCTGATCACCGGTGCGAGTGGCGCCGGGAAGTCGACCGTGCGTGCGATGGTCGACCAGGAGCTGTCGCCGCTGGTCGAGTGCGTTGAGCTCACACATGTCCTGCCGCTGTCAGCGCCGCCGACGCTTGTCTGGAGGCAACAGGCGACCGAGGCGGCGGTGCGCCGGGCCGTCGAGCTCCAGGCGGAGGGCCGGCATCTCTTGCTCGCGGGCGATCCGGTCGCAGCGGCCGAAGTCGTGGCGGCGCCGTCCGCACCCAGCCTCGACGCGATCGCCGTCTGCCTGCTGGACCTCTCGCCCGATGCGCAGGCGACACGCCTGGCACACCGGGGCGACGACCCCGCACTGCTGCATCACCACCACGCGTTCGCGGAGTGGATGCGCCGCCACGCCGACGATCCCCTCCACATGACGAACGTCATCTCCACCGGGGCCTGGGAGCAGATGCGCTGGGAACGCCTGAGCGATCTGGGCTCGGACTGGCAGATGACGACCATCGACACGACGGACATGACTAGACCGGCCGTCGCCGACGAGGTCCTCGGCTGGTGCCGTCAAGCGCTTGAAGGCCGCACGCCGAGCTTTCGCGCCACCGGAGCTTGAGGACGGTTCCGAGCTCGACCCCCGGAACGACGAAAACCCCGCGATTTGCAGGGTCTTCGTAAGCGGGAGCGACGGGACTCGAACCCGCGACCTCCGGCGTGACAGGAGTGAACCGAAAGATGGCTCAGAGCCTTCTCAGCCCAAGCAGGACAAGGGCTCCGGCCAAGATGATGTAGAACCGGGATAGCCCGCGATTCGACGCGATCCAAGGGGATTTAGGCAGCCGAGTCGATGCCACTGCCCATTCGCCCGTCCGCGCGCGTCCGTACGTTCTCCGACCTATGAGCACACGCATCCATTTCAGCGGTCGCGACGATGATCACGTTGATGTCACCGCGCCGCCTGAACAGGTCATCGTCGCTCACGGGCACGGCGCACCCGTGAGGCTTGCGCACGAGGACGGCATCGTCTGGGTCAACCCGAAGCGGATCGCCTACTGGGCCGCGGCGCCCGAGTACGACCCCACCGGCTTCGGGCTGGACGACTAGCACCCCGAGGAGGCGCCGGGCCGCCGGACCCTGAGCGGGTCGAGGCGATCAAGCGCGGGATGCCCCCAGCGGCCATCCCGATCGGACACCCGACGGACCTGTCGGACACGATGGGCACCGACTGGGCGGCTCCCTGCAGGGGATCGAGCGCCCGTGTCCCGTTGCCTGGCCTAGATCGCCGTGGTGTTCCACCCGCCGGCGCGGCGAGGCGCTCTGCGAGCGCTGCGCGGAAGGACACCGCGAGCGAGCGCGGCGAGGCCTACGCCAGCTGCCGCGTCCTCGCCACCTGCGCGGCCGCGACGCCCACGAGCCACGCTTCCCGCTGCTGGCCGACCACGCCTGAGATCTCCTCCTCGACGGAGCGCACACGCACCCGTCGCCCGCGGTGCTGGCAGGCGGCGACGAGCGACTGCGCGGCTGCCGGGGTGCCGACGTCGGCAGCCGCGGGCTGGCGCTGGTCCGCGCGCGGGATCCTGGCGACCCGCGCGCCTGCCGCCCGGCCGTCGCCGTCCACGGCGCGCTGGCCCTGACCTGCCTCGGCGCCTGGCAGCGCCGCGAGGCGATGCACCACGTCGCCGCGGCGCTGGCCGGCCCGGTCCCCGGGCTTCGCCGACGGCCGGGCGCGTGCTGGCGCTGTCGAGCAGGCGCGCACCCATCTCGCACTCATGCGCGCCCGCGAGGCCCCGGTCACCTGAGGCTCGATGACCGGCTCACGGCGCGTCTGCGCGCTCACCGTGCCGAGCTCATCGAGGAGGTCGCCCCAGCCGCATCGCTGGGCGACTAGGCGCGCCCAGCGATGCGCCCGGCGAGATTCCGACCGACCGGTGCTGTTGAATCTCATTCTCTGCACATTGGGGGCGTCGTACGCCCTCAGCCAGCCGCGGTGAGGTCACCTGCGCGCTCGCAGATCCGGCGCTCCTTCGGGGGCGCCTCTTTTTTACCCTCGCGGTTCGCATGAACCGTTAGCAAGCCCCTCGTCAAGGAGGAGGTGCCGCCGTGCCTGTCGCCACCGTCAGCGCGTCGATGCCCACGGACCTGATCGACGCCCTCCGCGCCAGCGCGAAGAGGTCCGACCGGTCGTTCTCAGCCGAACTGCGGATCGCAGCTCGAGCACACCTCGACTCGCACAACGACGACGGGCGCCGCGCTGGCCACGCGACGCCCGTCAACAAGCGCGATGCACCCGCGCGTGCTGGAGGCTAACCGCCACGGCCGACGCTCCCTGAGCGTCGGCGACGTGCGCGCGCAGATGCTTCACGAGGAGCTGCTGCGGCTCCCCGACCTCGAGTGCACCGCGGACATCGCCGCCGTCCCGCACCTCTCGCGCTGGCCCGCGCCGTGGCTCGCTGACGCCCTCGACCGGCTCGTCGCCGACGGTCTGGTCACCGAGGCGTGCGACGGCCGCCTCGTCATCCACCGGCGGGCGCCGCGGGCATGAACTCGGCCCACTGGACCACCTTCGCGCGGACCGCCGGCGTCGAGCACCGCCTCACCAAGCCTGCCCGTCACCTGCTCCTCCTCCTCTCCACGGGCGTCGACTGGGCGACCGGCGAGAACACGTGGACGACGGACCGGGTCATGCAGGACCTCGGCTGCGGACGGTCCGCCTACCACTCGGCGCTTCGCGAGCTCGTCGACCACGGGCTCGTCGAGCACCATCGCGCGGCGCCGGGCCGCCGGGCCGGATGGCGTCTCGACGACGACGCCGACCACTGCTACGTCTGCGTCGCTTCCGGCTCACCGGAACCGAATGGATCCGGTGAGCCGGAAGCGACCGACGAGACGGATGCGGCAGGCCGGACGAACGGTTCCGGCCAGCCGGACTCAACGGATCCGGAAAGCCGGGCGAACGGTTCCGGCCAGCCGCAACCTGTGTCAGTTTCTTCGCAGTCTTCTTCTCAGTCGGAGCTCACGTCTGACGGCGCCACGGCGGTGGCCCGCTTCGTCGACGAGCACCCAAAGCAACCCGGGTCGCTGAAGTGGCCGCAGGCTCGACAGCTCGCCACCGAGCACTTCGATGGCCGCGTCGACGCCATCGCTGCGGCCATGCTCTACGGCGATGACCGCACGCTCATCGACGGCTACCTCTCGGCCGCCGAAGCCGACGCAGCGGCGGTCGCCGCATGACCGGCGACGCACACGAGGTCGCGCGCCTGGTCGTCGAGATGCTCAAGGCTGAGGGTCTCGTCGCACCGGTCAGTCGGCCACGCGCCGAACTCGTCGACGCAGCGACCGTTGCCACAACGCTCGGCGTCGGGCGCGCCTGGGTCTACGACCACAAGACGGAGCTCGGCGGCAGGCCACTCGGCAACGGCACGCGGCCGCGATGGCGATTCGACCTCGCCGTCGCGATCACCGCCTACGGCGAGCTCGCGGCCGCCGCGACCACACCTCCCCTCGCCACACCGCCGTCGCGACGCCGGCGTGTGCCGCAGCCGGCTAGCGGGCTGCTCCCCATCAAGCCCTCAACGCAGAGGTCACGACGTGCCTGAGGTTCACCTCGAGAGTGGCGACGGGCGCGCCCACCTGCGTCTTGTCTCCGCGCGGGCGTCCCGCCTTGGCTCCGGCGCTCGTCGACGGTGCGCCGACTCGGCGCGGTCGTCGCGCCCAGGCACCTGGCACCGGGGCTCTACGCCGACGCGTGGCGTTGGCCGGGCCGAAGCTTCGAGAGCCACGCGCGAGGCCCGGGGGGGTACCCCCAAGGCCGCTCCCGCCGGGATCGGAGAGGGCTGCGCCGCGAGGTGTGTACGGGTTACCAACTCCGGCCCGGGGCCCATCGGGCCTACGTGGGAGCGGTCCGAATCAAGGCATACACCTTGATGGACGATCATCCCCGAGCGCCGCACCTGGTCCTACATCTTGGGCTCGCCGCAGGGCGGAGACCGAGCGTGGTGACGCTGCGCCGTCGACCCCGGTCTCGTGCCTCGGGCCGGCGTGCGCGCGCCCCGTGTTGTCCCGACGCCGCGCGCGTGGAGTGTCAGGGCCGCCCTGACAGCGAACCGGGCGGACGACGGCGCGGTGGTCGTGAGCGTCGAGACGCCGGCCTACGCGGCCACGATGAAGCGGATAATCGGCGCGCTGGCCGCTGCGCGTCGCGGAGGGCCGAAACGGTCGGCCTCACAGCGTTCCGCGACGAACTCGACGCGGCGACCTAGAACCGCCTATCTCGCAGCCGCGTGGCCGAGAGCCTGGGCGCGCGCCCGGTCCGTTCCGACCCTCCTACCTGCAATCGTTCAAGGGCCACGCGCCGCACGGCGCCTAGGCCACCCCTCTCCGCGCCGCAGGGCGCCGCATGTTCCGGCCGCATGGCCTTTCGTCACTCAACCTGACTGGAGGCCAACTATGGCCAACGACATCCTCACCCCGAAGATCATCGCCGCCCGGGCGCTCGCGACCCTCTACAACGAGGCAGTCCTCACCGGGCTCGTCTACCGCGACTACGACCCGGACTTCACCGGCAAGCAGGGCGACACCATCACCATCCGGACCCCCTGGACGCCCGAGGTCAACGACTTCGATCGCTCGACGGGCATCGTCGTGCAGAACGTCGTCGAGGGCTCGACCACGCTCACGCTGGACACGCTCGCCGACGTCTCGCTCGTCGTCACCGCCGAGGAGCTCACCCTCGCGCTCGACGACTTCGCGGAGCGCATCCTCAGCCCGGCGATGGAGGCGATCGTGCAGAAGGTCGACACTGACCTTGCCGCCGCCCTGATCGCCGAGGCCACCACGGGCGGGGAGCAGGCGGCGATCACAGCCCTCGCGTCGTCGGACGTCGTAACCGCGTCCGGCGGCCGCCACGGACTTCGCAACGGCGATCAGGTCGTCTTCCCGGCCCTGACGGGCGGCGCGGGCCTCACGGCTGGCACGACCGTCTACTTCGTCCGGGACGCCACGCTCGCCACCTTCAAGGTGTCGGCGACCGACGGCGGCGCGGCCGTGAACATCACCAGCGACGTCACCGCGGGCACGTTCGCCGCCGCCGGCGGCGGCACGGCCACCCGCGGCGAGGACTCCATGGCGTCGTCGGTGTTGCTCGCGGCGCGCACCACGCTCAGCACCAACAAGCTGCCGTCCGCCGACCGCGCCGCCGTCCTGTCGCCTGCCGCCACCGAGCAAGCGCTCTCCGACCCGCTCTTCCAGCAGGCCGACAAGAGCGGCTCGACCGACGCCCTCCGCGAAGCGGCGATCGGCCGCGTGTTCGGCCTCGACTCCTACGAGTCCCAGGTGTTCTCCAACGGGGACGGCGTCGCGTTCCACAAGCAGGCGGTCGCGCTGGCCTCCCGGACGCTGTCGCTGCCGATGGGCGTGGGCGAAGACCAGGCCGCGATCGCCAGCTACAAGGGCCTCGGCCTGCGCGTCGTAAAGGACTACGACATCACCTACAAGCAGGACGTCATCTCGATCGACTTCCTCTACGGCATCAAGGCGCTCCGGCCCGCCGGCGCCGTCGTCCTGGACCTCCTGGGATCCTGATGCACAACGACGAGATGGGACCGCACGTCGAGGAGGGCGTGCGGTCCGGCGCCCAAGTCATCGCAGTACTCACGCACGCCGCCCTGGGCGGAAGCGAGATGCTCCATCGCGCGAGCTCCGCAGTCACCGCAGACCAGGCCCGATGGGGCCTCGCGTGCACTGCGTGGTGGGATGCCCAGACCGCCAGCAGCGCAGTCGGCGTTCGGCTCGTCGTCGACGACCCCGTCCTCGACGAGCTGCGTGCGGCCGCCGCCGGCGGCTTCGCCTCCGTCCACGCAGCGGTGCTCGAGCTCGCAGAGGGTGACCTCAGAGCCGCACTGGCGAACCTGATCTGGCTCCACGTCCAGATGCGACACAACAGCGCGACCGCGGCGCTCAACTAGGGAAGTGACCAGCGCCGACCGACAGATGCGCCGCCGCGCCGAACGTGCGCGGCGGCAGGTAGATACCCGAACCCGTCGCGAGCGCTACGGCCGCGGACCAACGCGCCTGCTCTACCACGGCACGGCCGGCGTCCTGGCCGACAGCGTCGCAGCCGAGGGGCTCCGAACTGGCGTTGATGGCCGCGTGTATCTCACTGCCTGCGTGGACACCGCGTACCGCTACGCGGTCTGGTCGACCGGGCTCGCGGCAGCCGTGCCTGGCCCAGCGCCTCCCGCTGTAACCGACGTAGGACGCGCGGTCGCCGGTCTTGGCTCGCACATCGCCACGGTCGCGCTAGTCCGGTTGCCCCTCGACTCGGCTCTCGCTGTCGAGGACGCGTTCCCGCCCCCGCTTCCCTGGGAGCACGTCGCCACCGCGGGCGAGTGCTTCTACCTGCGCGAGCCCGTCGCGGCGTGCGCGATCTCCGGGTGGCGGATCCATGACGTCGCTGAACTGCACGACCCGACAAACCGTCGCGCCCTTACCGCGGAGGCGGACCTGATTGCCGCCGCCTTTCCACGCATTAACGGCGGCGACGTCGATCAGGGGTTCACGACCGCGATCCCGGACCCCGCGGGGCTGTGGGACGCAGTCACCGCCGCGAGCCCGAACGCCGCGTCGCCCTGGCACGGCCAAAGCCATTGGTTGCAGGTCGCAAACGTGGGCGTCCAGCTATTGCGCGCAGGCGGCGACGCACACCCACCGACGGTATTCCTATTCGCGCTGCTCCACGACTCCCAGCGCCAAGCTGAGGGCAACGATCCCGACCACGGCGCCCGCGCCGCACGGCTCGCGCGACAACTGGCCGGCCAACACTTCCACCTCGAGCCCGACCAACTCGACATCCTGTGCAACGCCCTCGCTCGGCACGACCGCGGCCAAATCACCGAGGACCCGACCATCGGCGTCTGCTGGGATGCCGACCGTCTCACGCTCTCCCGCCTTTCGATCGAACCCGACCCCGACCGGTTGTCGACATCGGCCGGACGCAGCGCCGCGGCGGGTTTCGTCGCGAGGCCCTCCGACTGGCGCTGCATCGTCTACAGGTATCACCTGGCGAGCGTCGCTCGCGATACCTAAATAGACACGGCCTTAGAGCGACGCCTGCCGCGGGTGCCGTGCTGGAGCAGCGACCGGCGAACGTCGTCAGAGCAGTTGGGCGCAACAACATCAGTCACAACAGCGCTCGGCGCTGCAGACGCGGTCCGATAGCGCTCCAGCACAGCTCGCCCAGGCGTGGCGTTGGAACCGAGCCAAACCGTGGCTGGCGCTCGCTCCCGGGGTGCCGATAGGATGCGGCGCTCAACCAAAAAGCGGGGCCGCGACGCGCCAACGTCCGGCCCCATGGCCCAAGGAGTAGTGCTCCATGGACAGTCGCACCGTAACGGTGGCGTCGGTCACCCTCACCCGGGGGTCGACGCGATGACCCTGCACCTCGCGCGAGCGGGCTTCGACCTCGATCTCCGACACGGGGAGGCGAGGGAGCAGGCCCTCGTCCACACGCTGCTCGAGGCGCGTGTCGAGGCGAAGTCCGACAGCAAATGCCGGCACACCGGCAACCTCTTCATCGAGTACCGGCATCGCGGCCAGCCCTCCGGGCTCGCCGCGACGACGGCGGACCGCTGGGCGTTCGAGTTCGACGACGACTGCTGGCTCATCGTCCCGACCGGCCGCGTCCGGGAGGCCGCGCGCCGCGCTCTCGCCGAGGACCGCCGCGCGCTCGGCGGCGACTTCAACCAGAGCGAGGGCGCCCTCGTTCCGATCCGATGGTTCGTGGCCCGGACCCACACCGACCACATCAACATCGAAGGAGCTGCAGCAGCGTGACCATCACCATCCTCTACCTCACCGACTACGAGCGTCACGCGCTGGACAGCTTGATCCAGGTCGATGCCGTCATGGTCGGCGAGGCGATCACGCACGCCAAGGACGCCGGCGACCTCGCTGCAGCGCTCGAGGACGCCGCCGCGCACCTTCAGCGCCTACGGGCCTACGAGCTCGGCCATCTCACGCTCGACGATCCGACCGAAGCCCGCCTTCGCGACCGTCGCGCCGAGGTCCTGACCGAGATCGCATACGAAGAGCGCTGCCTCCGTGACCCCACCGCCGGCTGGCTCGGTCTCACCGCCGAGCAGAGCGCCGCCAAGACCCGCGCCGAGATCGACCGGCTGCTCGACGAGGCCAACGGCATCGACAGCATCCTCACGCGCGCCGGCGGACCCAACGATCAGGCCATGGCCGCATGAGCCTCCCGGACCCGACCTGCACCGCCTACGAGCGCCGCAGCGCCCGCGAGGGCCATCCGTGGGACGAGGACCTCACCCCAGAGCGACGCGCCGCGATGGCCTGCGCACAGCATCGCAACCTCGACGAAGCCCGCAACCTCGACGAAGCCCGCAACCTCGCCGGCAACTTGGAGCGCGCCGGCGCGCCCGACCAGAGGATCGCGGGATGATGCCGATGGTCCGGGAGGCCGTGCGCGCGAGCGTGATGGCGAACGTCATTGCCGCGCTGCAATCAGCCGTAGATGTGCTGGCCGGCATCGAGGACGACGTCTGCGCCGCCGAGTACCAGCGCCACCTCGACCACTGGAGGGGTGGGAAGCCCGAAGGTGACGACGATCTACGGCAGGTGCGCCATCTCAGCGCCGTACGTGGCCCAGATGCCGAGGAGCGGACCAGTGCCTAGGCCGGCGACCGGGAGCGTGGTCGCCAACGCGACGAAGGGCGGCGTGACGTACGCGCTGCGGTTCCGCGCCAACGGCGAGCGGCAGTACGTGACGCTCGGGACCATGGCCGAGGGCTGGACGCGCCAGAAGGCCGAGGACGAGCTCCTGCTCGTCCTCGCCCAGGTGCGCCGCGGCGTCTGGCGCCCGCCGGCCCCGGCGCCGGACGTCGAGATCCAGCGCGACCCGACGTTCCATGAGTTCGCGTCGGCGTGGTGGACGAGCAAGCGCCTGGAGCTGCAGCCCGTCACGCGCCCCGCGTACGAGAACGAGCTGACGGGGCACCTGCTGCCGTTCTTCCACCGCCACCACCTCTCGCAGATCACGGTGGCCGAGGTCGACCGCTACCGCGCGCACAAGCTGGCCGAGGGCTGCCTCGCGGCCGAGACGATCAACAAGCACATCACGCGGCTGGCGCAGATCCTGGAGGACGCGGTCGAGTACGACCTCATCCCGAAGAACCCCGCGCGCGGGAAGCGCCGCAAGCTCAAGGTCAGCCGCAACCGGCCCGTGCACCTCGACTCGGCCGAGCACATCGCCGTCCTGCTCGAGGCCGCGAGCGACCTCGACCGCGGCGCCAGCGGCGGCCGGCGCACGGTGGGCCGCCGCGCGCTCGTCGCCACCCTCGAGTTCGCCGGGCTGCGTGCGAGCGAGGCCGGGGACCTCGACTGGCGCGACGTCGACCTGGCCGTCGGCCGGATCGACGTCGGGCGCGCGAAGACCGACGCCAGCTTCCGCGAGGTCGACGTCCTCCCGACCCTCCACGACGAGCTCGCGACGTGGAAGGCGACGACGGCGTGGTCAGGCCCCGACGATCCCGTGTTCCCGACCGCGACCGGCGGCCGGCGCGACAAGGACAACATCGGCAAGCGGATCGCGAAGGTCGTCGAGCGCGCTGACGAGCTGCTCATCGCGCGGGACCTGACGCCGCTGCCGCAGGGCGTCACGCCGCACAAGCTGCGCCACACGTTCGCCTCGATCCTCGGGGCGCTCGGCAAGGACCCGGCCTACATCATGGGCCAGATCGGCCACACCGACGCGCGGTTCACGCTGCGGGTCTACACGCACATCATGAAGCGTGGCGAGCAGGAGCGGGCCAACCTCCGCGCCCTGGTCGAGGGACGTGATTGGGCACCAATGGGCAGTAACCGCAAGGAAACGCCCTCACCCGAGCACGACCCGCTCGACCCCCGGAACGACGAAAGCCCCGCGGATGCAGGGCTTTCGATGAGCGGGAGCGACGGGACTCGAACCCGCGACCTCCGGCGTGACAGGCCGGCGCTCTAACCAACTGAGCTACGCCCCCGAGCAGTCGGGATGGACAGTATGGCATCCGGTGGGAGATGCTGGTCGGGACGTGGTCGGCCCTCGCTCGCGATTCCTGGCTGGCCAGCCAGGTAACCGGTACTCTGCCGTCCATATGGACCGCGTCGCCGCACCGCCTCCGCCGACGAACACCAACCCGCTCGCGCGGATGCGTGCGGATCTCAGGGCGGAGCGTGCCGCCGCGATCCCGTTCCCGCCCGGCGACACGAACTTCTCGATGGCGCGGACGATGGGCTTCACGCGCGACCCGCTGACGCTCCTGCTGCGCGCCTACGAGCGCTACGGCCCGGTGTTCACGCAGCGCGTGTTCCACCAGAACATCATCTTCGTCCTCGGGCCCGAGGCCAACCACCACTTGTTGGTCTCCCACGCCGCCAACTACTCCTGGCGCGACGGCCACTACGGCGACCTGATGCCCTTGCTCGGCGACGGCATGCTGGCGATCGACGGCGCGTTCCACCGCCTGTCGCGCAAGGCGATGCTGCCGATGTTCCACCGCGAGCGGATCGCGCGCTCGCAGGAGCTGATGGTCCAAGAGGTCGACGCCGCCCTCGACGACTGGCACGACGGCATGCAGCTCGACCTGTACCACTGGACCCGCGAGCTGGCCCTCCGCATCGCGATGCGCGCGCTCTTCGGCATCGACCCCGACCACGCCCGCGGACAGATCGACGCCGCGCAGGAGTTCGAGGACGCCCTCAGCTTCTGGTCCAAGGACTACATCTTGCAAGTGCTCCGCGGGCCGGGCTCCCCGTGGAAGAAGATGGTCACCGCCAGCCGCCGCCTCGACACCGTCATCTACGGGGAGATCGCACGGCGCCGAGCCTCAGGCCAGATCGGCGACGACCTCCTCTCGCTCATGCTCGAGACCCAGGACGGCGACGGCCTCCTACTCACCGACCGCAACATCCGCGACGAGGTCATGACGCTGCTCTTCGCGGGCCACGACACCACCACCTCGACCGTCGCCTTCCTCTTCTACGAGTTGTCGCGCAACCCGGCGCTGGCCGAGGCGCCCGACTTCGACCTCTCGCTCGCCCTCGACGAGACGCTGCGCATGTACCCGCCCGCGTGGATCGGTCCCCGCTCCTCGCGCGAGCCCGCCGAGATCGCCGGCGTCATGGTCCCCGGCGGCGTGCCGGTCCAGTACAGCTCGTGGGTCAGCCACCACCTGCCCGACGTCTGGGAGGACCCATTCGCCTTCAAGCCGCAGCGCTTCGCCCCCGGCGCCCGCGAGCAGCTGCCCAAGGGCGCCTACGTCCCGTTCGGCGGCGGCTCGCGCACGTGCATCGGCATGCGCTTCGGCCAGGCCGAGATCTCGGTGATCTCCACCAAGATCCTCGAGCGCTTCCGCCTGGAGGTGCAGCCCGGCTACGAGCTGCGCGTCCGCCAGATGCCGACGATCGGTCCCCGTGACGGCCTGCCGGTCACCGTCCGCGCCGCCGCGCCCGCCGCGGGCCTCCAGCGCGCCGCGGACACCATCGCCGCCGCGTAGGACCACAACAGCGCGGTCACCGGGCGCGGAACGAACTCCGCGCCCGGCGCACGCCGTGGTCCTCCCCTACTTCTTGGAGGACCCGCCCTTTCCCTTCCCCACCGTCACGGTGAGAACCTTGGAGCCGTCCCCGCGGGCGGCGAAGTTGCCCTGCCACTGCGCGACGAACTGGTTGGCGCCCTTGGCGATGTTCCAGCTCGTGGTGTACGCACCGGTCGCGCCCGCCGCCACCGTCTGCGACTGCCAGCGCGTCGAGCCCGGGCGCCGGTAGGACACCGTGATCCGCTCGTTGCCCGAGGCCGGCTTCAGCTTGCCGGTCACCACGATGTGCGCGGCCTTGGGGTAGCGCGCCTTCGGCGCGGCGATCGACAGGTCGCTGCTCGGCCCCGTGTCGCCGCCCGTCGTGCTGTACAGCAGCGACTGCTCGCCGCCGAGCAGGTAGTCGGTGGCGCCGCCCGCGACGACGCCGTCGTCGGCGATCGGGGTGGACACCACGAACTGCGGGTGCCACGTCGCGCCGCCGTCGTCGGTGCGCAGCAGGAACCCGGTCGGGGTCTTCACGTCACCGAACGTGCTGATCACGAGATAGCCCTTCTGCGCCGAGGAGAACGACATCCCGCGGGCGGCGTTCGTGCCCACACCCGGCAGCTCGGTCCACGCCTTGCCACCGTTGTTGGTGCGGAACAGCCGGCCGTTGGAGTCCAGCAGGAACCCATGGTTGGCGTCCACGAAGTCGACCCGACGGATCGCCAGCCGGTTGACGAGCTTCTTGCCGTGCTTGACGTACTTGCCCGGCTTCTTCATCGCCGTCCACGACAGGCCGCCGTTGAGCGACCGGATGAGGTCCTGCCCGCCGTAGGCGACGATCGCGGTCCCGGCGCGGTCGACCGATCCCAGCTTGGTCTTCGACACCGCGGCACCCTTGACCGCCTCGAACGAGGCTCCGCCATCGGTCGAGCGGCGCACGCCGGTCGGCCCGATCACCATCACCGTGCCGGCGCTCGGCGCGTAGACCGCACCCGGCCGCGCGGTGCTGCCGGTGTTCAGCGTCTTCCAGAACTGCCCGCCCGAGGACGTGCCGAACAGCCCGCCCGACACGTCGAGCGCGTACCCGTCGGCGATCGTCGGGAACGAGACGTCGAGGACGTCCGCGGTCGTCGCGACGTTGCCGCGCGTCCAGGTCTTGCCGCCGTCGACGGTCTTGCCGAGCGTCGCGCCGGGCCCCGGCGCGAAGGCCGAGCCGGGCACGCTGCCCGCCACGATCCGCGTGAACTTGCCGGTCAGCCGCCCGCCGATCGGGCGGAACGTCGCGCCGGTGTCATCGGAGACGACCGTCGAGCCCTGCTGGCCGGCGGCCGCCAGGCGCGCCGGCGTGGCGAAGCCCGCCGCGAGCATCGGGTCGGCCGACGGCGACGGGAACGCGAACGACGTCCCGCCGTCGTTGGTGATCGCCAGCCGCGCGCCGTCGGCGGTGGTGACCACGCAGGTGTCCTGATTGGCGCACTGGATCCCCGTGAGGTTGCTCGCGCCCGGGATGGCGATGCCCTTGGGCACCCACGTCGCGCCACCGTCGGTCGTCTTCAGGAAGAGCGCCCCGTCGCCGACCGCGTAGCCGATCTTGTCGGTGACGAACGCCAGCGCCTTCACCGCGCGACCCGTGCTGCTCACCGACTTCCACGAGACGCCCGAGTCGCTCGTCACATAGATGTTGCCGTCCGAGGTGGAGGCGTAGCCGGTGGTGTCGGTGAGGAAGCGCACGTCGGTCGGCACGACGTTGCCGCCGGCCTGGCGCGTGCCGGGCAGCGCGGTCTTGGTGGCGAACTGGATGCCGTCGTTGGTCTCGAAGACCGAGCCGTCCTGCAGGACGAGGTAGCCGTGATTGGCGCTGACGTACCAGAGGGCCGCGAGGTGCGATCCGTCCGGGCAGCTCGACTCGACCGGGGTGAAGGCGATCCGCGAGAACGACGCGCCGCCGTCGGTCGAGATGCGCGCCACGCAGCCGCCGCCGGCGACGACCGTGTTGCCGTCGAGCACCTCGACCTTGGTGAGGTTGGTGAACGTGCCGGCGGGCAGGCCGGTCCACGTGTCGCCGCCGTCGGCCGTCTTGAGCAGCGTGCCGAAGTCGCCGACCGCGTAGCCGGTCGGGCCGGAGAAGGCCATGGCCCGCACGGTGTTGCCCTGCGGCAGCGGGTTGCCCCACAGCCAGCCGGAGGACCCGACCTGGACGTTGGC
>DASYBY010000309.1:0-5501 GCA_036500525.1 Baekduia sp. | reverse complement strand
TTCATGGGCATCCCGCCCCAGGACGACGCGGCATGGGCGCGGCTGATGAACTCGGCGCTGGCGGGCGATGACAAAGACCTCAACCCGGAGGGGATCCCGGGCGTGCTGGAGAAAGACATCCCGGAGATCTTCGAGCGCTGCAACCGGATGATCGCGGAGCGCAGGGAGAACCCGACGGACGACCTGACGACGGTGCTGGTCAACGCGGAGGTCGACGGCGAGAGGCTCGAGCAGCACGAGATCGTGATGGGCTTCTTCCTGCTCGTGGCGGCGGGCAACGACAGCACGAAGGCGACGTACTCGAGCGGCATGCGCGCGCTGATGGAAGACGGCGAGCAGATGCAGAAGCTGCTGGACGACCCGTCGCTGATCCCGAGCGCGGTCGAGGAGGCGCTGCGGATGTTCCCGGCGTTCGCACACTTCCGCCGCACGGCGACGCGCGACGTGGAGCTGCACGGCACGCAGATCAAAGAGGGCGAGAAGGTGGTCATGTGGTACGTCTCATCCAACCGCGACGAGACGCGCTACGAGGACCCGGATCACTTCGACGTCGAACGAAACCCCGAGCACCAGGCTTTCGGCGCGGGTGGGCGGCACTTCTGCCTCGGCACGGCGCTCGCGCGGCTGGAGCTGCAGATCCTCGTCGAGGAGACGCTGGCGCGCTATCCGGCGATGGAGCTGGCGGGCAAGCCGGAGTTCGCCGAGTCGCCGTTCATCAACCAGCTGAAGACCCTGCCGGTCCGGCTGGGGTCCAGAGCCGTTGGTGGCTCTGGGTTGTAGCCCGATCGGGTTGTGAGAACGGTGGCGCCCTGTTGACAGGTCGCCGCCGTTCAGTTTACGGTCCGGCGCCGAATGACCGTTGCCGAGCGCAGCATGGGCCTGGGGCTGCGCGCCCTGAACCGGATCGCCGCCTCCGACCTGGTGGACCGCCTCGGCGTCCGCCGGCCGGCCGAGCGCGTGCTCTACCGCGCGACCCGCGACGGCTTCCGCGTGGCGAGTCGCGCCGGCCGCACGTTCGCGGCCACGACCCGCCGCAGCGGCCCGGCACGCCCGCGGACGACCACGCGCTCCGGCCTCTTCGACCTGACGCTCACCGACGAGCAGGAGATGCTCGTCGAGGCGTGGCGCGCGTTCGCCGCCGCAGAGCTGCGGCCCAACGCCGCGCGGGCCGAGCGCGAGCCGCTGCACGCCACGTTCGCGGAGGCCGACGGCCTCGGGCTGACCATGCTCGGCGTGCCCGAGGAGCTGGGCGGCGCGGTGACCGAGCGCTCCGCGGTGACCGCCGTGCTCGCCGCCGAGGCGCTGGCCCACGGCGACGCCGGGCTGGCCGTCGGCGCGCTGGCGCCCGCCGCGGTGGCGACCGCCCTGGCGCTGTGGGGCGACGCCGACCAGCAGGCGACCTACCTGCCGGCGCTCGTCGGCGACGACGTGCCCGCCGCCGCGCTGGCGATCGCCGAGCCGCGCGCGCTCTTCGACCCGTTCGACCTGCAGACCGTCGCGCACCCCGCCGCCGGCGGCTACGTGCTGAGCGGCACCAAGGCGCTCGTGCCGCGCGGCGCCGACGCCGAGCTGCTGGTCGTCGCCGCCCGGCGCGACGACGGGCGCCCCGCGCTCTTCCTCGTCGAGCCGTCGGCCGGCGGCGTGCGGGTGCGGCCCGATCCGCCGATGGGCCTGCGCGGCGCCGCGCCCGGGCG
The DNA here is from genome assembly GCA_036500525.1 of Baekduia sp. Taxonomy (GTDB): domain Bacteria; phylum Actinomycetota; class Thermoleophilia; order Solirubrobacterales; family Solirubrobacteraceae; genus Baekduia. The sequence continues at coordinate 3,807 of DASYBY010000309.1, read as the reverse complement.
CATCGCCCTCGACAACGTGCGTGTCAGCCGCGGCGCGCTGCTCGGCGACGGCGATCCGGCGATCTACGCCGAGTGCGTCGCTCGCGGCCGCGTGGCGTGGGCGGGCGTCGCCGCCGGGATCGCCCGCGCGGTCCTCGACTACGTCATCCCCTACGTCAACGAGCGCACCGCGTTCGGCGAGCCGATCAGCCACCGCCAGGCCGTCGCGTTCTCGGTCAGCGACATCGCGATCGAGCTGGAGGGTCTGCGGCTCGTCGCGCTGCGCGCCGCGGCCCGCGCCGACGCCGGCCTCGACTTCGCCCGCGAGGCCGCGCTGGCCCGGGCGCTCTGCGACGAGCACGGCACGCGCATCGGCTCCGACGGCGTGCAGCTGCTCGGCGGCCACGGCTACGTCACCGAGCATCCCGTCGAGCGCTGGTACCGCGACCTGCGCGCGGTCGGCCTCATGGAAGGCGTCCTCCTCGCATGATCGATCTCGAAGTCCCGCGCAAGTTCGGCCCGCTGATCGCCCAGGCGCGGCAGGTCGCCGAGGAGGTCTTCCGCCCGATCTCGCGCAAGTACGACCGCGAGGAGCACGCGCGGCCGAAGGAGCTCGACATGCTCGCCGCGGTCATCGACGGGATGAACGACGGCAGCGACCTCGGCGGCGCGGGCGCGACCGGCGTGCGGCGGTCGGCGTCGAACGGCGACGGCCCGGAAGGCAATCGCAATGGGTCGAACATGTCGACCGCGCTCAGCGTCATGGAGCTGTGTCGCGGCGACGTCGGCCTGCTGCTCTCGGTCCCGCGCCAAGGGCTGGGCAACTCCGCGATCGCCTCGGTGGCCGACGACGAGCAGCTGGAGCGCTACGCCGGGCGCTGGGCGGCGATGGCGATCACCGAGCCCGAGGCCGGCTCGGACTCCGCCGCGATCCGCACCACCGCGGTGCTCGACGGCGACGAGTACGTGCTCAACGGCGAGAAGATCTACGTCACCGCGGGCGAGCGGGCCGACCTCGTCGTCGTCTGGGCGACGCTCGACCGCTCACTGGGGCGGGCGGCGATTAAATCATTCGTGGTCGAGCGCTCCAACCCGGGGCTGATCCTGGAGCGCCTGGAGCACAAGCTCGGCGTGCGCGCCTCCGACACCGCGGCGTTCCGGCTGGAGGACTGCCGGGTGCCGCGGATCGACCTCCTCGGGCCGCCCGAGGTCGAGGTCACCAACGGCTTCGCCGGCGCGATGCAGACCTTCGACAACACGCGGCCGCTGGTCGCCGCGATGGCTGTCGGGCTGACGCGCGCCTGCCTGGAGGAGACGCGCGGGCTGCTGCGCGCGGCGGGCGTGGAGATCGACTGGGCTCGCCCGGCGCGCCTGCAGCTCGCCGCCGCGGCCGAGTACGTCGCGATGGACGCCGACTACGAGGCCGCCTACCTGCTGACGATGCAGGCGGCGTGGATGGCCGACAACGGCAAGCCCAACTCGCTGCAGGCGTCGATGGCCAAGGCCAAGGCGGGGCGGACGTGCGTCGACGTCGCGCTGCGCTGCGTGCGCCTGGCCGGCGCGCTCGGCTACGGCGAGGACCTGCTGCTGGAGAAGTGGGCGCGCGACGCCAAGATCCTCGACATCTTCGAGGGCACGCAGCAGATCCAGCTGCTCATCGTCGCCCGCCAGCTGCTGGGCCTCAGCTCCGCGCAGCTGCGCTGAGCACCGTCAGTCGTCCCAGGCGATCGCGTCGAACGTGCGGCGCAGGCGCGCGCCGCGTGCCGGGTTGAGCGCCGCGACCCACGCGATCCGCCCGAGCAGGTGCGCGCGGAAGTCGGCGACGCCCGCGCGGTTCTGCGACGCCGGGCCGTGGACCGCGGCGTTGTGGAGGATCGCCTTGAGGCGGTCGAACTCCTCGCGCGGGACGTTCGTCCGCGCGTTGACCACGACGCCGGTCACGCGCTGGCGGCCGCCGGCGCGCATGACCCGCGACTTGCGCTCGTTGAGCCGCAGCCCCTCGCTCGCGACGATCGCCCGCACCGTGGCGGTGATGGCCGGCGCACGGCGGGCGAGGTCGGCGCCGCCGGAGAGGACGAGGTCGTCGGCGTAGCGCGTGTAGGTCGCGCCGAGCCGCGCGGCGAGCCCGGCCAGGCGGCGGTCGAGCGTGAACGTGCAGAGGTTGGCGAGCATCGGCGACGTCGGCGCGCCCTGGGGGAGATGGGGCGCGGCGAGGCGGCGGCCGAGGAGCGTGTGGGCGTGGAGCAGGTCGGGCCGCCCGGGCCGCGGGATCTCCGCCCACGCCGCGGCCGACACGCTGTTGGACATCAGCCCGGTCAGCGCGTGCGCGACGGCCTCCGGGTAGCCCGCGGTGCGCAGGACGCCGAAGACGCGGCCCGCGGGCAGCGAGACGAAGAAGTCCTCCAGGTCGTAGCGCAGCACCGCGGGCGCGCCGACGTGCGCCGCGGCGTGTCCGGCGACCGACCGCCCGGCGACGAAGCCGTGGGCGGCGGGATGCGCGGGGATGGCATACAAGATCTCGCGCAGCAGCCGCCGCTGCACGGCCTTCAGCCGGGCCTTGGGCTGCTCCAGCAGGCGCACGGGCGCGTCGGGCCGGGCGATCCACGCGTAGGTGTAGTGGCGCAGGCGGCGGTCGGCGGCGTGCCGCTCCCAGGCGCGGACATCGGCCATCCACGCCAGCGCGCCTGCGTCGAGGCCGAGGAGCTCGGAGAGGTCGGCGATCGTGTCGAGCGCGGGGACCGGCCAGCGGCGGGGACCCATCGCGCCCGCGGCGAGGTACCAACGGCGGACGTGGATCGGCGCGGGCGGCGCGGGGAGCGGGCGCATCGCCTCCAGCGCCTGCTCGACGAACGCGGTCAGCTCCCGCGGCCGGTCGTGGGGCGGGCGCGGGTAGGCGGCCATCGTGCGGCGGACGATCGCCGGCAGCCACTGTGGCGCCGGATCGAGCGCGCGGCGGCCGCGGGCGGTCAGCGCCCCGGGCGTCCACGCGCCCGCCAGGAACGCGCCGGCGAGGGCGCGGGACAGCTCGCTGCGGGTGCGGTGGTCGAACATCGGCGGGCAAAGGGCGCGCGACGCCGGACCCGACGCTCCTGCGTCGTGCGCGCCCTCCACTGCGTGGCCGCGGCAGGAACGGGCGCGCGGTGCCCTGCGATGGTTCCGTGTGGTCCCCGGGGTGGCCCCGGAGAGACGGCGCCCACCTCGCGGCGGACGGCGTCGGCTCGGGATCCGGCGCCGCGCGCTGAGCAGCATACGGCGCTGCGCTGCTGAGTCCCGCTCAGCGGTCGGGCAGCTCCCACTCGGCCTCGCCGAGCGTCACCAGCACCGGCTCGCCGAAGCGCGCGGTAACCGTCAGCGACACGTCGGGCGTGACCGTCTGGTACTGCGCCATCGCGACCGACTGGCCGCCGAGCAGCTCCGAGAGGTCGCGCATCGCGTCGGCCAGCATGTCGAGCCCGCCGATCGTCCCGACGACCTGCCCGCTCGCGGCGTCGACCTCGAAGGGCGGCAGCTGGCGAAGCTCGATCGCGCCGCCGAGCGACTCGGCCTCCAGCTCGATCGCGTGGGGCAGATGCAGGATGCGGTCGCCCAGGCGCACCTCGACGGGGGCGAGGCGCCCCACGTCGACCAGCACGGGCGTCGTGTCGGGCATGTCCACGACCACGGCGACCCGGAGGGCGCCCGAGCGGTGGAGCACGTCCCGCAGCGTCTCGACGACCGCGTCCAGCGGTCCGACCGAGGCGACGAGGTCGATCTGTTCGTCGGCGTCGTCCATGACCCCCAGGATGCCACGCGCTCCGCAGACGACGGTCCTTGACCCACCCTCCGAGG
>DASYBY010000308.1:0-6374 GCA_036500525.1 Baekduia sp. | reverse complement strand
GTGGCGCCACAAGATGTCGAGCCCGATGGGCGCCGGCGCGGCGGTCACGGCCTCCGACCTCGTGTTCACCATCGACCAGCACGGCACGATCTTCGCCTTCGACGCGCGGACCGGCAAGACGCGCTGGAAGGCGAACCTCGGCCTGGCCGGAGCGTCCGCACCGGTCATCTACACCATCAAGGGCAAGCAGTACATCGCGGTCGCCATCGGCGGCTCGGGCCTGACGTCGTCCAACGACTTCGGCCCGATCGGCGCGCGGCTCACCGTCCTCAGTCTCGACGGCAAGAAGATCGTGCCGGCCAAGGCCCCCAAGAACAAGGCGGGGTGAGCATCGGGCGCGCGATGATGAAGGCGTTGGTCCCGCTCGCAACGCTGGTGGCGATCGCGCTCTCCACCGGCTGCGGCGGCACGACGCCGCCCCATCGCGCGCCCGACGTCGGCTGGACGCAGTTCGGCGGCGCCTCCGGGCAGGCGCGCGCCTCGGCGCTGGCGCAGGTCGACCGCGCGACCGTGTCCCGGCTCACCACCGCCTGGACGTTCTCCCCGGGCCCGGAGACGGCCCAGTGGGAGAGCTACCCGGTCGTCGCCGGGCGCACGATGTACGTGACGACGAACACGGGGGAGGTGCTGGCGCTCGACGCCACGACGGGCCGCCGCCGCTGGAGCTACGCGCCGCCGGTCGACCTCCTCGCCACCGCCGCGGCCGGGGGCACGCCGCAGCCGGTCAACCGCGGCGTGACCGTCGTCGGCGCGCGCGTCTACGGCGTGACCTACGACGCGCACCTCTTCGCCCTGCGCGCCCGCGACGGCCGGCCGCTGTGGTCGGCGCGCATCGCCGACCCGGCGACCGGCACGACCGAGACCTCGCCGCCGTCCTTCTGGCACGGCCGGCTGATCGTCGGCGGCAGCGGCAGCGACACCCGCGCGACGCCGGGCTTCGTCGCCGCCTTCGACGCCCGCACCGGCCGGCGCCTCTGGCGCTTCAAGACCGTCGCGCCCGGCCACGGCGGCGGCCGCGTCTGGATGCCGCCGACCATCGACGCGGCGACGGGGCTCGTCTACGCCGGCACCGGCAACCCGAGCCCGGCGCTGACGACCGCGCGCCGCACCGGCTGCCAGCGGTGGGTGAGCGGGCTCGTGGCCCTCGACGCGCGCACGGGCGCGCTGCGCTGGGGCGCCCACGAGGTGTGCGGCGACGCCTGGGACTACGACGGCGGCCAGCCGCCGCTGGTCTTCGACGCGCGCTCCGGCGGCCGGATCGTCCGCGCCGTCGGGCACGCCAACAAGTCCGGGACCTACTGGATCCGCGACGCCGCGACCGGCCGCGCGCTCGCGCCCCCGCTCGCCCTCGAGGACGACCACGCGCGCGAGCGGCCGACCGCCGCAGGCACCGACGTCTGCCCCGGCGCCTTCGGCGGCGTGCCCTACAGCCCGGCGGCGCTCAGCGTGGCGCGGCGGACGATCTACCAGCCGGTCGTGCGGATGTGCATGCGCTACCAGCTGGGGAGCGCCACGGACACCGGCGCCGGGCACGTCGAGCTCGGCGGCGGCGTCGCGACCCCGATCCCCGGCCAGCAGGCCCGCGGCGCGCTCGTCGCGATCGACGCCGACCGCGGCACGATCCGCTGGCAGCGCACCCTGCCTGCGCCGATGGTCGGCGGCGCGCTGGTGACCGCCGGCGGCCTGGTCTTCAGCGGCTGCGACGACGGCAACCTGTATGCCTTCGACGCCCGCACCGGTCAGATCGTCTGGCGCCACCATGTCGGCCTTCCGTTCGGCACCGCGCCGCTGACCTACCGGGTCGCCGGCGTGCAGTACGTCGCGGTGGTGGCCGGCGGATCGAGCATCACGTCGGTCACCGGCACGCGGCCCGGCGCCCGCCTCGTGGTGCTCCGCCTGCCGGCGCGGTCGACCGCCTGAGCGCCCTGCTACGTTGCCGACCATGCGCCGTATGTGGTCACCTGTGCCCGTTTCGCTCGCGGCGGCGACGCTGCTCACCGTGCTCGCCGTCGGCCCCGCGCAGGGGACGACCGGGTCCACGGGGCTGCCGCAGCCCAAGGAGGTCGTCGCCCGCTCGATCGGCGACCAGTTCACCGGCCGCTACCTGCTGACCAGCGTCGACAAGCGGGCCAAGATCATCAGCGGCGAGCTGATGGTCGATTGGACCCACACCGACAAGCCCTTCCTGCTCGGGTTCCTGTTGTTGTTCAAGTACGACAAGGACGGCCGCCAGTCGAGCTTCGTGGCCAACGCCTACCCCTTCAGCTTCGCCAAGGGCAAGCTGAGCGCGGTCATCTCCGCGCAGGGCTCGGGCGACGGCCTCGGCCGCCTGTCCCTGCGCCTGCCGACCAGCCCCGACGAGCAGTCGGGCACGCTGCGGGTCGGCGACGGGACCACCGACTACGCCGTCACCTACCAGCGCCTCGACGAGAGCGCCAGCGCGACGGCGGCGCTCCCGCCGGCCGAGCAGACCGTCGGCGGCGGCCCGGTCAAGCTCACGCACGCGGGCCTGGGCCCCAAGAACGCCGCCGCCTACGGGCGCTACCGGCTGGTGCCCGGCGACGCGCAGGCGGGGGAGAACGCCGGGACGTACGCGCCGGTGCTGCGGCTCGCCTCCCGGCTGAGCGGCGACGGCCAGGCGCCCGACTCGGGCAGCCTCCTGCTCTTCGGCAACACGGTGAAGAAGGGTGCGCCGCTGGTGCCCACCGGCATCGTCACCCTCCACCGCCCGGACGCCACCGACGTGGCCTACCTCACCGACTTCAAGTGGGCCGGCGACCGCCGTGGTGCGACCATGCGCGGCGGCAGCACCGACGGCCCCGAGGTCGGCACGTTCACCGGCAGCGCCGACGGCGACGAGGTCGGCGGCACGCTGGTCGAGGACCACCGTCGCACCGACGTGAAGTTCATCCGCCAGCCCTAGGTGGAGTGAGACGTCGGTGCCCGAATGAGACATGAGTGCCCGCTTAAGCTAGGGTGGCTCCAACAGGTCCAAACGGTGGTTCTGACGGTCGTGGAGAGAGGGCGTTGATGCAGGAGAAGAGCGGATGGTCGGGGTTCTTCGGCACGGTCGCGCTGACGGGCGTGCTGCTCGCCAGCGGGATGGGATTGCTCGCCGGCTACTTCATCGGGCACTTCAGTCACCCGAAGGAGAAGACCGTCACGATCGCGCGGGCCGGCCTTCCCGGCATCCCGCTGCGCGGCACGAGCACCATCGCGCCGCAGGCCCCGGCGGCCACGCCGGCGCCCGCACCGGAGCCGGCCGCGCCGGCCGCACCGGCCGCGCCTGAGACGACGACGCCCGACACGGACACCGCCGCGGCGACGTCGACCACGCCCGCCGAGCCGTCCACCGGCAAGACGCCGGACGCCGGGGGCAAGGAGATCTTCACCACCAACTGCGCCTCCTGCCACACGCTCGCGGCCGCAGGCTCCTCCGGCACGGTCGGTCCCAACCTCGACCAGCTCAAGGACGACCAGAAGGCCGTCGCCCAGCAGGTCACCAACGGGGGAGGGGCGATGCCGGCGTTCGGCAAGAACAAGCTCCTCAACGCCCAGCAGATCCAGATGGTCGCCACCTACGTGGCGCAGGTCGCGGGCTCCAAGCCGTGAGCCTCACCGCAGCAATCGCCCGCTAGCACTCGGTTCAGGGAGTCGGAATGAACAACTGGTCCAAGCAGATCATCTGGGGCGCGCTCGCCTCCGGCGCGCTGGCCGTCGGCGTCTGCGTCGCGGTCTTCGGCGGATACCTCATCGGCCACTTCACGCACACCGTGCACAAGACGGTGACGGCGCAGGCCGTGGTCCCCGACGCCGCGATCTCGGGCACCTCGTGGCCCGCGGTCGGCGGCGACCTGGCGGGCACGCGCTACTCGACGCTCGATCAGATCACGACGGGCAACGCGCCCAACCTGAAGCTCGCGCTCAGCATGCCGATCGACCTGCCCAAGACCACCGGCAGCAGCGGCGGCGAGGCGACCCCGATCGTCCTCAACGGCGTGATGTTCGCCGAGTCGGGCCTCGGCACCCTCGGCGCCTATGACGTCTCGACCGGCAAGCCCATCTGGCAGAAGACCGCCCAGCAGTTGGGCAACAAGATCCCCGCCGGCACCCGCGGCATGGCCTACGGCGAGGGTCTGCTCTACATCGACCAGATCGGCGGCACGCTCCAGGGCGTCGACGCCGCCACCGGCAAGGTCCGGTGGAACAGCCTGGTCAACACCCAGCACTTGACGGGGTACTCCGCGCAGAGCGCGATCTACTCCAACGGCCTGGTCTTCGTCGGCCAGTCCGGCAGCGACCTCGTCGGCGGCGCGCGCGGCTTCATCAAGGCCTTCGACGCGAAGACCGGCAAGCTGCGCTGGACCTTCAACGCGACGCCCGACCCCGGCACGCCCGACGCGAAGACGTGGGGCGACACGCCGGAGGCGCAGGCGGCGATGGCGCGCGGCGGCGGCAACACGTGGACCAACGTGGCGGTCGATCCCAAGCTCCAGATGGTCTACGTCCCGACCGGCAACACGTGGCCCGACTTCGGCCGCACCGCCGGCGACGAGTACTACACCGACGGCGTCCTGGGCCTCGACCTGCAGACCGGCAAGAAGCGCTGGTTCTTCCAGGCCGTCCACCACGACGAGTGGGACTACGACTGCGCCCAGCCGCCGGTCCTCTGGGATCAGCCGATCAACGGCAAGCCCGTCGCGGGCCTGACGATCGCCTGCAAGAGCGGCTACCAGTACCAGCTCGATCGCCGCACCGGCAAGCCGGTCACCCCGGTCCGCGAGGAGCCGCTCGCCAACGCCGAGAGCGACCCGCAGGCCAAGAAGTACTCCGAGGACTCGCTGGACTGGTTCCGCACCGGCGGGAAGCCGATGACCGAGCCGATCCCGGTCGGCGCCGGCGCGGTCGTCCCGCACTGCGCCATCAAGGCCAACCTGCCGGCCAAGGCGCCGGACGGCAAGCCCTATGAGTACTCCTGCGCCTTCAACTACTACAGCGACGACCACTTCATCGCCGGCACGACCGAGCAGGCGCTGAACTGGCAGCCGACGAGCTACGCCGCCAACCTCGGCTACGAGTACTTCTGCGCCAACAACGGCACACGCGCCGTCCGGGTCTCGGACGTCAAGGCCCAGCAGAAGACCGACGTCGAGGTCTGGCCGCAGCTCTACCAGAACGGCGTCGGCGGCTCGGAGCCCAAGACGGGGTACTTCACCGCCATCGACGTGCGCACCAACAAGCTCGTCTGGCAGAAGCACTACGCCAACACGGCGTGCAGCGGCGGCTCGGCGGTGACCGCCGGCGGCGTGGTCTTCACGGCCGACTCGGCCGGCCACTTCTTCGGCTACGACGCCAAGACCGGCAAGCAGGTGTGGTCCTTCAACCTGCCCGGCCTGTCGATCAGCGCCCCGCCGATCGTCTACGAGGCCAACGGCGTCGAGTACGTCGGCGTGATGGCCACGCGGAACCTCCAGGGCGTCTTCATGGCCTGGGCGCTCGGCGACAAGGCGCCGCGGACCGTCGACGTGTCCAAGGAACAGCAGGCCGGCACGACCAACGGCCAGGCGCTGTTCGTCGGCAACTGCGCCTCCTGCCACTCGCTCGCCGATGCGCAGGCGCGTGGCACGGCGGGGCCGAACCTCGACGTGGTCAAGCCCAACGCCGAGCTGGTCAAGGCGATGGCGTCGAGCGGCGGGCGGGGGATGCCGTCCTTCGGTGGCGTCCTGTCGACCAAGCAGATCGCCGCGCTGGCCAAGTACGTGTCGTCGGTGGCCGGCACGGGGCCGGGCATGAAGAAGCAGCAGTAGCTCGTTGACCGCTGTCCTCATCGTCTCCGGCGTCGTGGCGGCGCTCGTCGGCCTGTTCGCCTTCGTCGTCACGCGCCGGCCGGCGGCGCTCGCCGTCGGCTTCCTGGTCGCGGTCGTCGGCGGCGGGCTGCCCGCGGTGGTACTCGCGCACAACCGCGACAAGCAGGCCGGGCACGTCAGTGGCCTCGCGGCGCTGAGCGACGTGCAGTCGCACGGGCGCGCGGTGTTCTCCCGGACGTGCGCGACGTGCCACACGCTCGCGGCCTCGGACGCCGTGGGCCGCGTCGGACCCAACCTGGACACGCTGTACGGCGGCAAGGTGCCGGCCGCGCTGGTCCTCGACGCGATCCAGCACGGCCGCGCGCGCGGCAGCGGCCAGATGCCGGCGGGGCTCCTGCAGGGCGTCGACGCCCAGGACGTCGCGGCGTACGTGTCGGCCGTGGCCGGCCGGGCGAAGTAGGCGACGGCCGTGTCGCGCCTGCGCCTGCTGTCCGTCGCGACGGTGATCGCGATGGTCGGCGGGTATGCGCTGGCCGCGTTCTACGCGCCGATGGACGCCGATCAGGG
>DASYBY010000307.1:0-2213 GCA_036500525.1 Baekduia sp. | reverse complement strand
GGGCCGGCGACCGCGTGGTGCTCGGCGCGCTGACCAGCGCGACCGTCGTGCCCGACGGCGGCATCTACGTCGCGGGCCATCCGATCGCGCTGCGCGCCGAGACCGAGCTGCTGATCGAGGTCGGCGACGATGTCGCGGCCGAGGCGTCGCCGGACGATGTTCGCGCTGCGATCGCCGGTGTCGGTCTGGCGCTGGAGCTCGTCGATGTCGGCGATCCGCACTCCGACCTCGAGCAGGTGGTCGCCGGCGACGTGTTCCATCGCGCCGTCGTGCTGGGCATCGGCCGATGCCCAGCTGAGGCGGCGAGCGCCGACGCGACGCTCGCCGTCGCCGGCCGGGTACATCGTCCCGATCGGCCGCTGCCGGATCTCGTCCAGGCCGTGCGTGACGCGGCGGAGCTGCTCGAGCGCGGTGGGGAGCGACTGTTGGCCGGCGATCTCCTGCTCACCGGTTCGCTCGTGCACGTCCCTGTGGGTCGTGGCGACGAGGTGGTGGCAGAGATCGCCGGCCTCGGCCGAGTCAGCGTGTCGATCGATCCGTGATCGTCCGCCGGTGCGATGACCTGTCGCCGTGGGGCCAGTGGCGGCGGCTGAACGCGCCGTGCGCAGCGTGGGGCGAAGCAACGCGTAGGTCTTCAGCCGTCGGCGATCACGAGCCCGCTGCGGCGCGGTACGAGGATCGTTCCTCGAAGCACCATCTTCTCTGGCTGTGGCCCAACCACGCGGAGGCTCAGGATCGAGAGCACGGTCGGGACGACGGCGCCGATCTGCGTCCAGGCCAGCGGCTGGGCGATGCACCGGCGAGCGCCGCCGCCGAAGGGCAGAAGCGCGTGCTCGGGGACCGGATGGGCGGGGTCCAGATGGCGCTCGGGCCGGAAGGCGTCCGGATCGGGGTGGTAGCGGGCGTCGCGCTGGAGGAACGGGATCGGGACCATCGTGGCCGTGCCCGCAGCTAGCGTGTGACCACCGATCTCGGTGGGCACGGTGAGCGTCCGCAGGACGCCGACGGCCGGCGGGTGCAGCCGCAGCGTCTCGGTGACGACTGCGCCGGCGAAGTCGTCGGCGAGCCGCTCGGCGAGCCCCGGTGTCGCGGCGATCTGCAGGAGCACCCATGTGAGCGCGGCGGCCATGGGCTCCTGGGCGGCCATCAGCAGCGCCAGCAGCTCCTCGACCAGCGTCTCGGCGCCGACGTCGCCCTCCGTCGCGACGAGCCGGCCGAGGACGCCGTCACCCGCCTCGTCCGCTCGGCGACGCTCAGCGATCTCGTCCTCCAGCAGCCGCGCGATCGGCGCGCGGCGACGCCGGTAAGCCGCGTCGACTGCCGCGCCGACGATCCCGTCGGCCGGTCCTGGGATCGTTAGCGGCGGGTTGCCTGGGGTCCACAGCAGGCGGCCGATCGACTGCGCCAGCGCGTTGGCGCGCGGCCCGGACACGCCGAGCACCTCGCGCACGAAGACCTCGTCGGTGATCGCGCGCAGGCGCGGCAGCAGGCGCAGGGGGCGCTCGCGGGGCCAGCGGGCGACGTGCGCGCAGGCGACCGCGGCCATCGCGTCGCGCCGCTGCGCAACGGCGTCCAGCGCGAAGAGGTCCTCTACCCGACTGCGCGCGGCCTGGTGCTCGTCGCCGTCGCTGCCGAAGATCGAGCGTGGAGAGGCCATCGGGAGCATCGAGCGCCGGGCCTCCCCAGCGTGCGCCGTCGCCGGGTCGGAGCAGGGCAGCACCGCGGCCAGATCGGCGTCGGCGACCACGACGACCGGCCCGGTCGTGGCCAGCCGCATCGTGAAGACGTCGCCGTAGCGGGCCTGCTGGCGCCGCAGCCAGCGCAGCGGATCGCGGTGGAAGGCGAGCGTCTGGGCGAGGCGCCCGGCGCGTGGACCGGCGGGCAGGACGGGGGGCACGTCAGCGTCCGTACCCGCAAGCCGTAGCGCGCCAGGCCGCGTCGTCCCAGCCTGCGAGATCGGACAGCCACGCGGCGGCCGAGCCGTCGGACGGCGCGCGCCAGTCCCCGCGTGGCGACAGCGAGCCGCCGGCCGAGACCTTCGGCCCGTTGGGCAGGGCGGAGCGCTTGAACTGGGCGAAGGCGAAGTAGCGCTCGCAGAACACCTCCAGCCAGCGGCGGATCTCGGGCAGGTCGTAGGCACCGCGCTTGGCCTCCGGGAAGCCGGGCGGCCAGTCGCCGGCCTCGACGTCGCGCCACGCATGCCAGGCCAGGAA
>DASYBY010000306.1:0-13073 GCA_036500525.1 Baekduia sp. | reverse complement strand
CAGCTTCAGGTGCGGCGTCTTGCCGATGACCTTGCCGGTGATCTTGGCCGGCACGGTGGCGTCGGCCTGCAGCGCCTCGACCAGGCGCGACGAGCCGGGCGCGGGCTCGACCGTCCAGCGGCCGCCCGAGGGCTTGGCGATGACGATCTCGGTGATGCCGGTCGTCGCGTTCTTGAACGCCGCGACGCCCGGGGTGCGCATCGGCTCGTTGCCGGCGCCCGAGTCGATGACCTCGCCCTTGGGACCGTGGAGGATGATCTGCGGTGGGGCGCCGGCGCCCTTGAACGCCATGACCGTGCCCGGCAGCCCGGCCGGGATGTCGATGGGGTCGGGAGCGGCCTGGGCGGCGTGCGCCCGGATCGCGCTGCGGCGAGCCGCGGAGGGCTGCTCACCGGCGAGGCGCACGAGCGTCGCGTCGTTGCCCTGGCCGGTCGTCGGGACGTGGTCCACGGTGGCCGTCCCCGCGCTGTGGGCGGTGCCCATGCCGTAGACCGGCGGCCCGATCACGTAGTCGCCCGACAGCGCGTGCTTGATGACCACCTTGTAGTCGTCGACGTCGCAGCCCATGAAGTACAGCGTCGGGCCGTGGCCCCACTTCGCGCCGCCGCCCGGATGCCACTCGCCGAACGGCGTGTCGAGATCGAGGCACGCGACGATGCCCTTGTTGGAGGCCAACAGGCGCGCGCCGGCGCTGAAGCTCAGCGGGACGACGGTGATCCCGGCGTAGGCCTCCGCGTTGAACTGCTGCTTGAAGTACTCGAAGTCCAGGCCGAGCTTCCAGCCGATCCACGGGTCGGCCTCCGGGTAGCCGCCGTTGACCTCGGCGTTGACGTGGACGTAGCCCTCGGTCGTGATCTCCGCGTCGATCGTCGCGTGGATCAGGTCGATGATCGTGGCCTTCCCGTAGAAGAAGAACACGTTGGGCAGCGGGCTCGGATAGCGGGCGAACCCGAAGCCGGCCTCGGCCTCCACGAGCTTGGCGACGCTCAGCGCCACGTGGCCGCACAGCGCGAAGGTCGGCGTGAAGTACTGCTTGAAGATCTGGTGGAACAGGATCTGGTTGGGGTTGTCCTGCGCCAGGATGCTCGCCTTCAGGCCGGGCGCGAACGCGTCGAGCACCTTCCAGCCCTCGTACGGCGTGACGTCCTCCAGGCCGACGTGCTTGACGCAGTTCGGGTTGGCCTCCACCTTGGGGCCGAAGTCGATGCTCAGGCCGACCTTGGTGATGAGCAGCGGGCCGACGGAGATGGCGCCGCTGAACTGCAGGTCGACCGACTTGACCTTGCTGTTGATCAGGACGAGCTTGCCCTCGAGCGTCGTCGGGACCGGGATCGCCATGCTCGCCTTCGCGGCGATGTCCCAGCGCCCGGCGCCGTCGTAGGAGATCGTGACCGGACCGAGCGTGATGACGCCCAGCGGGATCGTGTCGACCTTGAAGCTGAAGGCGCCCAGCGCTGCGGCGTTGGCCGACGGGCCGAAGGTCGCGTGGATCGGCTGGTCGGGCGTCTTGCCCAGCAGCTCGGCCGGGGCGACCGGCAGGACGTCCATGGTCGTGGTGCCGTCGGCGTCGATGGCCGGCTCACCGGAGACCGTGACCGGCAGGCCGCCGATGCCGGCGCTCTTGTCGGCCTTGAAGCCGCCGAGCTTGTCGCCCTTCAGGTCCCAGGCGATCGCGCCGTCGATGAACGCGAAGTCGGTGCCCTTCGAGGTGCCCTCGACGTGGACCTTGGGCGCGGTGAGCGTGAGCTGCGTGGTCTGGACGCCCTTGCGCTTGTAGACCAGCACCGCCTTGGAGGTGCCGAGCGTGTCGACCTCCAGGCCGTTGAGGCGGAAGTGGCCGTCGGTCGTGTAGGTCGCGGTGCGGACGCCGTCCTGGTTGGTGATGACGGCGTGGAAGCAGCCGGTGCCGACCTGCGCGGTGCCCTGCGTGATGAAGACGGCCTGGTCGATCTTCAGCGTCGGGTTCTCGATGCAGGGGGCCTCGCCCACGGGGAAGGTCATGGACCGGGTCGCCGTCGCGCCCTCGTCGTCGGTGACGCGCACTCCGACCGTCTGCGGCCCGGCGGTGTTCCAGGTGACCGACGCGAACGGCGAGGTGCCGTTGTCGGTCTCGTAGCTGCCGTTGCCGTCGAGGTCCCAGGCGATGTCGGCGACCGAGCCGTCGAGGTCGGTGGCCTCGACGCCCAGGACGAGCGGCTTGCCGGCCCGCGGCCCCGCGCTCGGCTGGAGGATGTTGGCGGCCGGCGGCGCGTTGTCGGTGACCGTGACGCTCACGCCGGCGGTGCCGACCAGGCCGGTCGCGTCGGTGACGCGCAGCAGCGCGGCGATCGTGCGCTGCGCGGGGTAGGCGATCGTGGCGGTCGGGCCGGTGTGGTCGGTCTGGCCGTCGCCGTCGAGGTCCCAGGCGTAGGAGGCGATGTCGCCGTCGGCGTCGGTGGAGCCGGTGGCGTCGAAGGTGACGGTCTGGCCCGGGCGCGCGGAGCGGCCGGCGACGGTGTGGGGCCACGAGACGGTCGCCTTGGCGATCGGCGTCGCGTGGGTGCCGCCGACCCGCAGCACGAAGCCGTCCTGGCCGTGCGCCGCGTTCTCGGTCATGCCCGCGACCAGCAGGCGGCCGGTGGGCGTGAGCGCGATCGCCGCGCCCTCGTCGTCGGCGGACGGGCCGACGGTCAAGTTGGTGGCGTTGGACGTGTCGCCGTGGCCGGGGTTGAGCGTCAGGTCCGGCGAGCCGTCGGCGTGGTAGCCGGCGATCGCGACCTGCACCGCCGGGCCGACGGTGATCCGGCCGGCCACGGCGAACCCGCCGCCGGGCAGCGGGCTCATGTCGACCAGGTCGGCCAGATGCGACGGGCTGAGGTCCTGCGTGGCGGTGCCGCCGGTGCCGAAGCTCGTGTCCAGCGCGCCGCCCGGCGTCATGCGCGCCAGGCCGAGGAGGTGGTTGCCGTCGTGCGGATCGGAGACCGTCGTGGCGATCGTGGCGTGGCCGTCGGCGCTCAGGCTGACCCGGCGGCCCTCGACGTCGTAGATGGCGGGGTCGATCCCGACCGTGTCGGCGGCGACGTAGCCGGGCGTGGTCGTGCCGTAGGTCGTGTCCATCGCGCCGTCCGGGGTGAGACGCGCGACCGTGACCTGGCCGCGGCCGCTGGGCGGACCCGAGCGCGAGCCGGTGACCACCAGGCGGTCAGCGGTGTCGACGGCGATGTCGTCCAGGCGCACCGAGGCGCCGCCCAGCGAGATGATGTCCTGCCCGCCGGAGCCGAAGGTGCTGTCGAGGACGCCGCCTGCGCTCAGCCGCGCGAGGACGCCGGAGCTGGGGTTGATCGTCGGCCGTGTGCCGGCGAGGACGATCGCGCCGGTGGATTGGCGGGCCATGCCGCCGAGCGTCACGCCGCCGGCGCCGAGGGCGACCGTGGCGATGCCGTTGGTGCCGAAGCTGGTGTCGAGGTGGCCGGCGGCCGTGATCCGCGCCACGACGATGCCGGGGTCCGTCCCGCCGCTCGCGGTGGTCGCCGTGGCGGCGATGAGGATCGTGCCGGCGCTGTCGACCAGGAGGTCGGTCGGCGTCACCGTGCCCTGGCCGCCGCCGAGGGCGAGCACGCCCGGGACGGGCTGGTCGGCCGCGAACGTCGTGTCGCGCGCGCCGCCGGCGGTGAACCGCGTCACGGCGATCTTGTCGCCGCCGATCGCGCCGGCCGCCAGGGACGTGCCGTCGGCGAGCGTGTGCAGCGCCGACCACCGGCTCCCCTGCGTCCCGCTGGTCGTGGTGATCCCGCCCGTGCCGAAGTCGGGATCGAGGTCGAGAGGACCGGCCAGGGCCGTCGCGGAGAGCGCGCCGAGGCCGGCCAGGGAGAGCAGAACGGTCGCCAGGACGCGACGGAGAGAAGGCATTGCGGCCAGCATGGGTGCGCGGGGCCCGCGAAACCGTCTCGTTCTCGTCTCAACGTGCGGATCACCTCCCCTCACCCGTCGCGGATGAGGCCCGTTCACCCACGTCGGCGGTCTCCTGCTGCTCATGACGACGACGCAGGCCGATCTGACCACGCTGGCGGCCGAGGCCTACCTGTTCGGCTTCCCCCTCGTCTTCAACCTGGAGCAGGTGCAGCGGCTGGCCGGCGAGGGGCTCGGGGCGCTGCCCGCCGCGCCCTTCAACACGTTCTCGCACGCCACGAAGCTGGCCGGCCCGGAGGACACGTTCGTCTCGGTCAACAACGACACGCTGTACTCGATCGCGCAGCTCGACCTGCGCAGCGGCCCGGTGCGGCTCGACGTCCCGGCGGCGGGCGACCGCTACTACGTCCTGCAGCTCGTCGACGCGTGGACCGACAACTTCGCCTACGTCGGCCGCCGCGCGACGGGCACGGACGCCGCGAGCTACTGGATCATCCCGCTCGGCTGGGAGGACCCGCTGCCCGACGGCGCGGCGCGGATCGAGGCGCCGACCGCGATCGTCACGATCGTCGGCCGCTGGGCCGTCGACGGCGAGGACGACCTGCCCGCCGTCGCCAAGCTGCAGCGCGGCCTGCGGCTCACGCCGCTGTCCGGCGGTCCCCCGCTGCCCGCCTTCCCGGCCGGCGACCCGGCGGTGCCCGACGACCTGCGGTTCTTCGAGCGGCTGCGCGTCTGGAGCCAGGCCTTCCCGCCCGCCCCGGCCGAGCGCGAGCACCTCCAGCGCTTCGCGGAGCTCGGCCTGCTCGCGCCGCTCTCGCCCTACACCGCCGACGGCGTGCCCGAGCTGACCACCGCGGTGCGCGCCGGGCTGCCGGCGGGCCAGGCGCTCCTGGAGGACGTGCTGGAGCACGGCAGCGCCCCGGAGGTCAACGGCTGGCGCCTGAGCTACCACGCCTTCGACTACAACAACGACTACCTGGGCCTCGGCACGCTCGACGACCCGGAGTGGCGCATCGCCGATCGCGACGCGGCCCGGGTGGAGCGCGCCGCCGCGGCGCGCGGCGGACTCTGGGGCAACCACGGCTACGAGGCGGCCTACGCGATGGCGTGGGTCGACGGCGACGGCGAGCCGCTGAGCGGCGGCCGCTCCTACACGCTGCGCTTCGCCACGCTGCCGCCGGTCGACACGTTCTGGTCGGTGACGATGTACGACCTGCCCGAGTTCTACCTCGTCGCCAACCCGGTGCGGCGCTACTCGATCGGCGACCGGACGCCGGGCCTGCGGTACGACGACGACGGGTCGCTGACGCTCCTGCTCCAGCACGAGGATCCCGGCGACGACGAGCAGCGCGCCAACTGGCTGCCGGCGCCGGCGGGCCGCTTCCGCCCGATCCTGCGGATGTACCAGCCGCGGGACGCGGTCTTCGACGGGTACGAGCTGCCGCCGATCCGGCGGGCGTGAGGCGGACGCGGGCCGTGCGCGTCGCCATCGTCATCCCGCTGCGCACGATGGTGACGGTCCTGGCCTTCGGCGCCATCGTGCTGCTCATCGTCCTCTCGGCGGGGACGTTGCTGTCGATCTTCGTCGCGGCCGTGCTCGCGCTGGGGCTCGACCCGCCGGTCGGCGCGCTGGTGCGGCGCGGCTGGCCCCGGCCGCGTGCCGCGCTCGCCACGTTCGCCGCGCTGTTCGCCGCGGTCGCGGTCATCGTGCTCGTCACCGCCGGGCCGCTGTGGGACCAGATCACCGAGTTCGTGCAGATGCTCCCGCAGTACTGGGACGAGCTGACGAAGACCGACGGGTTCCAGAGCCTGATCTCGACCGCGGGCGCCGACGACACGATCCGCAACGCGCTCAAGGACCTCGCCGCCGGGCTGCCGGAGGCGGCGACGACGATCCTCGGGATCGCGGGCGGCGCGTTCGGCTCGATCCTCTCGCTGGTGACGCTGACCTTCCTGGCGCTGTTCTTGCTCATGGAGCGCCCGACGATCACCGACTGGCTGTTCGGCTTCACGCCGCCGGCCGTCGAGAAGCGGTGGCGCCCGGTGCTGGAGGACTCGATCGGCGCCGTCTCGGACTCGCTGGTGGGCAACGTCGCGATCTCGTGCGTCGCGGCGACGGTCGCGGGCCTCTCGGCGTGGGCGCTCGGCCTCCCCTTCCCCATCGTGCTGGCGGTGATCACGGGGTTCCTGGACCTCATCCCCCAGGTCGGCGCGACCGTCGCCGCGGTGATCCTCGTGGCGGTCGCGCTCACGGTGAGCACGCCGGCGGCGGTGATCATGCTCGTGATCCAGCTCGTCTACCAGCAGCTCGAGAACTACGTGGTCTACCCGCTGGTCTACCGGCGCGCCGTCGAGCTGTCGCCGTTCACGACGATCGTCGCGGTGCTGATCGCGGGCGCGCTGCTCGGCGTCGTGGGCGCGATCCTCGCCGTCCCGTTCGCCGCCGTCATCAAGATCGTGCTCCGCGAGGCGGGCGCGCCGCGGCGGGCGCGGATGGCCGAGCTGCGGGGCGCGGGGAGCGAGCCGGGCGAGCCGGCCGACCCCGCCGACCCGGTCAGCCCGCCGTCGCCGTCTGCGGCAGCGTCACCGTGACGGTCGTCGGGACGGTCTCCGTCGCGGTCTCGGTCTGCACCACGGTGCGCGACTCCTTCTGGGTCACGGTGACACCGGTGGGCGTCGCGGCCGGCGCCGTCACGGTCTCGCGCGCGCCCTGCACGGTCCGCGTCTCGGTGTCGCCGTTCCCATCGTCCTTGATGAGCACGGCGAGCCCGGCGCCGATGATGAGCGCCACGAGCGCGACCGCCAGGAGCTCCCAGCCGCGCCCGCCGCCGCCGTCGCCCACCGGCCGGTCCGGGGGGAGCGGCGGCGGGGGCGCGCCGCCGGGCGGAGGCGGCGGGCTGATGCGCGTCGGGTCCTCGCTGTGGTCGGGCGGGCGGGCCGGAGGCTCGGTCATGGCGTCGGCGCGCTCACGCCGCCGACGCGCCGGCCTTGGACAGCGCCTCGGCCAGCGCCGTCTCGGTCTCGTCGTCCAGCGAGGAGTGGATGATGGTGCCGGGGATCTTCACGTCCTCCAGCAGCTTCTCCATGTTGGCGTTGTGGACCAGCGCGACCACCGCGACGTTGCCCGGCTGCAGCTGCTCGCCCAAGTCCTTCATGAACTTGTCGTCGACGCCCGCGTCGGACATCGCGCCGGCCGCCGCGCCCGTCGCGGCGCCGATGGCCATGCCGAAGAAGGGCACCAGGAACAGCAGCCCGATCAGGCCGCCCCACGCGGCGCCGCCCAGCGCGCCCGCCCCGGCCATCGACGGCTGGTGGAGCTTGATCTCGCCGTTGTCGCGATGCTCGACCAGGACCAGGTCGTCGAGGTCCAGGAGATGGCCCTTGCGCGCCTCGTCGAGGTTGGCGGCGACGCGCTCGGCGGTCGGCATGTCGGGGTAGGCGACGGCGATGAGGTTGCTCATGAGGGCTCCGTTGAGGTCGACGACGGTGAGCGCCGATGGTCCGAGCGGGCCGGGTGAGGCGGTGTCACCCGGCGCGGGTGAAGCGCGGCGCGGGATGGCAGCCGGGCGGGATCACCCATGGCGGGTGACGCCGCTTCCTCCCGTGCCCTCGGACCATCGCTCGATGACCGCCTACGAGATCAGCGTCAAGGGTCACGTCAGCGACGCCCTGCTCGCCGATCTCGATGGCCTCGAGGCCAGCGAGCGGCCGGCGATGACCGTTCTGCGCAGCGACGTCCACGATGCCGCCGCCCTGCGCGAGCTGCTCGACCGCCTGTCGGACCGCGGGCTGGAGCTGGTCGAGGTGCGGCAGGTGGCGCCGGGTGGATGACACCTACGAGATCCGGATCCGCGGCCCGCTGACCGACGAGGTCCGGGCGCACCTCGCCGACGCGGTCCGCGCCTTCGAGCCGACCGAGACCGTGCTGCGCGGGCGCGTCGCCGACCAGGCCGAGCTGCGCGGCGTGCTGGCGCGACTTCAGGAGCTGGGCTGCGAGCTGCTGGAGGCGCGCCGGCTCACGCCGCGTCGCCGCGCCTGAGCCCGGGCGCGCGGCGCTCCACGCCGAGACCGCTGACCGCGATCAGGCCGAGGTCGCGCGCGCGCTCGACCGCCTCGCGGCGGGTGCGGACGCCGAGCTTGCGGTAGACGCTCTTGAGGTGGCTCTTGACCGTGTTGACGGTGACGAACAGCTCGCCGGCGATCTCGGCCGAGGACAGCAGCGTCGGCAGGTAGCGCAACACCATCAACTCGCGCTCGCTCAGCGGGTCGACGAGCGGCAGCACGTCGGCCGCGGCGGGCGCAGTCCCGGAGCGGGCCAGCTCGATGACCTCGCCGATCAGCGAGCGGTGCGCGGTGCCGAGGCGCAGCAGCCGGCGCAGCACCGGGTCGAGGGCCTCCAGCGCGGTGGCCAGCGGCAGGCGCACGCCCTCGGGCTCGGCCAGGTCGAGCGCGTGCTCGGCGTAGCGCTGGGCCTGGGCGCGGTCGCCCTCGGCCTCGGCCGCGGCGGCGGTCACCGCGGCGGCGGCGACGGCGGCGGGCAGGGGCAAGTTGTCGTTGTCGGCCACGCGCGCGCCCTCGACCAGCGCCTGCTCGCTGCGGTGCAGCGCCAGCAGCGCGGCGACGCGCGCGACGCCGATGGCGCCGCCGCTGCGGCGGTCGGGGACGATCGGCAGTGCGGCCAGCGCCTCGGCCGGGCGGCCCAGGCGGACCAGCAGCTCGCCCGCGACGGCCTGCGACTCGTCGGCCAGCCGATCCGGCGCCCGCCAGCCGGCCAGCGCGTCGTGCAGGCCGTCGGCCGCCGACTGCGCCGCCGTGCGCTCGCCGGGGAGCGCGAGGCGCGCGTCGACGAGCGCGACCTCCAGCGCACGCAGCCGGCCCTGCTCGCCGTAGCAGCCGGCGATCCGCGTGCGGGCGGCGTGCAGCTGCTCGGCCCCGTGGCGCAGGTCGCCCGCGGCGGCGGCGACGAGGCCGCCGGCCAGCAGCGCCGAGGGCGGTGGCGGCACGCCCGACAGGCTGCCCCGCACGGTCGCCGCATCGACAGCCAGGCGCGCGCCGCGGAGCTCGCCGTCCAACGCGTACAACCAGGCCCGCTCCGCGTCGGCCTCGGACGCCAGCCCGGGCTGCTCGCCGTCGGTCGCCAGCCGCGCCGCGGTCCGCAGGTGGCGCTCGGCGCCGTCGTCGCCGTCGGCGGCGCCGAGGCGCCCGAGCTCCAGATGGGCCAGCGCCGACCCCTCGCGCGCCCGGCGCGAGTCCTCGTGGCCGAGCGTGCTGACCAGCGGGCGCTCGCGCAGGCCGGCCTCGACGTCGCCGTCGCGCCCGGCGCGCAGCAGGCGCACGAGCGACAGGTCGCAGGTGAACGTCGCGCGCCGCGTGCCCGACAGGCGATGGCGGAAGCGGTTGGCGGTGCGCAGGTGCGCCTCGGCGCGCTCGGGGTCGTCGCGATCCAGGCAGCGCATCGCCGCGACGAGCGCCGCGTGCGGCCGCGCCTGCATCGCCTCGGGCGGGAAGGCGTCGAGCACCTCGTCCAGCAGCGCGCCGCCGGCCTGGGCGCGCAGCTCCGTCCAGCGCTCGGCGAGGATCGCCGTCACGCCGTCCCAGTCCTGGCCCAGCGCCGCGTGGCGCAGGGCCGCGGCGGACCGGTCCTGCTCGGCGAACCAGCGCGCCGCGCGCCGGTGCTGGCGCGCCACGGTGGGTCGGCCGCGGCGCGCCAGCTGGGATCGGAGGAGGTCGGAGAAGAGCGCGTGGTAGCGGAACCACTCGCCCCGCCGGTCCAGCGGCAGGACGAACGCGTTGGCCCGCACCAGGTCGTCGAGGATCGCCGCGGCACCGCTGCCACCGGTGAGCGCGTCGGCCAGCGGGGCGCTGACGCGATCGACCACGGCCGTGGCCAGCAGGAGCTCGCGCGCCTGCTCGCTCTGGCGCTCCAACACCTCCTCGATCAGGTACGCGACGACGGCCCGGTCGTCGCCGGCGAAGTCGTCCACGAACGCGGCGGGCTCGGGGTGGCCCACCAGCGAGAGCGCGGCCATGCGCAGGCCGGCGGCCCAGCCCTCGGTGCGCGCCCACAGGCGCTGGAGCGTCGCGGCGGGCAGGACGATGCCGTCCTGGGCGAGGATCTCGCCGGCCTCGCGCAGCGTGAAGGCGAGGTCGGGGCCGCGCAGCTCGGCCAGCGCCCCCGCGAGCCGCAGCCGGTGGAGCGCGAGCCCGGGATCGATCCGGCTGCTGAGCACCAGGCGCGGCCCGTCCGGCGCGCGCACGAGCGCCGAGAGCGCCGCGCGCGTCGTGGCGCTGTCGGCCAGGTGCACGTCGTCGAGGACCAGCGTGAGCTGCTCGCGCGGAGCGGTGGGCGCCAGGTCGAGGACGCGCTGGGCCAGCGCCTCGGGCGTCTGCGGCGGCGGGCGGGGCGCGCGGCGGCGCGGGGTCTCCAGCGCGGCGGCGAGCTTCAGCCACAGCCCGGCGACCGTGCAGGCGTCGCCGTCGAGGGTGACCAGCCGGGTCGTCTCCGCGCCGCGGGCGGCCACCCAGGTCGAGAGCAGCACGGTCTTGCCGGCGCCGGCCGGTCCGGTGATCAGCGTGAGGCGCGCGCCGGAACCGGCGTCGAGCGCCGACAGGAGTCGACGGCGGACGACGAGACCCGGGCGCGAGGCCGGACCGCGATCAGCGTGGCGCTCAGGGGTCAAGCGCCCGCCGCGCGATCCGGCGGTCACACCACGAGGTGCAGGCTCGGAAAGCTGCCTCATGCAGGACCATTCAGACACCCCGGGGGTTCGGGCGCATCATCCACAACGGATGATCCCCGGTCCCGAACCGGGCGCTAGTGGTCCGCGCCGCGCGCCTCACCCCGCCCGGGTGAAGCTCGCTCACCCGCGGCCCGCGCAACCTCGTGACGACGCTTGCCCTGCTCGCCACCGAAGGGACCCACCATGTCGACCGAACCACTCTCCGCACGCACCCGGAGCGAACGCCTGCCCGCCGGGGCCGGCACCAACGCATGGATCGCCTTCGCGGGGATCCTGCTCTTCCTCAACGGCTGCTTCGGCGCCCTCTACGGCCTCGCGGCGATCCTCAACGACGACGTCGTGACGGTCGGCGGCGGCACGGGCGTCACGATCTGGGACTTCACCGCGTGGGGCTGGATCCACCTCGTCCTCGGCGTGGTCATGATGCTGGTGTCCGTCGGCCTGTTCACCGGGATGGGCGCCGCGCGCTGGCTGGCGATCGGCTTCGCGATGCTCAACGCGCTGGCGCAGTTCGCCATCATCTCGGCCTTCCCGCTCTGGGGCATCCTGCTGATCGTGCTCGACGTCGTGATCATCTACCAGCTGATCGTGCGCTGGGATCCCGAGGCGTGAGCTGAAGGTGGTGCGGCGGCGGCGCGCGGCGATCAGCCCCGCGCCGCCCCGCGCAGGGCGCCCGCCAGGCCGATCTCCACGAAGCCCTGCACGATCAGGCTCACGCTGACGACGATCACCATCGTCCCGAGGCCGATTGACGGCCACGCGAGCAGGATCGCGCCGGCGGCGATGCCGAGCACGCCCCACGCCAGGTTCCAGATGCGGCCCTCGGGATCGACGATCCCGTGGATCAGCTGCATCACGCCGAGCACGCACCACCAGAACCCGAGCACCCAGACGATCGCCAGCAGCGACTGGCCGGGGCGCACCATCAACACCAACCCGGTCAGCAGGCCGAGCAGGCCGACCAGCACGCCGAGGATCCGCACGCCGGTCGCCGCGCCGTCGGCCGCCACCGCGGTGAGCAGCGCGACCGCGCCCCACAGCGCCAGGTAGATCCCGAACATGATCCCGACGACGGTGAGCGTCGGGCCCGGCCAGATCAGCGCCGCCGCGCCGACGGCGATCGACAGCCCGCCGGTGACGACCATCACCCACGTCGGCACCGCGGTCAGGCGCTGGTCGTAGCGCTTGCTGCTGCTCAGCGGTGCATCGAAGGGACCGGCGGCCATGGCGCGCCTCCTCAGGCTCGGGAAGGCCGAGGGTCGCCACCGCCCGGGTGGTCCGCGTTCACCCGGCGCGGGTGAACGCGGTCCACCCGCGCGCCGCCCAGGATGGGCCGCGCGCCGTGCTCCGCCACCTCCTCTTCCCCTCGCTGCGCGGCTACCGGCCCGCCTGGCTGCGGGGCGACCTGATCGCCGGCCTGACCGTCTGGGCCGTGCTGATCCCCGAGTCGCTGGCCTACGCCTCGATCGCCGGCGTCTCCCCCGTCGTCGGCCTCTACGCCGCGCCGGCCGCGCTGGTCTTCTACGCGGCCTTCGGCAGCTCGCGCCACCTGATCGTCGGCCCGATGTCGGCGACCGCCGCGCTCTCGGCCGCGACCGTCGCCGACCTCATCGCCCCGGCCAGCCACGACTTCGCCGCGTTCACCGCCGCGCTCGCGCTGACCACCGGCGCCGCGGCGCTGATCGCGGGCGTGCTGCGCCTCGGGTTCCTGGCCAACTTCATCTCCGAGCCGGTGCTCAAGGGCTTCATCATCGGGTTGGCGTTGACCATCATCATCGGCCAGGTCCCCAAGCTGCTGGGGATCTCGGGCGGCGACGGCGACTTCTTCCAGCAGCTCGCCGACGTGCTCGGCAAGCTCGGCGACGTGGACGGCCCCACCGTCGCGGTCGGCCTCGGCTCGCTCGCGGTCGTGCTCGGCCTGCGCCGCTTCGCGCCCGTCGTGCCCGGCTCGCTGGTCGCCGTCGCGCTCGGCGTGGCCGCCGTCGAGCTGCTGAGCCTCGACCACCACGGCGTCGCGATCGTCGGGCCGATCGAGTCGGGCCTGCCGTCGTTCGGCACGCCCGACGTCTCGCTGCACGACTTCGGGTCGCTGGCCGCCGGCGGCATCGCGGTCATGCTCGTGGGCTTCGCCGAGGGCCTCGGCGCGGCCAAGACCTACGCCGCGCGCGAGCACTACGACATCGATGTCAACCGTGAGCTGCTCGGCCTCGGCGCGGCCAACGTGGCGTCGGGCCTCGCGAGCGGCATGGTGGTCAACGGCAGCCTGTCGAAGACCGCGGTCAACGGCGGCGCCGGCGCCCACAGCCAGATCTCCGGGCTGTTCGTCGCGGTGCTCGCCGTCGTCACGCTGCTCTTCCTCACCGGCCTCTTCGAGCAGCTGCCCGAGGCGACGCTGGCGGCCGTGGTGATCGCCGCGGTGATCGAGTTGGTGGACATCGGCGCGCT
>DASYBY010000305.1:0-6720 GCA_036500525.1 Baekduia sp. | reverse complement strand
CCGCCGCTGCTCCCGGAGGAGGCGGTGCTCGAGTCGTCGCCCGAGCTGCCACATGCCGCGACGGCCAGACAGCCGGCCGTCAGTGCGGCGGCCGCGACCACGCGCGACGTTCGGATGGTCCGGCGGTGACCGCCGCCGGTGGACGCGTTCGCCGAAGCTCGCGCCGTGTGAATACGCACGTCTCTCTCTCCCCTACATCGCCTGGTGTTGTCGAGTGACAACGACCGACAACCGAGTCGTCGGAGTCAACGTAGTCGGGGCTCATTTCCAAGCCCAAGATTCGAACAACGCCAAAATTGGCGCTTTCTCCAGCTTTGCCGCTCAGGCGCTCCAGTGGCGCAGGCGCAGGGCCAGCAGCGCGGTCTGCGCGGTCAGCTCGTCGTCGGCGTCGGACCCGATCGCGAGGCCCGTGAGCTCCTCGACCTTGGCCAGGCGGTACCTGATGGTGTTCTCGTGGACCTCGAGCCCGCGGGCGGTGTGCCGGACGCTGCGGCTCGTCGCGAAGTACACCCGTACGGTTTCCAGAAGATCGTTCAACATCTGGCGGGGCTGATCGATCAAGGGGCCGAGCGCGTCCTCGATGAAGCGGTCGACCTCCTCGCGGCTGGCGTAGGACAGGAGCAGCCGCCCGGCGCCGAGGTCGGCGACGGTCAGGACGATCGGCCCGTCGCCGTCGACCAGCGTGCGGATGCAGTCCATGACCTGCCGCGACTGCTGGTGGGCCTTCGGGTAGTCCTCGGCGCGCAGGCAGACGTTGGAGACCGCGGCGGCGACGCGCAGGTCGGGCACGAGCGTCGTCAGCACCGCCTCCAGCCGGTGGCGCACGCGGGCCAGCGCGCGCGGGCGCGGCTCGTCGGGGTCCAGCTCGAGGACGACCAGGATCCCCTCGGTCACGTCGGTGGTCAGCACCTCGCCGGGCTCGCCGTCGGCGGCGAACGCGCCGGCGACCTGCTCGGCGGTCGGCATCAGGCCCGAGGCGGGCGGCCGGTCGGCGTTGATGAGGCAGACCGCGCGCGGGGCCTCCAGGTCGAAGGACAGGTACTCGGCGCGGCGCCGGATGGCCACCATGTCGCCGGTGCCCCGGATCAGCTCGCCGATGAGCGCGACGCGCGCGTCCCACTCGGCGCGGATCGCGCGGCGCTCGGCCGACATCTCCAAGGACACGTTGATCGCCGCGCGGCGGGCGACGTGGGTGTCCAGCGCCCGGAAGCGCGACCCCGTCTCCATGATCACCAGCGTCCCCCACGCCGCGTCGCGGGTCATGATCGGCGCGAGCAGGAAGCGGTGGCGCAGGCCGACGTCGGGCAGCGGGCCGATCACGCCGCTGGCGCGCTCGCCGATCGCGTCGAGCGCGGCGCGGACCGGCGGCAGGTCGCGGAAGGCCGGCCCGAGGACCTCGGGCATCGTCGCGCCCTCGAAGCCGGTGGGCAGCGCGTGGGCCAGCCGGTGGCCGGCCTGGTCGTAGACGTCGCAGGGCTTGCCGGTCAGCTCGGCGACCGTCGCGGTGATCTCGGCGATGTTGCTGCCGTTGAGCACCAGGTTGGTGAAGCGGTCGTCCATCGCCGCCGCGCGCCGCAGCAGGTCGTTCTGCTGGGCGACGGTGCGCAGCTGCGAGCGCAGCTCGTCGCGCATCTGCGCCTGGGCGATGACCACCGCGGCCATGTCGGCGAAGGTCGAGGCCAGATCGCTGTCGGCCTGCGTGAACCGCCGGGCGCGCTCGCCGTCGTCGAGGAAGATGATCCCGACGATCGTGCCGCGCGACAGCATCGGCACGCCGAGCATCGAGCGGATGCCCCACAGGCGCATCGTCGACTGGACCGGGCGCGGGTCGTGCGCCGCGTCGGCGACCACGACCGGCCGCAGCGTCGCGACGATCTCCTGGGTGAAGCCGTCGGCGGGGCCGCCGGCCACCAGCCGCTTGACGCGCTCCTCGGCGTCGGGGATCACGAAGTCGTCCCGGCGGCCGTAACCGGCCTGACCACGGAACAGCAGCGTCTCCTCGTCGCGCAGGTAGATGCTGCACCGCGCGATCCGCATCTGCTCGCACGCCCGGCGCGCGATCAGCCGCAGCAGGTCGCCCTGCTCCATCCCGTCGCCGATCGCGGCGGCGATGTCGCCGAACGCGCCGATGACGTCGTGCTGCTCGACGATGCGGGCCTCCTCCGGCCCGCCCGCCTCCCGTGGCTCGACCGCTTCCTGCTGCATGACCATGCTTCGTCTCCCCTGCTCCCGTTGCCACGAACCTACCCCGGCCGCGCGGCGCGCAGAGCGGGCCGCCGGCCATCGTTGTGCAGTCCTCCAGCTTCAGCGTAGATCGCTGCGCGCGACCTCGTCGAGCCCACCCAGCGGCGGGAACGCCGGGGGCCGCCGCTCGACGTAGCTGGCCACGCCCTCCTTGAGGTCCGGCCAGCCGAACGACGCCTCGACCAGGCTCATGGAGTCCTCCAGCGCCGCGGGATAGGCGCGGTGCAGATCGCCCCACACCTGCTGCTTGAGGACCGCGAGCGCGCGCGGCGAGCAGTTCTCCGCCAGGTCGGTGGCGTAGGCGATCGCGGCGGCGACGACCTCGTCGGCCGGGCGGGCGAACTCCGCCAGGCCGATCGCGGCGGCCTCGGTGCCGAGCAGGACGCGCGCCGACAGCAGCAGGTCGGCGGTGCGCCCGCGGCCGACCAGCCGCTCCAGCAGCCACGCCAGCCCGTACTCGGCGACCAGGCCGCGGCGCGCGAACGACGTCGTCAGCTTCGCCTCCTCGGCGACGAACCGCACGTCGCACATGAGCGCCTGCACGAGGCCGACGCCCGCGCAGCCGCCGTTGATCGCGGCGATGAGCGGCTTGCGGACCTGCAGCGGGAACGTCGTCGGGTGCTCATGGCGCTCCAGGCCGGGATCGCCGGCGTCGGCGAGGGCGTCCAGCGCACCCATGTCGGCGCCGGGGCAGAACGTGCGACCGGCACCGGTCACGACGATCGCGCGCACCTCGGGGTCGGTGTCGGCCGCGTCGAGCGTGGCGAGGTAGGCGTCCTGGAGCGGCTGCGTCCACGCGTTGGCGCGCTCGGGACGGTTGAAGCGCACGACGAGCACCGCGCCGATGCGCTCGGTGAGGACGAGCGCGCTCACCAGCTCTGCGGCCAGGTCGAGAGCGGGCGCTGCGCCGCGGGCACGATCGTGCGGCCGTCGGCGTCGCCCAGCGCGGCCGCCAGCACCGCGCGGGTGGACGCGGGCTCGATGATCTCGTCCACGCGCATGATCCCCGCCGGTCCGTACGGCCCGATGTCGGCGGTCATCTCGGAGGCGATCCGCGTCCGCTCGGCCGCGCGGTCGACGGTGTCGGCCGGCAGCAGGATGTTGGCCGCGGTCTCGGGGTCCATGAAGCTGACCTCCGCCGACGGCCACGCGCACAGCAGGTCGGACTCCATCCCGACGCCCGACATCGCGAAGTCCGCGACGCCGTAGGACTTGCGGACGATGACCGCCAGCCGCGGCACGCCGGCCAGCGCGACGGCCTGCCACATCATCATGGCCTTGTGCAGCAGGCCGCGGTGCTCGACGCCGCTGCCCACCATGAACCCGGGCGTGTCGTGCAGGAAGATCAGCGGGATCCCGTAGGCGTCGCAGAGGCAGATGAAGCGCGTGGCCTTGTCGCACGCATCCGGGCCGAGCACGCCGGCCTGCTGCATCGGCTGGCTGCCGACGATCCCGACCGGGCGGCCCTCGATGCGCCCGAGCGTGGTCACGACGCTGCGGCCGAACTCGGGCTGCAGCTCCAGCGTGCTGTCCTCGTCGCACAGGCCATGCACGAGCTTGCGCATGTCCCAGGCACGGCGGCGGTTCTCCGGCACGAGCGCCTCGATGTCGACGTCGGGCGGCGCGACGGGCGCGGTGATCGGCGCGGGCAGGTCGGCGTTGGAGGGCAGGAACGACAAGAAGCGCCGGGCGAGCTGCGCGGCGTGCGCGGGATCCTCGGCGACGAGGTCGATCTGGCCGGTGACGCGCGCGTGCACGTCGGGGCCGCCGAGCTGGTCCATCGTGAGGTCCTCGCCCGTCGCCATCTCGAGCACGCGCGGCGAGGTGATGGCCAGGCACGTCCCGCGCACCTGGATCGTCAGGTCGCTGCTGGCCGCGACGAACGAGGAGTTGCCGAACGACTCGCCCACGATCAGCGTGACGAGCGGGACGCGCCGGCGCCGGCGGCCGATGTAGGCCGGCGGCGGCATCTCGGTGAAGCCCTCGCCGCCCATGATGTCGGGGACGCGCGCGCCGCCGGTCTCGCCGACGAACACGAGCGGCACGCCGTCGCGCACCGCCATGTCGAAGATGCGCTTCATCTTGCGCGCGCCGACCAGCGACGTGCTCCCACGCTTGACGGTCTGGTCGTCGGCGACGATCGCGACGCGGCGGCCCTCGACGGTGCCGCGCCCGCCGACCTTGCCGTCGCCCGGCGTGCTGTCGCGGTCCTCGGGGCGGACCGACCGCGCGAAGGTCCCGATCTCGCGGAAGCTGTCGGGGTCGAGCAGCGCGTCGATGTGCTCGCGCGCCGTCCAGCGGCCGGCCTCGTGGAGCTTGTCGATCCGCTCGGCCCCGCCCATCTCGGTCCGGATGCGCTGCGCGCGGTCGTGGAGCTCGCTGGTGGAGCTGCGGAGTTCGTCGGTGCTGCTCATGCGGCCGCCTTGCTGTCGTGGACCGTGCCCGCGGCGACGAGCTCGGCGATGGCCCGCGCGTCGAGACCGAGGTCCGTCGCGAGCACCTGTTCTGTGTGTTGCCCCAGCCGGGGCGGCGGGCCGGCGATGCCGACCGTCGCGCCGTCGAGGTGGTGCGGCGCGACCGGGATGAGGACGCTGCCCTGCCCCGGGATCTGCACCGGCTGCAGGACCCCGCGCTGCACGAGCTGCGGATCCTCGGCCACCTCGTCGTAGCCTCGCACGCGGGCGGCCGGGATGGAGCGCTCCTCCAGCAGGCGCGCGATCGTCGCGGCGTCGGCGACCGTCGCGCCCCAGGCGTCGACGCGGTCGTAGACGGCGTCGCGCGCCGCGGTGCGGGCGGCGCCCGTCGCGTAGCGCGGATCCTCGGCCAGCGCGGGATCGCCCATCAGCGCGCAGAGCGCGGCGAACTGCGTGTCGTCGGTGACGCCGTAGGCGACGTGGCCGCCGTCGGCCGCGGCCACCACGCCGTTGGGCACGATGACCGGATGGCGGCGCGAGTAGCCCTCGAAGCGCTGCGCGCCGCCGGTGAAGGCGTGGAGCACGAGCGCGTGGTCGATGGTCGAGACCATGGTCTCGTAGGAGGCCACGTCGACGTGCGTCCCGCGGCCGGTCTGCGCGCGGCGGTAGAGCGCCGCGCCGATCGCCCCGAAGGCGTGGACGGCGACGACCATGTCGGCCAGCGCGGTGCCGAAGGCGCTCGGCGGGTCGGTCGCGTCGGAGGCCAGCGCCATGAGCCCGGAGTGCGCCTCGGCGACGAAGCCGTAGCCGGGCTTGGCCGAGAGCTCGCCGTCCTGGCCGAAGGTGGAGATCGAGCAGGCGACCAGGCGCGGGTTGCGCTCCCGCAGCAGCGCGATCGGCAGGCCCAGGCGCTCGAGCACGCCCGGGCGGAAGTTCTCGACGAGCACGTCGGCGCGCTCGGCCAGCGCGAGGACCAGCCCCGGGCCGTCGTCGGAGGCCAGGTCGATGACGATCGACCGCTTGCCGCAGTTGTACTGGGCGAACTGCGTCGTCATGCCCTCGTCGTAGGTGTAGGGGAACCGGCGGGTCATGTCCCCGGCCGGCGGCTCGACCTTGACGACGTCGGCCCCGTGCTCGGCGAGCAGCTTGGTGCACATCGGTCCCGCGATCACGTGCGACAGGTCGAGGACCCGGAGCCCCGCGTAGGCGCCGGGCTCCGGGACCGCCTCAGCCACCCGGCGTCAGCGTCGTCGCGCCGCGATCGAACGTCGAGCCGAACTGCTGGCGCAGCACCTGCTTCTGCGTCTTGCCGACCGCGTTCTTGGGCAGCGCGTCGACGAACACGATCTGCCGCGGCGTGTTGTAGCCCGCCAGGTGGTGGCGCACGTGGTCCTTGAGGAGGATCACGAGGTCGTCGTCGGCCGTGGCCGGCGGCTTGGCCACGACGACGGCGCAGACCAGCTCCTCGTAGACCGGGTCCGGCAGGCCGATGATCGCGCTGTCGAGCACCGCCGGGTGCTCCGACAGGCAGTCCTCGATCTGCTTGGAGTAGATGTTCTGGCCGCCGCTGCGGATCATGTCCTTCTTGCGGTCGACGATCTGCAGGTAGCCGTCCTCGTCGCTGACCGCCATGTCGCCGGTGTGCAGCCAGCCACCGGCCAGCGCCGCCGCCGACTCCTCCGGCTTGCGCCAGTAGCCGCTCATGCGCGGCCCACGGACGCAGATCTCGCCCGCCTGCCCGACGGGCACCTCGGCGCCGTCGTCGTCGAGCAGCGCGATCTCCACCCCGGCCACCGCGCGGCCGATCGATCCCCAGTGCTCGAAGATCTCCTCGGCCGGGCAGTAGGCCACGAACGGCCCGGCCTCGGTCAGGCCGTAGGTGTGCACCATCTCGGTGTCGCCGCCCGAGGCGCCGAACGCCTCGGCGGTGCGCCGCATGATCCCGCTCGGGTCGTACGCGCCGTAGTAGACGAGCCGCACCGACGACGTGTCGGTGGCCGCGAAGCGCGGGTGGCCGAGCATGTCGTGGAACATGGTCGGGACGCCGAGCAGCACGGTGGCC